>NZ_AZUX01000029.1:0-82828 GCF_000513915.1 Mesorhizobium sp. WSM2561
ACGCCGCCCGCCAGCTTGGCGAGACGTTCCTGCAGCTTCTCCTTGTCGTAGTCCGAGGTGGTCTCCTCGATCTGCTGCTTGATCTGGGCGACGCGGCCCTGGATCTCGGCCTTCTTGCCGGCACCATCGACGATGGTGGTGTTCTCCTTGGAGATAGACACCTTCTTGGCGCGGCCGAGCATGTTGAGGCCAACATTCTCGAGCTTGATGCCGAGGTCTTCGGAAATGACCTGGCCACCGGTGAGGATGGCGATGTCTTCCAGCATGGCCTTGCGGCGATCACCGAAGCCCGGCGCCTTGACTGCGGCGATCTTCAGGCCGCCACGCAGCTTGTTGACGACCAGCGTGGCCAGGGCCTCGCCTTCGACGTCTTCCGAAATGATGACCAGCGGCTTCGAGGTCTGCACGACAGCCTCGAGGATCGGCAGCATGGCCTGCAGGTTGGAGAGCTTCTTCTCGTGGAGAAGGATGTAGGCGTCTTCCAGATCCGCAACCATCTTGTCGGCGTTGGTGACGAAGTAGGGCGAGAGATAGCCGCGGTCGAACTGCATGCCTTCGACGACTTCGAGTTCGGTCTCGGCGGTCTTGGCTTCCTCGACCGTGATGACGCCCTCATTGCCGACCTTCTGCATCGCTTCGGCGATCATCGAGCCGACCGAAGCATCGCCATTGCCGGCGATGGTGCCGACCTGGGCAACCTCTTCCGAGGTCTTGATCTTCTTGGCGTTCTTGATCAGCGTCGCGACGACGTCGCTAACCGCGAGGTCGATGCCGCGCTTCAGGTCCATCGGGTTCATGCCGGCGGCAACCGCCTTGTGGCCTTCCTGGACGATCGACTGCGCCAGAACGGTCGCGGTCGTGGTGCCGTCGCCGGCGATGTCGTTGGTCTTCGAAGCAACTTCGCGGACCATCTGCGCGCCCATGTTCTCGAACTTGTCTTCAAGCTCGATTTCCTTGGCGACGGTGACGCCGTCCTTGGTGATGCGCGGTGCGCCGAACGACTTGTCGATGACGACGTTGCGGCCCTTGGGGCCGAGCGTGACCTTCACTGCGTCGGCGAGGATGTTGACGCCGCGCAGCATGCGCTCACGGGCATCGCGAGAAAATTTTACGTCTTTGGCAGCCATTTTTAGCTCCTGGCAGGGGCTTGAATTGAGCCCTAGGATTTAAGTGATGGTGAGGCCGATATTCAGCCGATGATGCCCATGATGTCGGATTCCTTCATGATCAGAAGGTCTTCGCCATTGAGCTTGACTTCGGTGCCCGACCACTTGCCGAACAGGATGCGATCGCCGGCCTTGACGTCCAGCGGGACGAGCTTGCCGGCTTCGTCGCGGGCGCCGGAACCAACGGCGATGATCTCGCCTTCCTGCGGCTTTTCCTTCGCCGTGTCGGGGATGATGATCCCGCCGGCAGTCTTGGATTCGGATTCAACCCGGCGTACGACCACGCGGTCATGAAGCGGGCGGAACTTCGACTTTGCCATTTTTTATTCCTCGGTGAGAATGGTGAGAATAGTTCCTCCGTCCGGCGGCGCCGGACCTACGCTTAGCACTCACCAATGGCGAGTGCTAACGTGGCGGTGAGATAAGCCGGTGGCTGGCGAGAGTCAAGGCGCTGAGTGAGCTGATCGACAGCCGCAGCCTGCTTCGAACTGATACTTGACTAAGTCAACTAAGTGGTGATCTTGTGCTGGCAGGAGGATGCCATGACGATTCATCATCAACCCGGCAGGGAGCGGATCGATGCGGTGCGGGGCTTCAACCGCTTCTACACCCGCCAGATCGGGCTGCTCGATGAAGGGCTGCTGAAAAGCGCCTTCTCGCTGACCGAGGCTCGGGTGCTCTATGAACTGGCGCATCGCGATGGCCTGACCGCCACCGATCTTGCGCGCGATCTCGGGCTCGACCCCGGCTATCTCAGCCGGTTGCTGAAAAAATTCGAGGAGCGTGGTCTGGTCGAGCGCGTGGCGACGCAAGCCGATGCGCGGCGCTCGTCGATTGCGCTGACGCCGGCGGGAAGAGCGGCGTTCGCGCCGCTGAACCAGGGTTCGCACGATCAGGTCGCGGCCCTGCTCGAGCGGCTTTCCGCACCGGGACAGGACAGGCTGGTCAAGGCGATGCAGACGGTGCAGCGCCTACTGGGGGAGAGTGCAGAGCCCAAGGTCCTTTACATGCTGCGGTCCTTGCAGGTCGGCGACATCGGCTGGATCATCCATCGCCAGGGCCTGCTCTACGCGCAGGAATATGGCTGGGACGAAACTTATGAGGCGCTGGTCGCCGAAATCCTCGGCGCTTTCGCCAAATCCTACGATCCGAAATGGGAACGCAGCTGGATCGCCGAGCGGGAAGGGGAAGTCGTCGGCTCGGTCTTCGTCGTGCGCCAGTCGGACGCGGTGGCGAAGCTGCGCCTGCTCTACGTCGAA
This sequence comes from Mesorhizobium sp. WSM2561, assembly GCF_000513915.1. Taxonomy (NCBI): domain Bacteria; kingdom Pseudomonadati; phylum Pseudomonadota; class Alphaproteobacteria; order Hyphomicrobiales; family Phyllobacteriaceae; genus Mesorhizobium; species Mesorhizobium sp. WSM2561. The sequence goes on from NZ_AZUX01000029.1 coordinate 2,426, forward strand.
CCCTCGGCGCGCGGTCTCGGCATCGGCAGGCGGCTGGTCGAGGAATGCATCGGCTTTGCCCGTGCCAAGGGCTACAAGACATTGACGCTGTGGACCAACGACGTGCTCACCTCAGCGCGCCGCATCTACGAGGCGGCCGGGTTCCAGCTGGCCAATCAGGAACGCCACCACGCCTTCGGCAAGGATCTGGTCGGCCAGAACTGGAACCTGGAGTTGTAGCGTCTTTCCCTACTCCCCTTGTGGGACAAGGGGAGTAGGCAAGATAAGGCGGAGCGCCTCGACACTAGTCTCCAATACAAGTTGAAAACTGGCCCTTCCTCACCCGACCGGTATCCAGACTTCCAGCCCGCCATTGCCGCTGCGCGGATCGAATTCGGGGCCGTAGCGCTCGAATTCGGGCGCGTCGGCAATCTTGTGCCCGGAGGCCGGCAGCCATTTGTTCCAGATCGTGTTGACCGTGCGGCGGATGGTCGAGATGTGGCCACGATGGGCGAACACGGCGTATTTCTGCATCGGCACGCGTACGCGCGAAAACTCCTTCGGCAGGTCCGAAAAATCGGACACCTCGACGCCGGCGATATAGTCGAAATTGCCTGCATCGTCGCCGTTGACGCAGACCCCATAGGCGACGTCGCCGACCTCGCCTGGAATGTTGCCGATATAGGGGCCGAACCGCTGCCACTGCATCGGGATGCCGGCGCTGGTTTCGCAGCTGTAGCGCTCGCCGAGACCGGCGATGAGGAACGGCCGGCTGGTTTCGAAACGCGGCGGCTCGAGATTGGTGAGGAAGGACTGGTCCATCAGGATCGGCTCCACGAGATCGAGGTTTTTGAGCGAGCCTTGCGCGCGCACCAGTTCCGGCGTGGTGCCGAACTGGTCGCGGAAGGCACGGGTGAAAGCCTCATGCGAGGCATAGCCGGCGTCGAGCGCGACCGAGAGGATGTCCGGTGCGCCGGCGGCGAGCCTGCGCGCCGCCTCGGTCAGCCGGCGAGAACGCAGGTAGCCCATCACCGAACGGCCGGTCGCCGCAGCGAAAGCCCGCGTCACGTGAAAGCGCGACACGCCGCTGCTGTTGGCGACATCGTCGAGCGAGATGGCCTCCGGCAGATGGCTTTCGACGAACCACAGCGCTTTCTCGGTCGGGTTCATATGGCTCCTTGCTGTGGGACTGCGCATTGGCCAAGTCATGGTATCGCTTACTGGTGGAGGCAGTTTGATCGAAATTGCGCACCGCGCAATGCGACGGTGATCGGCAAGCCGAAAGCGTTGGGCGAAGGGCTTGACAGGCGCAGGCGTTGTCTTTTAACTGGTAACGTTATTACATTACGAGATTCGGTATGCTCGTTCTGACAAGACCATTGCTCGCGGGGCACTCCGGAACCCGGAAATTTATTGCGCTGGGATTGGCGGAAAACTAGGGTGGCTGACTGATGGTCCCCAAGCCGAAAGGCGAGGGGTGAAAAGGGAACACGGTGAGATCTTCGGATCGAGGCCGTGGCTGCCCCCGCAACTGTAAGCGGCGAGCAAAATCCGAAATGCCACTGGCCAAGGCTGGGAAGGCAGGATGGCGCAAGGACCCGCGAGCCAGGAGACCTGCCATCGCACGAGTTGACCGGACGGGGTGTGCCGGGAGGAGACGTGGAATCGGTCTTGTCGGCCGGTCCAGCTTCCTTCCGTCGCCATTTGAGAAAGTGACGGTAAGTTGGACGCCTGCCAGCCTCTTCTTGAAGCGCGTGAACTGAGCGCCACGGCGAATGGCCAGCGCCTGGTCAGTGCGGTCAGCCTTTCGGTCGCGGCGGGAGACCGCCTCGCCATCATCGGCCCCAACGGCGCCGGCAAGACGACGCTGCTGCGCATGCTATGCGGCACGCTGCGTCCGAGCGCGGGAGATGTGAGATTTTCCGGACGCCGGCTGGAGACGTTTCCGGCCGCCGAGCGGGCGCTGCACATGGCGGTCGTCGGCCAGACCGATCAGCCCGATCCGCGGCTTGCCGTGATCGACTACGTCGGACTTGGGCGGGTCCCGCATGCCGGCTGGCGACGAAGGAGCGAGCAACGCGACGTCGTCGTCGAAGCGCTTCGCAGAACCGGCCTGCTGCCGCTGCTCGGCCGCACGATCGGCTCGCTGTCGGGTGGTGAGCGGCAACGCGCCCAGCTGGCGCGCGCGCCCAGGAGCCGAAAATCCTGTTCCTCGATGAACCGACCAATCATCTCGATCCGCGCGCCCGCAGCGAACTCCTCGAACTTGTATCGCAGCTTGGCATGACCGTCGTGGCGGTGCTGCATGATCTGTCGCTGGTCACGCCATTTGCCACAAGGGTCGCGGTGATGAACGCGGCCCGCCTGCAGGCACTCGCCGGTCCGCGCGAGGCGCTGACCAAGCAGTTGATCCGCGAGATTTTCGGCGTCGAGGTGCTTCGGCTGCGCCATCCGACCGAAGACCGCGAACTCACGGTGTTCGAAGTCCCGAACCGTGCCTCTTCTGATCTAACCAAGGAGCAACATCCGTGAAACGCCTCGCACTGTCTTTTGCCTCCCTGCTGCTTGCCCAGACCGCCTTCGCTTTCCCGGTAACAGTCGACAGCTGCGGCACACCGCTGACGTTCGACGCCGCACCGAAGCGCGCCGTCATCCAGGATATGAACATGGCCGAGATGGCCTTCGCGCTGGGGCTGCAACCGTCGATCGTCGGTCTGACCGGCATCACCGGATGGTACAAGGTCGGTCCGGAATTCAAGGCCGGGCAGGGAGCGATCCCGGAACTCGCGCCGAAATACCCGACGCTCGAAAACCTGGTCGCGGTCGAGCCTGATTTCTTCTTCGCCGGCTGGTATTACGGCATGAAGCCGGGCGGCGAGGTAACGCCAGATACGCTGGCGCCGCACGGCATCAAGACGCTGGTGCTGACGGAAAGCTGCGTCCATCTCGACAACAACCGCCCCGCCGCCTCGATGGACCTGCTCTACGGCGACATCGAAAAGCTGGGCAGGATTTTCGGCAAGCAAGCCAGGGCTGAAAAACTTGTTTCAGGCTGGAAAGCGCAACTCGCCGCTATCACGGCAAAGGTCGGCGACCGCGCGAGGACTCGGGTGTTTCTCTACGACTCCGGCGAAGACAAACCCTTCACATCAGGCAAGTTCGCGATCCCCAGCGCCATGATCGCCGCTGCCGGCGGCGACAACATCATGGCCGACATGCAGACGAGCTGGGGCAATACGGATTGGGAAACGGTCGCTTCCCGCAATCCGCAGTTCCTGATCCTGCTCGACTACCAGGACGGCGGCGGTTACAGGAAACTGCTCGACTTCCTCAAAGTCCATCCGGCAATGAAGGAGACCGATGCGGTCAGGAATGAGCGCTTCGTCGCGCTGCGCTATGCCGAGCTGACGCCCGGACCGGCTAACATCGAGGCGATCGGCAAGATCGCCAGTGCGATGCACCCGGAAGCCTTCTGAGCTTGCGCCACAGGGCATTCGAATTGGCCATGGCAGCAGGAGCGGCAGCAATCGCCGCGCTTGCTCTGCTGTCGATCGCCTATGGATCGACGGTCATAGCGTTGAGCGACGTGATTGCTGCGCTCGGACATGCGGCCGGGCTGGACGGAGACCTCGTGCCCGGCTCGGTCGCCAATATCCCGGTCGGCAATATCCCGGTTGCAAAGATTGTCGTCGATCTCAGGCTGCCGCGTACGATCATGGCGATCTGTGTCGGCGCCGGGCTGGGCGTCATCGGCGCGCTGCTGCAGACGGTAACCCGAAACGATCTCGCCGATCCGTTCCTGTTCGGGCTGTCCTCCGGTGCCGCGGCCGGCGCTGTTTCCGTCATCACCATTTTTGGCGACCGTTTCGGCATCTGGACGTTGCCGGTTGCCGCCTTCACCGGCGGCATTTTGGCAGCCGGCATCGTGCTTTTGCTGGTTTCGCGGGTGAGGGGGCAAGGCCCCGAACGGCTGATACTGGCCGGGCTTGCCGTCTCGTTCATGTTCATTGCCTTGACCAACTATCTCGTCTTCGCCGGAGACCAGCGCGCCGCTCACTCGGTATTGTTCTGGACGATGGGCGGGCTCGGCCTGGCGCGATGGGACAATGTCGGGCTGGCTGCTCTTGGCGCGGGCACCATTCTTGCCTATGACCTATGGAACCATCGCAAGCTCGACGCCTTCCTGGCCGGCGAGAATGCTGCCGAAAGCCTCGGCGTGCCGGTTGTGCGGATGCGCAGGACGGCGTTTCTCGTCGCTGCCTTCTCGACGGCGATCCTGGTCTCGGTCGCAGGTGTCATCGGTTTCGTCGGGCTGATGATCCCGCATCTGTCCCGGCCCCTGGCCGGCCCGTTGCATCTGCGCCTGATTGCAAGCTGCGCCCTGTTCGGAGCGGTGCTGCTGCTGGCAAGCGACCTTCTGGCGCGCACGCTGCTGCCGCCGCAGGAACTGCCGATCGGCATCATCACCAGTTCGGTCGGCGCTTTCTTCGTGGTCACCATGCTCATTCGCAACCGTTCATGATGGGCTGCCATGCACACTTGCCGGCCTCTGGCACAATGCCGCGTCTTTGGACTGACCTCTGGGACCGGCGCAGCGGGCCGAACCGCCTGTCGAGATTTTCACCGGCAGGATCGGCGATCTTCTGCGATGCGCCTGCACGAGATTGGCTCCACCTTCTCCCCTTGTGGGAGAAGGTGGCCGCGAAGCGGCCGGATGAGGGGTGCTCCAGCTTGGAACCGACAGCANGCTGCAAACTCTGGTCGACAACGTTCAAGAGAATTATCGAACTGTCTCAGGCGGCGGAGCGCCGTCCGGGTAGCGGCGTCCCTGGCGTCTGATGGCCGATCGGCGTCACCAGCGTCAGGTCGGGATAGCCGCTCTCGATCAGCTCGACCGCGGCCTGCGCCACATCGTCGTTCGGCTCCAGCAGCGACAGGAAGACTTCTGTGCCCTCGCCGACAAGGCGGCTGATGCCTTGCGCGTCGGTGGGTCCGCATTCGACCACGACCAGATCGTAGGCGGTGGTCAGCGACTGCATGATGATCGGCAGCCGATCGGCGGCGCGCATGGCGCGAACCGGATCGGCGTTGCCGACGGGAATGACGTGGCAGTCCGAATAGAGATCGGCATGGATCACGTCGCTGAACTGCGCTTCGGAGGCGAGCAGATCGGTGATGCCCGGGAAAAGCCTGCTGTCCAGCGTCGGTCGCGAGGCGGCGCCCGAAGCGGTGAGATCGAGCAGGAGCACGCGCAGGCCGGTGTCGGAAACCTCACGCGCCACCAGCACCGCCGAGGCGGCCGCCTCGTCGCCTTCCGGCGAAACGAATATGGCGCGTGCCGCACCGCTTGTGATCAGTTTCTCCACCGCCTTGTCGATTTCGACCTCGCCAAGGCTGCGGCGCGCCGGCCCGACGTCCTCACCAGTTGCCGGGCCAGTTGCTGGCGCCGCGGCAGCCGCTTGCGGCTCTGCCTGGACTTCCGCCGTCCGATCCCCAAGGTCTTCGATATCGGCCGGTTCCTGATTGGGTAGCTCGTGATCGGGCGGTTCGTGATCGGATGGTTCGTGATTGGGCGGTTCGTGGGCAACCGGCATCGCGACCTGTTCGATCCGCTCGAAGCGGGCGCCGGCGGCCGGCCGCATGGCGCGACCCGAAAACAGCTCTTGCAGAAGCGTCACGATCGCCATGAGCAGCAGCGAGCCGACGAAGGCCGCACCGATGATCGGCAGGATTTTTGGGAAATAGGGTTGGGACGGCGCCACCGCGCGGGAAAAGACACGGGCGTCGACCGGCGGATAGTTGCTGTCCTTGCGCGAGGACGCCTCACGATAACGGGTCAGGTAGGATTCGAGCAGCTGGCGCTGGGCGGTCGCTTCGCGCTGCAGCGCGTCCAGTTCGACCTGCTGGTCGCCGGCGCGCGCCGATGCGGCCTTCAGCGTGTTGACGTCGGCGACAAGCTGGTTTTCGCGGGCCTGGGCGGTCTGCGCCTGCGTCATCAGCCCTGTCATGATCTTTTCCGCCTCGTTGCGGATTTGGCGGTCGAGATCGGCAAGCTGCGACCTCAGCGCCCGGATGCGCGGATGATTGTCGAGCAAGGAGGTGGAAAGGTCGGCGATGTTGGTCTTGAGCTCGACCTGCCGCTCGCGCAGCCGCTGGATCAGTCCGGACGACAGCACCTCCGGTACCGCATCAAGCGAGCCGCCATTCTGCAGCGCCCTGCGCACGCTGTCGGCAGTCGCTGCCGCCGAGGCGCGATTGGCCCGCACCCGCGACAATTCGCTGGACAGTTCGGAAAGCTGTTGCGTGGCGAGCACCGAATTGTTGCCGCCCATCAAAAGGTCGGACTGGGCGCGGTAGCTTGCCACCTTGGCCTCGGCGTCCTTCACCCGCTTCGACAGGTCGGCGATCTCCGGCGCCAGCCAGTCGGTTGCGGCGGAGTTCGATTCGATGTTGGCATTGCCCTGGACGGAGATGTAGGCGTCGGCGATGGCGTTCGGGATTGCGGCGGCGAGCCGGGGATCTTCAGAGGAGAATTCGATGACGATAACGCGAGATTTTTCAACGCGATAAACGTTGAGCTTCTCACGCATCTTCGTCAGCACGCGTTCTTCCGGCGGAATCTCGTTGGGGTCGCTCTTCAGGCCGGCGACGACAAGCAGACGGCTCAACGCCGGCATATCCGCCGTCTCGTCGAACTCGGGCAGCCGCGACAAATCAAGCTTCTGCGCCACCTGCTTGAGGATGTCGGTCGAGGAAATGACCTCGACCTGGCTGGTCACGCCTTCCTCGTCGAGTATAGGCTTGTCGTTGTCATTGGTGCCGTCGGGGCGCGTGTAGACCGATTCGCGCGTTTCGATCAAAAGCCGGGTTTCGGCCCGGTAATGCGGCGTGGCGAGCCAGGTGAGCGCGAACGCCAGGCCGGTTACAACCAGCACGACGACAAGAATGCGCAGCCAATTCCTCGCAAGGCTGGCAAAGAGCTGCCTGAGATCGACGTCGACATCTGCGGCCGCGGATTGAACGGACATGCATCCTGCTCCGGTATTTTAGTCAGTATACACCGTAAACAAATATGGTAACTCAGCCGTTAATATTACGGTAAGCACCTCTCAGGTTTTACGCGCAAGCGGCAGCTAAAAGCACCGGAACCGGCCGTCTGTTGTCGGTTGCCATCGCTTGGGCCGCCCGCCTTTACCGGCCATTAACCCTAACCGGATGATAACGGGCCTCGATCTCCAGCGTTTGCCGCGGTGTAGCGGCGGCCAGTCGAAGGTACATGTCCGGTCATGAAAAGCACTGCTCCCCTGTTCCGTGCGCTGCTCGCCGTGTCATTGCTTGCCGGTTGCTCCAGCTACCGGCCGGCGCCGGCGGCCTTTCATAAAATGCTCGATCAGCCCTATCGCCTCGGCGCCGGCGACCGGGTCCGCGTCACCGTATTCGAGCAGGAAGGATTGACCAACGTCTACAGTGTCGACCAATCCGGCTATCTGTCCATCCCGCTCGTCGGCGCCGTGCCGGCGCGCGGCCACACCGCACAGCAACTCGAAGGCGAGATCGCCGACAAACTACGCCAGGGTTATCTCCGTGATCCGGACGTTTCGGTCGAGATAGACCGCTACCGGCCGATCTTCATCATGGGCGAAGTCGGTGCTGCGGGCCAGTACTCCTATGTTCCCGGCCTGACCGTGCAAAAGGCGATTGCCATCGCCGGCGGTTTCAGCCCGCGCGCCAACCAGGGAAGCGTCGACATCACCCGCGACATCAACGGCAAGGTCATGACCGGTCGCGTTGCCACCTCCGACCCGATTCTGCCCGGCGACACGGTCTATGTTCGCGAACGCCTGTTCTAGACCACGTGGCGGACACACTCAGGATCGTCCACTGCTTTCGCTCACCTGTCGGAGGGATTTTTCGTCACGTGCGCGACCTGACCGAGGCGCAGGTCGCCGCCGGGCATGCCGTCGGCATCGTCTGCGATTCGACGACGGGCGGCGACTTCGAGGAACATCTGTTCGAACAGATGAAGGGAATAATGGCGCTCGGCATCCATCGCACGCCGATGCAGCGGCATGTCGGACCGGGCGACCTCGCCTCGGCCTGGCGCACATTTGAGATCATCAAGGAATTGCGGCCGGACGTGCTCCACGGGCACGGCGCCAAGGGTGGCGCTTATGCCCGCCTGTTCGGCTCATTGTTGCGGGCATCAAGGTCTCGCGTAGCCCGCCTTTATTCGCCGCACGGCGGCTCTCTTCACTATGACGAGACCACCGCCACGGGGAAGCTGTTCTTCGCGCTCGAGCGGTTCATGGCGCGCTTCACCGACCATCTTCTGTTTGTCTCCGACTATGAAAGGCGGACCTATCGCAGGAAGGTCGGCGAACCGCCCATCCCGAACAACCTTGTCTACAACGGACTGAGCGCCGCCGAGTTCGAGCCGGTGCGAGCCGAGCCGAACGCGGCCGATGCCCTCTATATCGGCATGATGCGCGACCTCAAGGGACCGGACATCTTCATCGATGCGCTGGTTCTTGCCGGAGCGCGGCTCGGCCGCCCGGTGAAAGCGGTGATGGTCGGCGACGGCGACGACCTGCCGCGCTACCATGCGCAAGTGAAGCGGCTCGGGCTCGAAGGCCATATGCGCTTCCTGCCGCCGATGCCGGCGCGCAAGGCCTTCGCGCTGGCCGAACTAGTCGTCGTGCCCTCGCGCGCGGAAGCCATGCCCTACATCGTGCTGGAGACGCTCGCCGCCGGCAAATCGATGATCGCCACCGGCGTCGGCGGCATCCCGGAAATTTTTGGCGCCGGCTCCCCTGCCCTGATCCGGCCCGATCCGCGCGAGCTTGCCGACAAGATGAGCGCGGCGCTGGCCGACCCCGATGCCTATGGCAGGCTGATGCCCGATACCGCCGACCTCAAGGCGCGATTCGGCGCCGACGTGATGGCCGCCGCGATCGAGACGGCCTATTTCGCGGCGCTCAAGCGCTAACCCGAAATGGGCGCTAACCCCAAAACGGCGCTGACTTCAAAGCTTCTCCAAAACCTATTTGTTGTTTCAAGGGTTTCTTAGCTCTATTTCGCTATTCACTTGCGTGAAGCTTTGCGGATGCATCATGAGCGACTTCGATCCCAAACGCCGCTTTTCGAAAGACGCGGTGCGCAATTTCAACGGCCCGGCCGGCGACGATAGCCCCGGCGGCATGAACGACGTCGCCCGTCAGGTGGCGTCGCAATACCGGCGCGACACCATGTCGCCGATCATGGTCAGCGGCGTCTTGCGGATGGTCGAATTCGCACTGCTGTTCCTGTCGGGCCTGTGCATCTATTTTTACTATGTCGGCTTCTTCAACCATCTCGCCTGGCAATATCCGCTGGCGATCGCCGCCGCTTCGTCGCTCGCCGTGGTGCTGCTCGATGTCACCGACTGCTACCAGATCGTCTCGTTTATGCGGCCGCTCGCCAATTTCGGCCGTCTGCTGATGGTCTGGGCCGGCACCTTCGCCCTGATGGCGCTGACGGCATTCGCCGTGAAGATGTCGCAAGATTATTCGCGCCTGGTTTTCGGCACCTGGTTCGTCGTCGGCTTCATGCTGATCTTCGGCCTAAGGCTGCTGATGTCGAAGCTGATCCGGCGCTGGGCGCGCGACGGGCGCATGGAGCGCCGCGCCGTCATCGTCGGCGGCGGCACGACGGCGGAAGTCCTGATCCGCTCCGTCGAAAAGCAGCCCTACAACGACATCCGCATCTGCGGCATCTTCGACGACCGCGGCGACAAGCGCTCGCCACCCCTCGTCGCCGGCTATCCAAAGCTCGGCACCGTTTCCGAGCTCATCGAGTTCGCCCGCATCGCCCGTATCGACATGCTGATCGTATCGCTGCCGCTGACCGCCGAAACGCGCGTCCTGCAGCTTTTGAAGAAGCTGTGGGTACTGCCTGTCGACATCCGGCTCTCGGCGCATTCGAACGCGCTGCAATTCCGGCCGCGCGCCTATTCCTACATCGGCTCGGTGCCGATGCTCGACATCTTCGACAGGCCGATCAACGACTGGGATTCGGTCGCCAAGCGCGCCTTCGACATCGTCTTCTCGATCATCGGTATCATCGTGTTCTCGCCGGTCATGCTGGCGACCGCGATCGCCATCAAGCTCGACAGCAAGGGACCGGTGCTGTTCCACCAGAAGCGGCATGGCTTCAACAACGAGATCATCGAGGTCTACAAGTTCCGTTCGATGTACACCGACAAGGCCGACCCGACGGCCAAGCAGACGGTGACCAGGAACGACCCGCGCGTCACCCGCGTCGGCCGCTTCATCCGCAAGACCTCGATCGACGAGTTGCCGCAGTTCTTCAATTCGCTTTTCGGTTCGCTGTCGCTGGTCGGCCCGCGCCCGCACGCCATTGCCGCCCAGTCGCACAACCTTCTCTACAACGAGGTGGTCGACGGCTATTTCGCACGCCACAAGGTCAAGCCCGGCGTCACCGGCTGGGCGCAGATCAATGGCTGGCGCGGCGAGATGGATACCAACGAGAAGATCCGCATGCGGACGGAGTACGACCTCTATTATATCGAGAACTGGTCGCTGCTGTTCGATCTGAGGATCCTGTTCCTGACACCGATCCGGCTGCTCAATACGGAAAATGCCTATTGAGCGCAGTCGCGCATGAACTGTCGCCGGCCGCGGTCAACGCCAAGCTGATCGCGCTGATTGCGTCGGGCGCGGTTTTCCTCGGCGTCTTCCTGTCCGGCTTCGTCATCGCCGAGCCGGCGCCATACGACCTCTACATGGTCGCGCTGATGGCGGTGTGGGCCCTGTTCGGCCTGCGCATATCGCGCGCGGCGGCGCCGCTGCTGGTGCTGCTGGTGGTCATGAACATCGGCGGCATGATCGCGATGACCCAGATGTCGGATATTGCCGGCACCCCGCTCTATCTCGCCGTGTCGCTGTTCCTGGCGTTTACCGCGGTGTTCTTCGCCTCGGTGACATCGGTCCAGCCAAATCTCTACCGGGTGATCTTCCGGGCCTATGTGATGTCGGCGGTGCTGACCTCGCTGCTCGGGATCGCCGGCTATTTCCATGCGTTCCCGGGGGCGGAGATCTTCACCAGATACGACCGCGCCACCGGCGCCTTCCAGGATCCGAACGTGTTCGGGCCGTTCCTGGTGCTGCCCGGCATCTACCTGCTCCATCTCCTGCTGACCGGCCCCGTCTCCCGCATGCCGTTGCTGGCGATGCCGCTGCTGATCATCACCGCCGGGATTTTCTTCTCGTTTTCGCGCGGCGCCTGGGGCATGTTCGGCGTTTCGGCGATCCTGCTCACCGGCGCCCTGTTCCTGCAGAGCGCCAGCGGAAAATTCCGGCTGCGTGTCGTCGTCATGACCATCGCCGCCATTTCGCTGCTGGTCATCGCGACGCTCGTCATCCTGCAGCTGCCGGGCGTCTCGGAAATGTTCTCCAGCCGCGCCCAGCTGGAACAGAGCTACGATACCGCCCGCCTCGGCCGTTTCGCCCGCTATATCTTCGGTTTCCAGATGGCGCTGGAGCATCCGCTCGGCATCGGCCCGCTCGTCTTCGGCACGATTTTCGGCGAGGACACGCACAACATCTGGCTGAAAATGCTGCTGGACTATGGCTGGCTCGGCTTCGTCTCGTTCCTGACGCTGACCTGCTGGACCATAGCGGCCGGATTCCGCATTCTCCTGCGCGACAGGCCGTGGCAGCCCTACCTTCTGTGCGCCTATGTCGCCTTCATCGGCAATATCGCGCTGGGCACCTTCATCGACATCGATCACTGGCGCCACGTCTATCTGCTGCTCGGGCTGATCTGGGGCGCCATCGCGCTCGAGTACCGCCATCAGCGGCAATTTCGGCCGGCGGCGCTGCCGTCGCCGGCGGCTAAGGCATGATGAATTTCTGGGGCAAGTCTAAGTCTTGAAAATGGTCGGAGTCCAGCACGTGGGCGTAGCGAGTGGTGGTCTTAGCCATTGCCGTCGAATATGGCGGGAACTCGCTGCAGGGCTGGTGATGGGCATAGGCATAGCCGTTGGCATGGCGCTGGCCGGATGAACTTAGGCGAGCGTTGCGCAATCTAACGTATAGGCGGCAACGCCATCACTACGACCGCGGCAACGGCCGTATCCGGGGGCGAAACGTTGATCGTCATCTAAGCACCCCACCAAACGATGGCTGCACACAGCAAAAACACGAGCATGGCACACGCGATGAACATACCTCTTCGCGTTCGCCACCTTGGCGGCTCAGCCGGCACAAGCCTGAACCGCTGGGCATGCTCCGTTGCGATTTTCAGTAGGGCTGCAGCCGTTTCGCGCGGCGTCCACCCCTTCGCTTCCGAGGCAGTCACCAAGGCTGTAAATGCGGCTTCCAAGGCGACTTCACAGTTGACGTCCCGATCTGGGCTACCCTTTGGCAATATGGGTGGTTGCACGGCTTGGGACATGCACACAAAGCGGCTCGCGGATGAAAGGTTCCCGCGTTTCGACCCTTCACTTTCGAAGGTCGGCTTCCAGGTGCGGTTCCGCTCCCGCTGCTGGCCTTTGTCGTCGGGAATGAACGTGAAGAACACCGGGCGGCAGTCGCGGCCTTCGGCCTTGCATTTTGAGCAGCCAAACAGCCCGACCAGATCCTGATGCATCGATCCGTGATCTGATCCGTGCCTGTCGATCAGCGCTTGGCCGCCGATCGTCAGCCCGTTCACGGCGCGATTCGGGCGGCATGGCCCCAGACTGGCACGGCCCAAAAAAGGAAAGGGGCCCAATTTCTCGTTTTCGCGGCTCAGCTAGTTTCCCCGGATTTCAAATAAGCCTTAGGGTTCTAAGGGCTTATTTGGTCGGAGTGGCCGGATTCGAACCGACGACCCCTTGACCCCCAGTCAAGTGCGCTACCGGGCTGCGCTACACTCCGGACCGGTCGCGATGTATCGTGATAACCCGGTTCGGGTCAACCGAATTCGGCGGCCGTCGTGCCGATGCCCGGCATGGTGGATTTGAAGTTCCTGCCCTGTTGGACGTCGTCAGCATTCAGGAACTTCAAATCCAGTACACAGCTCGCTTGTCTGGCTTGATCCTCTGGCGTCGCTGCTATGAGACGGGTCTTGGATTTTCCACGGATTGTGCCAGCGCGGCCGTATCGATCAGCGCGCTTTCCGGAAGCCGGAGCGCAGAGGCTATTCGCCTGAGCTTCGACACATCGGCATTCCTGCCGTTCTCGATGTCCGCGATCTCATCGACCGACAGTCCGCAGGTCAGAGACAGCTCTTCCATGCTGTATCCCCTGGTTTCTCGGATGGCCTTGAGGGCGCTGTGGTCGGGCGCAGCTTCGGTCGCCGACAGTTCGGAAAAAGCTTCGCTTGTTGCTATTTGGGGCATTTGGCAACTCCGTGGATTTAAAGAGTTTGATCAAATCAAGAAGTTGCCTGAGACGGCGCAGAGAATGCCCTCTCGATGGTGATTTGCCAAGCGCCAAAAATGCCGTCACGGCATCGTGATTCCGATCGGCGCAGCCCGGCACAGGCCTCGGCGGCACCGGCACGGGACCTTCACCCCGATCGGGGTCTTTGACTGGCCGATCGCCGAATTGTTCGACGGTTCTGAGCCGCTCCCTTGTCAAGCGGCTGTCGCTGGCCCGTCAGCCGTTTTGAGCGGATCGAATCTCAGCAGCGGGAGCCGGAGCACGCAGAACGCGTCAGGGGCTGCGAATTTTCTTGAACCGACGCGTGAACCTTTTCTCTCCGGGCCGCACCAACACGGCATGGACGCCACAAAGGCGGTCCCAACCGGAAGGACGCCCTGACGGCGATCCTCGATCAAGAGAAGGAAATGCTCAAATGACCAACATCTCGAACTTCAAGCTCCTGTCGCTCGCCGCTGCCATCGTCGTCTCGGCCTTCGGTTCGATTTCACTGCCGGGCTCAGCCTTCGCCAACGGCACGCATCCGAGCGGCGGCGGCGCGGTTTGCAAGGGCGCGGGTCACTGCCTGGTGCTGCAGCTCGACTGCAAGGGCACTTATACGGACGCCACCGACTCCAACGGCACCGTCTACGGCAAATGCAGCCAGACCGCGCAGGTCAGCCCGAAGAACAAGCTCAAGCTCGCCCGCTGATCGACCTTTTGGTCAACGAAGATGGCGGCCGTCCGCGCCGCCATTTTCTTGGCTCAACGTGCCGATCTCGATCTCGTCCGCGACGTTTTCTGCTGGCGGCTGAGGAACAGGCTGGCGACGAGCCCGACCACAACCAGACCGACTGCGGCGGCTGTCGCGGGATGATCGCGGGCTGTCTTCTCTATCACCCTGCCATGCCTCCTGATCGCAGGCAGAGCGTCACTGAAACGCTCGGCGAGGTCCGAGTAATAGTCCGACGCGGTGTCACGCCCGTCTTCGTAATAGGCGCTGCCGCGCCTGGAAACGGCTTTCCTCAACGCCGCCAGTTCCCTGGAGAGAGCCGCGACCTGTTTTTCAAGATCGATGTCGGAGAGGGTCGAAAATGATACCATGACAGGCTTCCTTCTTTTGCGAAGGAACGCACGATCGCAAAACCGGTTCCGGTTTTTGCCGCGACCGATCGGGGCCCAGAGCGCGTCGCGTCAGAAGCGATTCATGCGACCCGCGTGACGTTCTATGCAGTCGCTATCCCGGGGCCATGCGCTAGCGCACCTGATCGAGCAGGCGCTTGCATTCCAGAAGATCGAACAGCGCCTCCTGCAGCAAAGCGCGATTGTCGCGCGAGAGTTTCGACGTGCCCGGCTGCACCGGGCCTTCTTCCTCGGTCTTGCCCAGGCCGAAAAAGCGCCGGCTGGGTTTCACCTTGGGCTCGCCGACCAGCATCTCGTCATCGGCGCCGCGCGGCTGGGCCGCCGGCGTCAACGGCACCGCATCGGCCTGCCGGCGCTGCGAGATCGCCTCGACGGCCGCCATGTCGCCATTGCCGATGGCGACCAGGAAATGATTGCCGTTCTCGCGCAACAGCTTCTGCACACCCTTGATCGTGTATCCCTGATCGTAGAGCATGTGGCGGATGCCCTTGATCAGTTCGACATCCTGCGGCCGGTAGTAGCGGCGGCCACCGCCGCGCTTCATCGGCTTGATCTGGTTGAAACGCGTTTCCCAAAAACGCAGCACATGCTGCGGCAGGTCGAGATCTTCTGCGACCTCACTGATGGTGCGGAAAGCGTCGGGGCTCTTGTCCATGGGCGAAATCCTCACGCTGGAGCATGGTCCCGAAAAGTGGGAAAACGGTTTTCGTCCAGGATCATGCTCAACAAAGAGTCATTCCGATCCGGCTTGTTGTGCCGAATCGAGCCTTATTTCAGCGGTTTATGAAACAATATTCAAGCCCGGCGTCAAAGCAGGCGACCGTTTTCAACCGGGCTTTGAAGCGCAGGCGCTATTTGCTGCCCTTGGCCTTGCTGATCTGGTGCGCGCGCAGGATGCGGTTTTTCAGCACATTCGACGATTTGAAGGTCATCACGCGGCGCGGCAGGATCGGCACTTCCTCGCCGGTTTTGGGGTTGCGCCCGATGCGCTCGTTCTTGGAGCGGACATGGAAGGTTGCGAACGACGACAATTTCACCGTCTCGCCGCGAACGATCGCCTCGCAGATCTCGTCCAGAACCGCTTCGACGAGCTCGGCCGATTCAGTACGCGACAGGCCAACCTTGCGATAAACGGCTTCAGCAAGATCGGCTCGCGTAAGTGTCTTTCCCCCCATGCGAACCGTCCCCATCAGCTCAAAAAAACATAACTCTATATAAGCAAAGATAGAGCCTAAGTAATTGATCCGGCAAGGTCAAGGACCGAACCTGTCCGTTCGGCACTTACCAGCGAAGCAGGACCGCGCCCCAGGTGAAGCCGCCGCCCATCGCCTCGATCAGCACCAGATCACCCTTCTTGATGCGGCCGTCGGCGACCGCCACCGACAGCGCCAGCGGCACCGAGGCAGCCGAGGTGTTACCGTGCAAATCGACGGTAACCACCACCTTTTGTTCTGCTATCCCGAGCTTCCTGGCGGAAGCGTCGATAATCCGCTTGTTGGCCTGATGCGGCACGAACCAGTCGAGATCTTCAGCGGTGATCCCGGCAGCTGAGAACGTCGCCTCGATGACGTCGGTGATCATGCCGACCGCGTGCTTGAACACTTCGCGGCCTTCCATCCTGAGATGGCCCACCGTTCCGGTGGTCGACGCTCCACCGTCGACGAACAGCTTGTCCTTGTGAGCCCCGTCGGAGCGCAGGCTGGCCGCCAGCACGCCGTGGTCGGCAATGCCGCCCGCCCCCTCGCCTGCTTCCAGCACCATCGCGCCGGCGCCGTCGCCAAACAGCACGCAGGTCGAGCGATCGCTCCAGTCGAGGATGCGCGAAAAGGTTTCGGAGCCGATCACCAGCACGCGTTTGGCGAGGCCGCCGCGGATATAGAGGTCGGCCGTCGTCACCGCGTAGACGAAGCCCGAGCACACTGCCTGCATGTCGAAGGCGAAGCCGTGATGCATGCCGAGCCGGTTCTGGATGTCGACGGCGGTCGCCGGAAAGGTGTTGTTGGGAGTCGAGGTCGCCAGCACGATCAGGTCGATATCGGCAGGCGTCAGGCCGGCATTGTCGAGGGCTGCGCGCGCCGCCGCCTCGCCGAGCGAAGCCGTCGTCTCGTCGTCGGCCGCGATATGGCGCTGGCGGATGCCGGTGCGCTGGGCAATCCATGCGTCTGACGTCTCGACCATGCCTTCGAAATCGGCATTCTTCATGATGCGGCGGGGCAGCGCGGCGCCTGTGCCGCGCACGACTGATCTGATCAAGGCTCTTTCCTATTCCTCTGCGTCGGCAACGACGTCGGATTTCCTGGATGTCTGGGCATGCGGATTGCGCGCATGGAACAGATCAAGATCGGCTTCGATGCGATCGAGCAGATTGTTGCGCACCATGTCGTAGCCAAGCTCGATCGCCGCCGCGAAGCCGTCCGAATCGGCGCCGCCATGGCTTTTCACCACGACGCCGTTCAGACCCAGGAAAACCCCGCCGTTGGAGCGGCCGACATCCATCTTTTCGCGCAGGCGATCAAAGGCGCCCTTGGCGAATACATAGCCGATCCTGGCCATCAGCGTGCGGTCCATCGCGGCGCGCAGGTAACCGGCGATCTGCCGTACCGTGCCTTCCGCCGTTTTCAGCGCGATGTTGCCGGCAAATCCTTCGGTGACGACCACGTCGACCGTGCCCTTGCCGATGTCGTCGCCCTCGACGAAACCATGGTAGTTCATCGAGGCCATGTTGGCCTCGCGCAACATGCGGCCCGCCTCCTTGACCTCTTCCTGGCCCTTGATCTCCTCGACGCCGACATTGAGCAGACCGACGCTCGGCCGTTCGATGCCGAAAACCGAGCGCGCCATGCCAGTGCCCAGAATGGCAAAATCAACCAGTTGATGCGCATCCGCGCCGATGGTGGCGCCGACGTCCAGCACCACGCTTTCGCCACGCAATGTCGGCCACAGCGCCGCGATCGCCGGACGGTCGATGGTCGCCATGGTGCGGAGGCAGAATCTCGACATCGCCATCAGCGCGCCGGTGTTGCCGGCCGAGATGCAGGCGTCGGCAGTGCCTGCCTTGACCGCCTCGACCGCTTTCCACATCGACGACTTCCAGCGGCCATGGCGCAGCGCCTGGCTCGGCTTGTCGTCCATCCGGACTGCTATCTCGCAGTGGATGAACTCGCTGACTTCCGCCAGCTTGGGCAGCTTTGCGAGTTCGGGGCGCACTGCCTCCTCGCGACCATAGATGACGAAGCGGATGTCGGGACGCCGGGTCGCGACCGTCATGAGCGCCGGGATGACCACGCTTGGTCCGTGATCGCCGCCCATGGCATCGATGGAAATCCTGATCACGCGGTGTTCATCTCACAGTTTGCTTGAGCGAGCGCCTGGCGCTGGCAACGGGTTTGGGGCTCGCGAAGGTTCGGCGAAAATAGCGTTTTTGGGCTGCCGCACAACCGGCTTTCTCCGATTGGGTCGGGTTTTCAGGATTTCCCCAGCAGGGAACGCAGCTTTTGCTGAAATTCGCTTTCCACAGTCCCGGCATCGTCGGCAGCCTCCATCGAAACGCCTTGCTTGCGCGGATAGGGATCGATCGCCAGTCCAAAGAACTGTTCGGCGAACGCCCCGACATCGATTGAATTGCCGGAAAATGTTTCCGGGCTGTCCGGCCCTTCGGCATCGAGCATTATCTCGCCACCGCCCTCGAAACCCTGCCGCCCGAGCTTCGACTGCTCCGGCAGGAACAGTGCGTCGACCGCCTCGTCGATATGCGCCTCGATCGGGTCCAGGGTGACGATGCAGGCCTGGGTGATATCGGCCTCGACGCGGCCGCTGACCTTGACGCCGTTGCGCTTCCATGGCGCCACCAGCAGTTCGGCGCGATAGTTCTCGACCGACAGCAACTCGTGCTCGCCTGCCAGCGCGGCGCGCTGCGCGGCGTCGGCCTCGATCAGCACCGGCAGTCCCTTTTGCGGCAGCCGGGCGACGTTGGCCACGAAGGACACGGGGCTCTGGCGATCGGGGCTCTGGGAATCGGCGTGTTTCATCTTTTCCTTTAAATAGGCTTGTTTTCTTAAATAGGTTTGGCCGCGGGGAATGCCACAGTGCCGGAAACAATCGATTCGGTCGGCTGTTCCGCGAGTCGCCTGGAGACATCGGCGACGTAGCCGGCCAGATGCGTCGCCTGCGGCCAGGTGCCGGCATCGGGCCTGACATTGCGGGCAAGCGCCGCGACGAGTGCGTCATGGTCGTTTCGTTCCAGCGCATCGTCATAGGCGGCGGTGCGGCCATAAAACATCTTCGCCAGTTTCTTCATGCGCTTCGGCACGCCGACGTCGCCGATGCCGAGTTCGCGCAGCGAATGCTCGACATCCATGAAGAACTCGTCGATCAGCACCTGCGCGACCTCCCCGGCAACACCACCCTCGCCGCGCAGCCGGTGCTGGAACAGGAACATGTGCAGCGACAGCATCTCGAAGCGGCCAAGCGGCGTGTCCGGGACATCCCAGTCGGAATAAAACACGGTTTGCCGCGCCGCTGCCACGATTTGTGCGTAAAGCGCCTCGGTGATAGCGCGGTTGGCGTGACGTTCGCGACCAAAAAGGCGCTGGAACATTGAGGGTGGTCTCCCGGGGACCGTTTGTTGAATTGGCCTTGTTGCATCGGCGAGCAAGCTGGTTTACCGGTTTTGCGGCCCAGCGCAAGTTGCGGCCAGCTAATGGAGTTGTAGTTGCGCGCGCTGAAAATCAAGTCGACTTTTCTGCCCAGGTCCGCTTTTCCGAGATCCGCCGGCGCGATCTCGCTGCTGGTGGCAGCTTCGGCGCTTTGCGGCTGCAACTCGTCGAAGATGATCGGTGATCTCAATCCGAGCGAGACGCTGACGCAGGGCTACGTCATCGACCAGCAGGCGATCGACCTGGTGCCGGTCGGCTCGAGCCGCGAACAGGTGCTTCTGGCGCTCGGCACCCCGTCGACCAAGGCGACTTTCGACAACGAGGCCTTCTACTACATCTCACAGACGCGCAAGCGTTACGTCGCCTTCGACAAGCCGAGGCTGGTCGACCAGAAGGTGCTGGCCGTCTATTTCGGCGAGGACGGGCGCGTTACCCAGATCGCCAATTACGGCCTGAAGGACGGCAAGGTGTTCGACTTCATCTCGCGGACCACGCCGACCGGCGGCAAGGACCAGAACTTCCTCAGCCAGATCATGGGTGGCGCCAGCAAGCTGGCGCCCGGCCTCCCCGGCGGCGGCGGCGCCTCGCCCGACACCTGATCAATCCCGGCAGAATCGGCTTCTCATCCTTTTTTTGCTTCCCTTCTTTTAACTTCGAGGGGAAGCAGCAACATCTCAGGCGACCGAAAACCCGCGGGAGCGATCCTGCGGGTTTTTGTTTTGAGCCAGAAAGCCATTGTCGCAGGCTGCGGGCCGCAGACGACTTGAACGCGAGCTTTTGGAGCTGTCACGGGCGTCAATTCCCTGATGCTGGACGTCCAAAATAGACGAACCCGCGGGATCGCTCCCGCGGGTTCGGTTGTGGATCTCGGCCTCGGAAGGCCAAGCCGCCTCAGCCGTGCGCGAGCACGGCCAGCAGCAGCAGGGCGACGATGTTGGTGATCTTGATCGCCGGGTTGACTGCCGGACCGGCGGTGTCCTTGTAGGGATCGCCGACCGTGTCGCCGGTCACCGAGGCCTTGTGCGCCTCGGAGCCCTTGAGATGCTTGACGCCGTCCTTGTCGGTAAAGCCGTCCTCGAACGATTTTTTCGCATTGTCCCAGGCGCCGCCGCCGGAGGTCATCGAGATGGCGACGAACAGGCCGTTGACGATGACGCCGAGCAGCGAGGCGCCAAGGGCTGCAAAGGCGGACGCCTTCGAGCCCGAGATCAGCAGCACGCCGAAATAGACGACCAGCGGCGCCAGCACCGGCAGCAGCGACGGAATGATCATTTCCCGGATCGCCGCCTTGGTCAGAAGATCGACCGCACGCGCATAGTTCGGCTTCGAGGTGCCGGCCATGATGCCCGGATCCTCGCGGAACTGCTTGCGCACCTCCTCGACGATGGCGCCCGCCGCACGGCCGACAGCCGTCATGGCGATGCCGCCGAACAGATACGGAATCAGACCGCCGAAGATCAGACCGGCGACGACATAAGGGTTGGAGAGGTCGAAAGAGACTTCGCCCATGCCCTGGAAGTAAGGGTATTTGTCGCCATTGGCGGCAAAGAACTTCAGGTCGTTGGAGTAGGCCGCAAACAGCACCAGCGCGCCGAGACCGGCCGAACCGATGGCGTAACCCTTGGTCACCGCCTTGGTGGTGTTGCCGACGGCATCGAGCGCATCGGTCGACTGGCGCACTTCCTTGGGCAGGCCGGCCATTTCGGCGATGCCGCCGGCATTGTCGGTGACCGGGCCGAAGGCGTCGAGCGCAACGATCATGCCGGCAAGGCCGAGCATCGTGGTGACTGCGATCGCCGTGCCGTAGAGGCCGGCGAGTTGGTAGGTCGATATGATGCCGCCGACGATGACGATCGCAGGAAGTGCCGTCGATTCCAGCGAGACCGCAAGGCCCTGGATGACGTTGGTGCCGTGACCGGTGACCGAGGCCTGGGCGATGGAGTTCACCGGGCGCTTGTCGGTGCCGGTGTAGTATTCGGTGATCACCACGATGAGGCCGGTCACCAGAAGGCCGATCAGGCCGCAGATGAACAGGTTGGTGCCGGTGATGGCCATGCCGGCGACCGTGCCGATTTCGCCCCAGCCCAGGGTTGCCGAGGTGGCGATGCCGAGGCCGACGATCGACAGCAGGCCCGTGACGATCAGGCCCTTATAGAGCGCGCCCATGATCGAGCCGTTGGAGCCGAGCTTGACGAAGAAGGTGCCGACGATGGAGGTCAGGATGCAGGCGCCGCAGATGGCCAGCGGATAGAGCATCGTGACGCTGAGAACGGCGGTGCCGCCGAAGAAGATGGCGGCGAGGACCATGGTGGCGACCACGGTCACCGCATAGGTCTCGAACAGGTCGGCGGCCATGCCGGCGCAGTCGCCGACATTGTCGCCGACATTATCGGCGATGGTGGCCGGGTTGCGCGGATCGTCTTCGGGAATGCCGGCTTCGACCTTGCCGACGAGATCGCCGCCGACGTCGGCGCCCTTGGTGAAGATGCCGCCGCCGAGACGGGCGAAGATCGAGATCAGCGAGGCGCCGAAGCCGAGCGAAACCAGCGAGTCGATGACGACGCGGTCGTTGGGCTGGAGGCCCATGAATTGGGTGAGGATCAGATAATAGATCGAGACGCCGAGCAGGGCCAGGCCAGCGACCAGCATGCCGGTGATGGCGCCCGACTTGAAGGCGATCTCGAGGCCGGCTGCGAGGCTGTTGGAAGCCGCCTGCGCGGTGCGCACATTGGCGCGCACCGAGACGTGCATGCCGATGAAGCCGGCGGCGCCCGACAGAACGGCGCCGATCAGGAAGCCGATGGCGGCGGTGATCGAAAGCAGCCACCAGGCGAGCAGCAGGACCACGACGCCGACGATGGCGATGGTGGTGTACTGGCGCGCCAGATAGGCCTGCGCGCCTTCGCGGATGGCCGCGGAAATTTCCTGCATGCGTGCATTGCCCTGATCGGCCGCGAGGACCGATTTTGTCGCCCAGATGGCGTAAAGGACTGAAAGCAGACCGCAGGCGATGACAGCTAAAATTATGGTCATTGCCGGATTTTCCTCGATTGATGACCCAAAAGAACCCCTCCCTGGGCCGTTGAGACGGGGAGCGGATTCCGCGCGCCGAATCCGCTCCCCTCGCATCGGCTTATGCGAAACAGGGCTGCGAACGTCAAGATATTGTTCGGTTTTTGCCCGGCTTTCGCCCAAAAGCCTCGGCTTTCGCCCAAAAGCAATGGCGGCAACACGCTCGCAAGTGCCGCCACCCGATCAGATCGATTGAAATTGGCTGGCGGTTGTCAGCCTTTGCGCAGGTCGCAGTCCAGCCTGACGGCGAAGATCAGCACCGCCAGCATGGTCATGTAGAACATGAAAGCCTTCTGCTGGCCGTTGCAGACGTTGGACTGCCACACCCGTCGAGAGCCTGATCAGGCAGGCAGAACTTGCAGATAGACAGTGCTCATGCAGCTTTGCAAATATCGGCGGGGCAGCCTATCTTCAGGGTGGAGTTGGAGATGACCGATGAAGTTCAAGGCGATCATTCACGAAGCCGAAGAAGGTGGCTACTGGGCCGAAGTGCCGGCAATTCCCGGCTGCGCGACCCAGGGTGAAACCTTGGACGAACTTGTCGAGAACTTGCGTGAAGCAATCGAAGGCTGCCTCTCCGTAGAGCCGCTATCTTTCACTTCAGAACCCGGCCGGGTCATGGAAATCGCTGTTTGAAGTCCATTTCCGGCAAGGAGCTTGCGCGTGCCATCGAGCGGCAAGGACGAAGGCTTTTGCGTGTTGCCGGCAGTCATCACATCTACGGCAAGGAAGGCAGCATCGTGCGCCTTTCGATCCCGATTCACGGCAACAGGCCGCTCAAAACAGGACTCTTGCGACATCTCTTGGCGCTGGCCGAGATGAGCGAAGGCGATATCTGAGTTTTGCTAATTACGCCGTCTCCTGCCCCATGCGGCGTGCGGTGTAGCGCTCGATCGCCGACAGCCCGTCATAGATCAGCACGGCAAGCGCGGCGACGATCAGCCCGCCCTGCAGGACGAAGGCGAGATTGTTGGACAACAGACCGGCGATGATCACCTCGCCGAGCGTCCTGGCCGCCACGGTCGAGCCGATCGTCGCAGTGGCGAGGCTGATGACCACCGAAAGCCGGATACCGCCGAGAATGATCGGCGCGCTGAGCGGCAGCTCGACCTTGACCAGCCTTTGCCAGCCGGTCATGCCGGCGCCGCGCGCCGCCTCGACCACATTGGCTGGCAGCGTCGTCAGCCCGGTCAGCGCGTTCTCGAAGATCGGCAGCAGGCCGTAGAGAAACAGCGCGATCAGTGTCGGCTTCTCGCCAAAGCCGACGGCCGGCACGGCCAGCGCCAGCACCGCCACCGGCGGAAAGGTCTGGCCGATATTGACCAGGCTGCGCGACAGCGGCAGGAATTCGACGCCGGCTGGCCGGGTGACCAGGATGGCGAGCGCCACGGCAACGATGGTTGCCGCCACCGTCGCGATCAGCACGGTCATCAGGTGCAGCAGCGTCAGCGTCAACAGGCTGCCCTGGTTGTAGATTGCCGGCGCGTTGCTCTCGGTCAGCGGCTTCAGCAGCGGCTCGAACCAACCCGGATTGGTCACGAACGCAATGAGCAGCACCACCAGGGCAAGCCTGAGCAGTGACGGAAGCCAGGCTTTTACACCGGCCTCTTTCATGCCGGCCTCGCCGCGCGTTTCACCAGCCCGTCCACGGTCACGCGGCCGAGCGGCTTGCCGTCGGCGCCTGTCACCGGCAGCGCCGGGCGGCCCGACCACAACAGTTCGGCCAACGCATCGCGCAGGCTGGCGTCGGCGGGGATCGCCTCGCCTTCGGCGGCGCCCGTCTCTACGGCATCGCGCACCCGACCGAGCGACAGCAGCCTGAACGGTTTTTCGCTGGCGCCGACCAGGGTCTCGACGAAGGTGCTGGCCGGCTTCGCCAGGATCTCGGCGGGCCTGGCATATTGCACCAGCTTGCCGGCATCCATCACCGCGATCTTGTCGCCCATATGCACCGCCTCTTCCATGTCGTGGGTGACGAGGATGATGGTGGTGCCGAAGCGCTTCTGGATCGCCAGAAGGTCCTCCTGCGCCTTGTTGCGGATGATCGGGTCGAGCGCGCCGAACGGCTCGTCCATCAACAGCACGTTCGGCTCCGCGGCAAGCGCCCTGGCGACGCCGACGCGCTGCTGCTGGCCGCCGGAGAGTTCGTGCGGATAGCGTGGCCCGAACGCCTGGGGATCGAGCTGGTAGAGCGTCATCAACTCGTCGACACGGCGCTTGATGCGGGCCGCGTCCCAGCCGAGCAGCACCGGCACGGTGGCGATGTTCTGCGCCACGGTGCGATGCGGAAACAGCCCATGGCCCTGGATGGCGTAGCCGATGCTGCGGCGCAGTTCGTAGCCGGGCAGCGAGCGGTTGTCGGCGCCGTCGAGCCTGATCACGCCGGCGGTCGGCTCGACCAGCCGGTTGATCATGCGCAGCAGCGTCGTCTTGCCGGAGCCGGAGGTGCCGACGATGACGGAGATGGTGCGCGGCTCGATCACCATCGACACGTCGTCGACGACGGTCGTCGCGTCATAGCGCTTGGTAATGCCTTCGATCTCGATCATGCCGGTTGTGCCTCGCGTCGCCTGGTGGAGGTCATTTCGATCAATGCGTCGAGAATGATGGCGGCAACAAAGGCCAGCGCCACCGTCGGCACGGCGCCGAGCAGCACCAGGTCCATCGCCGTCTGGCCAACGCCCTGGAACACAAACACGCCAAAACCGCCGCCGCCGATCAGCGCGGCAATGGTGGCAAGGCCGATGTTCTGCACCAGCACGATGCGGATGCCGGTGAGGATCACCGGGAAGGCCAGTGGAAATTCGACGCCGAACAGGCGCTGGCGCTCGGTCATGCCCATGCCGTGTGCGGCGTCGTTGGCGGCGCGCGGCACGCCGGCAAGGCCGACCACGGTGTTGGCCACCACCGGCAGCAGCGAATAGAGAAACAGGGCGACGAAGGCGGGCGCGGTGCCGATGCCGCGAATGCCGAGGGCGGCCGCGCCGGGCACATGCGTTGCGACCCAGCCGAGCGGCGCGATCAACAGGCCGAACAGCGCGATCGAGGGAATGGTCTGGATGATGTTCAGCACGTTGAGCACGCCGGCCCGCAATTTTTCGACGCGGTGGCAGAGGATGCCAAGCGGCAAGCCTGCTATCACCGCCGCCGCCAGCGAGCCCAGCGCCAGCGTCACATGCTTGGAGCCTTCGGCCCAAAAACTGTCGGCACGGTTGGCGTATTCCTTGAGAATCGACAGACTGTTCCAGCTGCCCGAGACCAGCAGCAGGCCGATCGCCGCTGCCGCGACGACGAGCACGCCGATCCGCGCCGATGGCGACAGGTTCAGCCTCGTCAGCCCATCGGCGAGTAACAGCGTAAAGGCGAAGATGAGCAGCCAGAAACCCGAAGCCGGCGAGATGCGGGCAAAGCTGTTGCCCTCAGGCGTCAGGAAGCTGCCGGCGACGCCGATCAGCAGCGCCAGTGCGGCAAGCGCGACCACGCTGGCGGCCAGGCGCGGTACCAGCGGCGTTTTCAGCAAGGCGACGACCGCCGCAACGACGACGACTGCAAGCAGCAGCGGCCCCAACGTCGGCGGCAGCGCTTCAAGAATCGAGCGCGCCTCGCCTGGCACGATGCGATTGGCGCGCAAGGTGGCAAAGGGCGCGGCGAAGGCGGCATAGGCAACGATCGCGGCGATGACCACGCCGAGCTTGTCGAGGCGGGTGGTCATGGCGCGCCTCGCACCGGCGTCATTTTCAAACGGGCTGGCCTACTTCAAAAACCCGTTCTTCTTCAAAAAGTCTTCGGCGACGCCCTTGACCGGCTCGCCGCCGACCTGAACGCGGCCGTTCAGTTCCTGCAGGGTGACGAGGTCGAGCTTGGCGAAGACCGGCTTCAGCAGCGTCTCGATTTCGGGATGCTGCTTCAGCACCGCCTCGCGGATGATCGGAGCCGGCTGGTAGACCGGCTGCACGCCCTTGTCGTCTTCGAGCACGACCAGGCCGGACGGCGCGATGCCGCCGTCGGTGCCGTAGACCATGGCGGCGTTGGCGCCGTTGGTCTGGTTCGCCGCGGCGGCGATGGTCGCCGCCGTATCGCCGCCGGAGAGCGTGATCAGCTGGTCCGGCTTAAGCGTGAAGCCATAGGTGGTCTGGAAAGCCGGCAGCGCGGCAGCCGAATTGACGAATTCGGCCGAGGCCGCCAGCACCACCTGGCCGCCGCCGGAGACATATTTGCCGAAGTCGGACAGCGTCGCCAGCTTGTTGGTCTCGGCGACATCCTTGCGCAGCGCAATCGCCCAGGTGTTGTTGGCCGGCGACGGCGACAGCCAGACGATCTTGTTGGCGTCGTAGTCCAGCTTCTTGGCCGTTTCATAGCCCTTGGCGGAATCCTTCCACACCGGATCGTCGGCCTTTTCGAAGAAGAAGGCGGCATTGCCGGTGTATTCCGGATAGATGTCGATCTCGCCGGCGGTGATCGCCTTGCGCACCACAGGGGTGCCGCCGAGCTGGATGCGATCGGTGATCTGGATGTTGTTGGCGTTCAGCACCAGCTGGATGATGTTGCCGAGCACGCCGCCTTCGGTGTCGATCTTCGACGACACGACCACCTGAGCGCTCGCCGAGGCTGCGGTGATGCCGAGCGCCAGTGCCGCGCCGGCCAGAACCTTGACTGAAAACATTTCACAAATCCCTTGCTGAGAACCGGACTGCGGCTGCCGCATATGAGCATGGCTTCAATGCCCCGTCGGGGCACACGGTTTCATAAGAAGGGGGATGGGGGCAATAATTTTGTTCGGATGCGGGTGAATCCGCTGCTGTCTGATCCCGACAGCGTCATGTCACTACAGCGCGTCGCGTCCGTTTGGACGCGCAAAGGACGCTATAGCACTATTGATTTGCGCATGGTCCTTCCGAACCTTCGGTTCGGGGTCATGAGCTGGTCGGCCGCGCGGTCATCTTCAGCACGCCCAGCGCCACGAAGCACAGCACCGTCACCGGGAAGATGATCCAGTTCAGCATCTCCCAGCCCCAGGCGTTGTAGATCGCGCCCGACATCAGCGAGGCGAAGGCGACGGAGCCGAACAGGACGAAGTCGTGAAAACCCTGGACCTTGGCCCTCTCCGATGGCCGGTAGCTGTCGGCGACCATGGCGGTGGCGCCGATGAAGCCGAAATTCCAGCCAAGGCCGAGCAGGATCAGCGCCGTCCAGAACTGCCACAGCGCCAGGCCCGACAGCGCCACCACCGCGCAGCCGATCAGCAGCACAAGGCCTGTTGCGACAATCCGTTCGGCGCCGAAGCGATAGATCAGCGAGCCGGTGAAGAAGCTCGGCGCGAACATCGCCATGACATGCCAGGAAATGCCGAGCGTGGCGTCGTCCGTCGACAGGCCGCAGCCAACCATGGCGAGCGGCGCGCCGGTCATGACGAAGCTCATCAGCGCATAGCTGCCAACGGCGCAAAACAGCGCCGCAACGAAACGCGGCCTGGTGACGATCTCGGCGAGCGGCCGCGCGTCGCTGTCGGCGATTTCCGCTTTGCCCGTCGCCTTGGCCGGGATGCGCAGCAACGACAGGATGGCAGCGCCGACCGCCGCCAGCACCAGGATGGAGGCAAACGAGCCGGCAAACATCACCGGCGCAAACAATTCGCGGGTGAAGATGACGATCTGCGGTCCAAGGATGGCGGTGACGATGCCGCCGGCCAGCACAAAGGAGATGGCGCGCGCCTTGAATTCAGCCGGTGCGTTGTCGGCGGCGGCGAAGCGGAATTGCTGGACGAAAGCGCCGCCGATGCCGATCACCAGCAGGCCAAAGGCGAACAGCCAGAAGCTGGCGTAAAATAGCGCCAGCGTGGCGACCAGACCGCCGAGCGCAGTGACGATCGTCCCGGTCATGAAGCCGTCGCGCTGGCCGAGCCGGCGGATGATGGCTGCTGCCGGCAGGGCGCCGAGCGCCACGCCGACGTTGAAGCCGGTGATCGGCGCCGTCGCCAGCGACTTGTCGGAGCCGAGCAGATAATATCCGGCCAACCCACCCACGGAAATGGCGATGGGTGCGGCCGAGCCGATGATCGCCTGCGAAGCGGCAAGGATGAGCGCGGTGCGGCGCGCTTCCCTGCCGGCCTCGGCGATAGCGACGGCCGTCATGAAGCGTCCTTGCCACGCCCTTCGCCGCGCACCCGGCGCGACACGCGATCGAGCACCGCGTTGACCAGCTTCGGCTCGTCTTCTTCGTAAAACGCCTTGGCGATATCGACATATTCCGAGACGATGACAGCCACCGGCACGTCCTCGCGCTTCATCAGTTCGTAGACGCCGGCGCGCAATATGGCGCGCAGTGTCGAGTCGAGCCTGGACAACGGCCAGTCCTCGGTCAGCGCCTGGCGGATGATCGGATCGATGGTCTTCTGGTTCTCGACGACGCCGGCGAGGATGGCGCGAAACCATTGCGCGTCGGCCTCGCGATAGAGCGCGCCGTCGACTTCCTTGCCGAGCCTGAACGCCTCGTATTCGGCGGTGATCTCGAAGACGCCGCTGCCGGCCACATCCATCTGGTAGAGCGCCTGCACGGCGGCCAGACGGGCTGCACCGCGCTTGTTGGCGTGGCGCACCGCGGGCTGGCCGGGCGATGCGGGCTCGCTCACGATCGCTCTCCCAACTGTTGCTTGAGGGCAATCATGGTCAGCGCCGCACGCGCGGCAAAGCCACCCTTGTCGCCTTCCGAACGCCTTGCCCGCGTCCAGGCCTGCTCGTCATTTTCGGTGGTCAGGATGCCGTTGCCAATGCAGACCGCTTCCTGGACGGACAGGTCCATCAGGGCACGGCTCGATTCATTTGCGACGATGTCGAAATGATAGGTGTCGCCGCGCACGATGGTGCCGAGGGCGACAAAGCCGTCATAGCTCGACCCGCCTTCGGCGGCGCCGTCGAGGGCGAAGGAAATCACTGCGGGAATTTCGAGCGAGCCCGGAACGGTGACGACGTCGTATGTCGCGCCCGCTTCCTCGAGCGCGCTTGTCGCGCCTTCGAGCAGCGCGTCGGCAAGGTCGTCATGGAAGCGTGCCTCGATGACAAGAAGGTGGGCCTTCTTCTTCGGGCGAATGAACGCTTTGCCGTGTTGGGATGTGCCAGCCATAGATGTCTCCGGGATCGCCGGTGACTTAGGCCGAAGCCGGTTTGATCGCAAGCAGAAGATTGGTGGAGATGCGGACGTGCCTGATTATTGGTTTCATTGGTTTCCTCAGAAGCCGGCGCTGCCCCTCATTGCCCTGCCGGGCATTTCTCCCCGTAAACGGGGCGAAAGAGGCTGCCCGCATCGCCGGCGCCCTTTTTGCAACGCTGGTGATTGGCGAAACCATCGATCACAGCGCCTCGCCCCGTTTACGGGGAGAGGTCGCCGGCAGGCGGGTGAGGGGCAGCGCCAACGGAACGGAACAAGGCGCTAATCAGATCCGAGGTGCTCGTCCTGTTCGGACAACCGTATGAATCCACGCCGCTCTCCGGCAGGGCCATCAAAGCCCCTCTTTCGCGGCCTCGGCCAGGCGGGCCGCATAGCGGGCCATGGTGTCGATCTCCAGATTGACGCGGTCGCCGACCCGGCGTTCGCCCCAGGTAGTCACGGTCAGCGAGTGATGGATCAAGAGCACGTCGAAGCGCGTGCCGTCGACCTTGTTGACGGTGAGCGAGGTGCCGTCGAGCGCGACGGAACCCTTGGGTGCGATGAACTTGGCCAGATCGCGCGGCGCTTCCAGCGTAAAGCGCACGGCATCGCCCTCCTCCTTGCGCGCAACGATCTCGGCCATGCCGTCGACATGGCCTGAAACGATGTGGCCACCGAGTTCGTCGCCGATCTTCAGCGGCCGCTCCAGATTGATCCTGGTGCCGGATTTCCAGCCCATGGCCGTCGTCAGCCTGAGTGCCTCTTCCCAGGCCTCGACCTCGAACCAGCGCGCGTTGGCGCC
Source organism: Mesorhizobium sp. WSM2561 (assembly GCF_000513915.1). Classification (NCBI taxonomy): domain Bacteria; kingdom Pseudomonadati; phylum Pseudomonadota; class Alphaproteobacteria; order Hyphomicrobiales; family Phyllobacteriaceae; genus Mesorhizobium; species Mesorhizobium sp. WSM2561. The sequence continues at coordinate 32,623 of NZ_AZUX01000029.1, forward strand.
GCTTTCCGGCAGCGCCGTCACCGTCAGGCAGACGCCGCCGCAGGAAATCGAAGCCCCAATGGCGATCGTCTGCGGGTTATAGGCGGTGTCGATGCGCAAGCCGACGCCCTCTCTCAGCGGCTTGACGGCAGCGACGGTGCCGACATCGGTGACAATCCCGGTAAACATCAGATCCTGTCTTCTTGGTTGGCCATGATCTTTTCCGAAAACCGGTTCCCACTTTTCGGGATCATGTCTTTCAGTTTGACCATGTTCTTGTCCAAAAACCGGTTCCCACTTTTTGGGATCATGGTCTTATCCACTCGGCGTAGCTGTCTTCGCCGAAACGCATGTCGCGCAATTTGCGAAATCCTGCCGGGATATGGTCGGCGTCGATGGGCGATACAATGCCGCTCCTGCCGATCGGCTCCTGCCCCTGGAACAGCACGATGCGGTCGACCAGCCCTTCGGCGAGGAAGGCCTTGGCCACCTTGGCGCCGCCCTCGACCAGCACGCTGGCCATGCCGAGCGCTGCCAGATCCTCGAGCAGTTCCGGCAGCGCGATATCGCCTTCATATGTCTCGGTGCCGATGAAGCGCACGCCGGCGCGTTCGAGCGCGGCCCGCCGCTGCGGGTCGGCTTCGGCACAGGCGGCGACATAGAGCGGAACCCGGTCGACGCCGGCGACCAGTTTCGACGTCTCCGGCAGCCTGATCTGGCGGTCGAGCACGATGCGCGCCGGCGAGCGGTTCTCCAGCCCCGGCAACCGCACCGTCAGCGCCGGATCGTCCTCTAGCGCCGTGCCGATGCCGATCAGTACGCCGTCGGCTTCGGCGCGCATCAGATAGACTTCGCGCCGGGCGATGTCGCCGGTGATCGAGACCTGCCCCGCGCTTTCCATGCCGATCTTGCCGTCGCTGGAAAGCGCAAGTTTCAGGATCACTTCCGGACGTTTTTTCAGAGATCGAATGAGATAGCCGGCCATCTGCTCGGCGGCTTCTGCCACCAGCACCTTTTCGACCACTTCGACACCGGCGGCACGCAGGATCGCATAGCCGTTGCCGGACACGCGTGGATCGGGGTCGCTCGCAGCCCCAACCACCCGCGCGACGCCGGCATTGACCAGTGCACTGGCGCAAGGCGGGGTGCGGCCATGGTGGGCGCAGGGCTCCAATGTGACATAGGCGGTGGCGCCGCGTGCGAGCTCGCCGGCCTCGGCCAGCGCCTCGGTCTCGGCATGTGGCCGGCCGCCGACAGCGGTGACGCCGGTGCCGACGATCATCGGCCCGGTGCCGTCGTCGCGCACGATCAGCGTGCCGACGGAAGGGTTGGTCGAGGTCCGTCCGGCGTTTTTCCGCGACAGCCTCAGTGCCGCCGCCATGAAGCGGCGATCAAGAACCTCTTGCTCGGCTTGGCTGCGCCTTGCCATGCTCAGCCGGCGTCCTCTTCCTTGAGCTCGTCACCTTTCAGTTCACCCAGCACGTCGTGAAAATCCTTGGCCTCGCGGAAATTGCGATAGACCGAGGCGAAGCGCACATAGGCGACGTCGTCGAGCGACTTCAGTGCCTCCATCACCAGGCGGCCGACCTCGCCCGAGGCGACCTCGGTCTCGCCGGAGCTTTCGAGCTGGCGCACGATGCCGGTCACCGCGCGGTCGATGCGCTCGGGATCGACATTGCGCTTGCGCACGGCGATCTCGACCGAGCGCAGCAGCTTGTCGCGGTCGAACGGCACCTTGCGTCCGGACTTCTTCACCACAACGAGGTCGCGCAACTGCACCCGTTCGAAGGTGGTGAAGCGGCCGCCGCAATCGGGGCAGACGCGCCGCCTGCGGATCGCCGCGCCGTCTTCGGCGGGGCGCGAATCCTTCACCTGCGTATCTTCGGACTGGCAGTAGGGACAGCGCATGGGCAGCCTTGTGTTCGCGATTCTCGTGGAGCGAAGGCTTAGAGGTTTTTGCCGCGATGGCAAAGTATCGGGTCGCGCCTCAGAGATAGCGAGGTGCGGGGAAAATTGCCAGCATCAACGGCAATACTGGCCGATTACGGCGCGACGTCAGCAGTCGGGAACCCACATGACACGCCGAGGCTGCGATAGGCCTTGGTGAAGCCGTCCATCGATACGGTCGCGACCGGCGTGTCGGCGAATATGACGTCGAGCGCGCTGGCGCGGCGCATGGCACGCAGCAGCGCCAAGCTGATCTCGGGCTTGTTGTTCAACATCCATTTTCCGCTGGCACCGGCCATGGCATCGACGGTCGCCTTAACCTTGCCGTTGCCATCGCCGAACACCGCCGGAATGTTCTCGCCAGTCGGCAAGTCCTTGTTCTTCATGGCGATGACGAGGGTCGGATAGCCATTGGGCGGCAGTGCATCACCATTCGAGATGGCAAGCGTGAGCGTGCCGCTGGTACCGCTCGCGTCGAGAAAGGCGGTCGAGGCGACGCAGGTTTTGCGCAGATCCTCACCGGTATCGATCTCGTCCAGGGTGGTGGACCAGTTGCCGAAGGTTTCGGTCTTCGGTGCGGCCGGGGTGGGCGCAGACTGTGCCAGGGCGGCGGACGGCAAGGTGGTCAATGTGACCAGCACGCCAAGCGCGCCCAAGCCAGCGACACCGAAAATCTGCATCATCGTCAAGGCTCCTGTCCGGACTCCGTCCCCGCTGAAAAAGTGCTTCTCGTCCGCCGATAAGGGACGACACTTTGCGTGAGCTCAACCGAGATAGGGATAGAGCGGAAAACGATCCGTCAACGCGGCCACCTTCGCCTTCACCGCGGCTTCGACGGCTGCATTGCCCTCATCGGAATTCGCGGCCTTGAGCCCGTCCAGCACCTCGACGATCAGCTTGCCGATCTCGCGGAACTCGGCCTGGCCGAAACCGCGCGTGGTGCCGGCCGGCGTGCCGAGGCGCACGCCCGAGGTGACGAACGGCTTTTCGGGATCGAATGGGATGCCGTTCTTGTTGCAGGTGATGTTGGCGCGGCCAAGCGCTGCCTCGGCACGCTTGCCGGTGGCGTTCTTCGGCCTGAGGTCAACCAGCATCAGATGGTTGTCGGTGCCACCGGAGACGATGTCGAGGCCGGTTTCCTGCAGGCTGGAGGCCAGCGCCTTGGCATTGGCGGCAACGCCCTCGGCATAGATCTTGAAGCTTGGCTTCAGCGCTTCGCCGAAGGCCACCGCCTTGGCGGCGATGACATGCATCAGCGGACCACCCTGCAGGCCTGGAAACACCGCTGAGTTCATCTTCTTGGCAATGTCCTCGTCATTGCACAGGATCATGCCGCCGCGCGGGCCGCGCAGCGACTTGTGCGTGGTGGTCGTTACCACATGGGCATATGGCAGCGGCGACGGATGCACGCCGCCGGCGACCAGGCCGGCGATGTGGGCCATGTCGACCATCAGATAGGCGCCGATCGAGTCGGCGATCTCGCGAAAACGCTTCCAGTCCCAGACGCGCGAATAGGCAGTGCCGCCGGCCAGGATCAGCTTCGGCCTGGTCTCGTGGGCGGTCTTCTCGATAGCGTCCATGTCGAGCAGGTGATCGTCCCTGCGCACGCCGTAGGAAACGACCTTGAACCATTTGCCGCTCATGTTGACCGGCGAACCGTGCGTCAGGTGGCCACCGGAATTCAGGTCGAGCCCCATGAAGGTGTCGCCGGGCTGCAGCAGCGCCAAAAAAACCGCCTGGTTCATCTGGCTGCCGGAATTCGGCTGGACGTTGGCGAAGTTGCAGCCGAACAGTTTTTTAGCGCGCTCGATGGCCAGGTCCTCGGCCACGTCGACGAACTGGCAGCCGCCATAGTAGCGCTTGCCGGGATAGCCCTCGGCGTATTTGTTGGTCATGACCGACCCCTGCGCTTCCAGCACGGCGCGGGAGACGATGTTTTCCGATGCGATCAGCTCGATCTCGTGGCGCTGGCGGCCGAGTTCGTTGCGGATCGCGCCGAAAATCTCCGGATCGGCATCGGCAAGCGTGGTTTCGAAGAAGGATTCGAATTTGTTCGACACTGCCGCTGCTGTTGCCATGCTTGAGATCCTTGTCGTCCGGGGGTCTGCCGCGCCATTAACACAGTTGCTCTCGCCCCGCCACGTTTGCGGCGCGAAATTTGCTGGTCGGATTGCGGCAGCGAGGCGAAGAGCCAACCTATTTCCTCGCCTGCCGGCCGTTCAGCAAGGCTTCGCGACGCCACCTGGGCCAGCAGAGGACTTTCACCTCCAAGTCATTGACCGGCTACCATCCCGGCCAAACGGTGCTTGCGCACCACGCGCCATGCCTGGCGCACATCAAAAAGGCCGCCTCGATGGCGGCCTTTCATCAATTCAATAACATCAGTGGCTTAGAGCGCAGAGGTGATCTGCAGCTCGTTGGCTCCGTCGAGCCCGTAGATGTCGTCGCGGAACTGCACGACGCCAGGCCCCGTCGACCAGGCCGAGATGTAGAGGAAAAAGACCGGCACCGGATTGGTGACCTGCACCGGGATGTTCTCGCCGCTCTTGATCGACGCCTCGAAATGCTGGCGGCTCCAGCCCGGCGTGTCGCGCAGGATCCAGGTGACGAGGTCGCGCACGTTCTGGACGCGCACGCAGCCCGAGGAATCGAAGCGCATCATCTTGCCGAACAGGCTCTGCTGCGGCGTGTCGTGCATGTAGACGCCGTCCGGGCTCGGGAAATTGATCTTGACCGAGGCCATAGCATTGCCGGCGCCCGGATCCTGGCGAAAGCGGTATTTCTCCGCGTCGTCGGTCGACCAGTCGACAGTCAGTGGATCGACCTCGCTGCCATCCGGTGCGAACAGCCGGATCTTGCTGTCCTTGAGATAGTTGGGGTCCTTCCGCATCAGCGGAATTATGTCCTTGCGCACGATCGAGACCGGCGCGTTCCAGTAAGGATTGACGATGATCTCGTTGATCTTGGAATCGACGATCGGCGTCTGGCGATCGATCTTGCCGACGACGGCGGTGTGGCGCAGCACGACGCGGTCGTTCTCGACCGCTTCGATCTGGGCGCCAGGGATATCGACCAATACATAGCGGTTGCCCAGCGTACCGGCGCGTTCGTTCAGCCGCTGCAGATTGGTCTGCAGCTGGCCAAGCCGGACCTGCGCCGAGACATTCATCGCCGCATAGCTATATTGGCCCAGGGTGCCGTCGGAAGGCAGTCCATGACGCGCCTGGAAGCGCTTGACCGCCGCATCTACATAGGAATCGAAGGCCTCTGAAAGGCCGGCGCTCTGCGCCAGGTCGCCCGAAACCATCAAGCGCCTGCGCAATGGCACCACGTCGGGATCGATGACGCCGAGTTGCAATTTCTTGGTGTCCGGGACCCGCTCCCAGCCGCCCTGCGCGACAATGTTCTGATACTGCGCGATCGCCTGCTCGGTGTACGCAACGGTCTGCAGGCTGACGATCGGCAGCGTCGAGGCCACCTTGCCGCCCTCGCTGGCGCGGGCGTCGAACTGGTCGTTCCAGTTGCCGCGGCCCGAGGATTTCAGGATGTCCGCGATCACGTCCTGCGCGCTGGCGCCACCGGCAACCATCGTCGCGGCCAACGCGGAGGCTCCGGAAAGGAAGAAACGGCGACTGGTTCTCATGTACGCTCCAGATAGTCCTGTAACAGTTTTTTCACCGGGCGATCCGCCCGCATGCTAGGCTCGGCCCACTCTAAGGTTGGCGCCCTTAACAATTAGCCAACCATGCCCCAATCGCTTCTGTCGAGAACGCGCCGGGCGCGACGCGCCTTCACTGAGGCGGTTGGCGGGGAGACGGATTGGCTCGCGCCGCAACATCACCCGCGTTCTCGCTTCCACCGGGAATATGGCGGCAACGTGACCCTGACCGCGATTTGGATCGGCTGGCCTCACGAAACGCAAAGACCGATGCTTTTCGGCACCGGTCTTTTGTATCGCTCCCCGACCGCGCCTGTGGCGCGGTTGCATGCGATGGACATGCTTTACATGCGATAGGCGATGGTGTCGTTCCAGAAGCGGTCGAGGCGCTGCAAGGCGCGGTTCATCTGCTTGAATTCTTCCGTGTTGATGCCGCCGACCTGCTCGATCGAGCCGACATGGCGCTCGTAGAGGCCGGCGACGACTTCCGCCACCTCACTGCCCTTCGGCGTCAGCGAGACCCGCACCGAACGGCGGTCGATGCGCGAGCGCTGGTGGTTGATGAAGCCGAGATCGACCAGCTTCTTCAGATTGTAGGAGACGTTCGAGCCGAGATAATAGCCGCGCGAGCGCAGCTCGCCGGCGGTCAGTTCCGAATTGCCGATATTGAAGAGCAGCAGCGCCTGGATCGCGTTGATATCGGAACGGCCGTTGCGGTCGAATTCGTCCTTGATCACGTCAAGCAGGCGGCGGTGCAGCCGTTCCACCAGTTGCAGCGATTCCATGTACAGCGAACGGATCGCCTCGCGGCGGTCATCGGATACGTTGGCGGTCTTCGCCGCCGGACGGGAATTGATCATTGTCTTTGCCTCTCGTTTGTCGCCTGGTGATTTTTTGTTTTTCACCTTGATCGCGACACTATCGAATACTCATAAAATTCGACTTAAACGCTAGGGCTAACAAGAGCTTACCGGTAATAGGTTTCGAAAGAGGCTTAACGAAGGGTCACCCGAACAAGGACGATTAACCTAAAGATTTAGCCAATGAATCCGGGCGGTAATTTGCCCGTACAACCGGACGCGTGGGCTATTCTTGTAGAGCATCGGTCCGATGCTCTATTGCCGGCTCCGGCGCTTCTGTATCCAGATCACCACGCGAAAGACGATGTAGAGCAGCGCCACCGCCGCATGCGAGGCGAGGATCAGCGGCCGGTGACCGAAGAGTTCGGGAAAGCCGGCATGCATGACGGTCTCGGTCGCCGCGCAGATGAACCAGATCACCGGCCCCCAGGAGGCCAGCATCCACAGACCGGCTGCGGCGAAGGGAAAGAAGACGGCGAGCGTCACCGCCGCCACCTGCCAATGCACCGGCATCAGGTCGAAGCGCCACAACGAGCCGGGATAGAAGCCGATCAGCCGGATCCAGTACAAAATCCCGAACAACAGACAGTAGCCTGAGATGACGCGCTGAAACCAGGCGAAGATGACCTCGACCGTCGAGGGCTGGAGCACGACGCGTCTCGACGTGACCTCGCTCACAGCTTGAGTTCCCGTTCGCTGAGCGGAGCGAAATAGGCTTCGACGTCGGCAGCACTGACGTCGTCGATGCCTGCCGGCCGCCATTGCGGCGTCGAGCCCTTGTCGATGATGGCGGCGCGGATGCCTTCGTAGAAATCGTGGCCGGCAAGCATGCGGTTGAGGATGCGGAACTCCATCCGCATGCATTCGTCCATCGACAGCGTCAGCCCGGCGCTGATCTCGCGCCAGGCAACATGCAGGCTGGTCGGCGAGCGGGTGCGGATCGTCGCCAGCGTCTTTGCCGCGAACGCGTCTGCGGGTGCGGCGCGCTCCAGGCTGCCGATGATGTCGCTCAGCGACGGCTGCGCGAAATGGCGAGCTATGGCTTCCAGTGTCGGACTGTCCGTTTCGCGCCGGGCCGGGACGGAAAAGCCGCGCAGCGCCGCTTCAGGGTCGCCTGTCGCAACCAGCCGGTCGAGAAAGCCGGCCTGGTCCTGCGCCTTGATCGTGTGCGTCGCCAGGCCCGACCACAAAGCGTCGCCATAGCGGATGCGGTTTCCGGTCAGGGCCAGATACATGCCGAAGCTGCCGCCGAGGCCCGGCAGCAGATGACTGGCGCCGACATCCGGGAAGAAGCCGATGCCGACTTCCGGCATGGCGAACTGGGCGTTCTCGGTCAGCAGCCGATGCGAGCCGTGGAAGGAGATGCCGACACCGCCGCCCATGACGATGCCGTCGATCAGCGCGACATAGGGTTTTTCGAACCGCGCGATGCGGGCGTTCAGCCGGTATTCGTCGGCGAAGAAATCGACCGGCGGCTTTCCCGCCCGGCCGGCCTCGTAGATGTGGAGGATGTCGCCGCCGGCCGAAAACGCCCTGCCCTCGGCCTTGACGACGACAACATCGATGCCGTCGTCGCGCTCCCAGGCGCGCAGCGCCTTGTCGAGCGCCTTGACCATGCGATGGGTGACGGCATTGAGCGCCTGCGGCCGCGTCAGCGTGACAACGCCGGCCCTGCCCGATCGTTCGAAGCGGATGTCGTTGCCGCCGCCAAAATCCATTGCCTAAGTATCCCTCCCCCGCGCCGCCGGGACTGAAGTGCTAAAGCGTGGCGCATGGCTGCGTCAATGCCAAGCCGCAATCCTGTCCGGCAACAACGGTCGGGAACTCGTATACCGTATCCAGCTTGTGCCTGGCACTATCGTGCCGCATTGGTCAGCGGCGGGGGCTCGTGTTAAAAGCCGCCAATCCGGAGTTTTGGCGATGAACAAATTCACCCCAGCAAAGCCTGCCGGCGCGCGCAGCGTCGACGAGATCACCGGCAGCCGCCGTTTGCGCCGCATGCGCAAGGCCGACTGGTCGCGCCGCCTCGTGCAGGAGAACCGGCTCTGCGTCGATGACCTTATCTGGCCGATCTTCGTCATCGATGGGAAAAATATGCGCGAACCGATCGCCGCCATGCCTGGTGTTTTCCGCCTGTCGCTCGACCTTGCCGTCAAGGAGGCCGAGCGCGCGGCAAAGCTCGGCATTCCGGCGATCGCCACCTTCCCCAATGTCGAGCTCGGCCTGCGCGACCAAACCGGCTCGCACATCCTCGATCCGGAAAACGTCATCAACCGCGCCACGCGCGCCATCAAGCGCGCGGTGCCCGAGATCGGCATCATCACCGATGCGGCGCTCGATCCCTTCACCTCGCACGGCCACGACGGCATCTTGCGTGACGGCATCATCGTCAACGACCAGACCGTGGAGCAGGTGACGGCGGCTGCCGTCATCCAGGCTTCGGCCGGCGCCGATATCATTGCCCCGTCCGACATGATGGACGGCCGCATCGGCGCCATCCGTGATGCGCTCGACGCCAATGGTTTTCAGGATGTGGCGATCATGTCCTACGCGACGAAGTTCGCCTCCGCCTTCTACGGACCCTATCGCGAGGCGGTCGGCACCGCCGGCCTGCTCAAGGGCGACAAGAAGACCTATTATCTCGACCACGCCAATTCCGACGAGGCCGTGCGCGAGGCCGAACAGGACCTCGCCGAGGGCGCCGATATGCTGATGGTCAAGCCCGGCCTGCCCTATCTCGACATCATCCGCAGGCTGAAGGACGAATTCCGGATGCCGACCTTCGCCTATCAGGTGTCGGGCGAATATTCGATGATCAAGGCGGCCGCCGCCAATGGCTGGATCGATGGCGACAAGGCGATGCTGGAATCGCTGCTCGCCTTCAAGCGCGCCGGCTGCGACGGAATTCTCACCTATTTCGCGCCCGAGGTGGCGGCGATGCTGAAGGGATGATGCGCATCTGTAGCGCCTACGTCGGGTAACATCCGTTGGTCCAAAGCGCGACATGGCCGTCGCAGAGCAATCGCTTCAGGTTTGCGCTGCCCCTCATTGCCCTGCCGGGCATTTCTCCCCGTATAGTGACGGGGAGAAAGGGGCCTTCGCAAAGGATTTCGCCAATCTCCAACGTTGCAGAAAGCGAGCCGAGGTTGCGGCCAGCCCTTCGCCCCGCCACCTCCACTCCTAAAATACCGCTTGCAAAATGCAATCGGTCTGGGTAAAAACAACTGCTTGCATTTCACAACTGGATTAGAGGGAGGTCCTCATGTCAAAGCTTCGCGTCAACGCTTTCACCGTATCTATCGACGGCTTCGGCGCCGGTCCCGGCCAGGACCTGAAAGAGCCGCTGGGCGTCGGCGGGGAAGCCCTGCACACATGGATGTTCGGCACCCGAACCTTCCGCAACATGTCCGGCGAAGATGGCGGGACCGCGGATACCGATGACGCGTTCGTAACGCGCAGCTTCGAAAACACCGGCGCGTGGATCATGGGCCGCAACATGTTCGGGCCGGTTCGCGGAGCTTGGCCCGATGACACCTGGAAAGGCTGGTGGGGAGACAATCCGCCCTACCATGTGCCGGTCTTCGTGCTCACCCACCATCCGCGGGATCCTATCGTCATGGAGGGCGGCACGACCTTCCGTTTCGTGACCGACGGCATTCACTCGGCGCTGGAAAAGGCGAAAGCCGCGGCTGACGGCAAGGATGTCCGGCTCGGCGGCGGCGTCGCCACGATCCGGCAATATCTGAGGGAAAAGCTCATCGACGACATGCATCTGGCGATATCGCCGATGCTGCTCGGCTCAGGCGAGAACCTTTTTGCCGGCATCGACATGGTCAAACTCGGCTACCGCTGCAGCGAGCAGGTGGGCACGCCGAATGCCATGCATGTCACCATCGAGCGCGATTAGGAAGTTTCGTCTGCTCTGTTGGCGAAAGCCTCGGTGCAGGCCCCTTTCTCCCCGTCACTATACGGGGAGAAATGCCCGGCAGGGCAATGAGTGGCGGCGCAATCGATCAAAGGTTAAGCTGCCGGACAGTACGCCCTCCCGCAATATGCATCAGAATAATTTTTGTCCCCATGCAGTGACATTGGGGGGCAAATTGTCGAGGTTGGCGCAGCCCCTCATCCGCCTGCCGGCACCTTCTCCCCGTATAGTGACGGGGAGAAGGGAACCATGAATCAATACTTCTCCGGAACATACAGTTCGCGCGGCAGAACCTGGCGCTCATATTCGGGATTGAAGACGCGGTCGGGCAGCGTGATCTCCTCGTGCGGCACCTCCTCATAGGGCACCTGCTTGAGGAGATGATCGATGCAGTTCAGCCGTGCCCGCTTCTTGTCGTTGCCCTCGACGATGAACCAGGGGGCTTCGGGAATGTTGGTGCGGGCGAAGGTCTCTTCCTTGGCCTTGGTGTACTGTTCCCAGCGCACGCGCGACTGCAGGTCCATCGGCGACAGCTTCCACTGCTTCATCGGATCGTGGATGCGCATCTGGAAGCGCATCTGCTGTTCCTCGTCGGTGATGGAAAACCAGTATTTGACCAGGGTGATGCCGGAGCGGACCAGCATGCGCTCGAACTCCGGCACGTCGCGAAAAAACTCCTCGACCTGGTCCGGCTCGGCGAAGCCCATCACACGCTCGACGCCGGAGCGGTTATACCAGGAGCGGTCGAACAGCACGATCTCGCCGCCTGCCGGCAGATGCGGCACGTAGCGCTGAAAATACCATTGCGATTTCTCGCGCTCGGTCGGCGCCGGAAGTGCGACGACGCGGCAGATGCGCGGATTGAGCCGCTGGGTGATGCGCTTGATGACGCCCCCCTTGCCGGCCGAATCGCGGCCCTCGAAAACCACCACCAGCTTCTTCCTGGTGTAAGCCACCCAGGACTGCAGCTTGATCAATTCGGATTGCAGCGTGATCAGGTCGCGAAAGTATTGCAGGCGATCCATCGAGGGCGGATGCGCGTTCTTGTAGATCTTGGCGATTTCCAGCGACAGCGCCGGTTCCGACATCTCCAGCTCGTAGTCCTCGTCGAGCGTGTCGGCGAGTTCCGCTTCCAGCCAGTCCCTGGCGGGAGAATTCTGTTTTGCTTCGGTCATTTATGCTGCTCCGCGTGCACGCCCGCGTCGGCCTCGGCCTGCGGGCCGAGATCGGACACCTTGAGCCGACTTGCATATAGGCCGGCAATGACGGTTTTATTGCAGCCGGCCCGCACGCCGGTCGCCCAACTCCGCGAGATGTGATCGATCAGCCTCCCTGGCACACACGACAAGCGGCTCGAATTGTCCTACAAATGCCAGGTTTCCCCGAGCAACCTTCAAAGCACCTTTTCAACGCAATCGCGAGGATCTGACATGGAATACCGCACACTCGGCCGTTCCGGGCTGAAGGTTTCGACGCTGACCATGGGCACCATGACTTTTGGCGGCGCCGGCGCATTCTCGCGGTCGGCAAGACCGATCTCGACGAGGCACGCCGGATGATCGACCTCTGCATCGACGCCGGCATCAATCTCATCGACACCGCCAATGTCTATTCGAACGGGCTTTCGGAAGAGATCATCGGCGAAGCGCTCGACGGCAAACGCAAGGGCGATGTGCTGATCGCCTCCAAGGCGCGCATGCGGATCGGCGACGGCCCCAACGATGAGGGCCTGTCGCGCTACCATCTGATCCGCGAGTGCGAGAAGAGCCTGAAACGCCTCAGGACCGACGTCATCGACATCTATTTCCTTCACGAATGGGACGGCACGACGCCGCTCGAAGAGACCATCGCCGCGCTCGACACACTCGTCAGCCAGGGCAAGATCCGCTATGTCGGCTGTTCCAACTATTCCGGCTGGCAGGTGATGAAGGCGCTGGGGGTCAGCGACCGCCAGCACCAGCCGCGTTTCGTCACCCAGCAGATCCACTACACGCTGGAAGCGCGCGAAGCCGAATATGAACTGCTGCCGATCTCGGTCGACCAGGGGCTTGGCGTGCTGGTGTGGAGCCCGCTCGCCGGTGGACTGCTGTCCGGCAAATACCACCGCGACCAGGCCACCGCCCGCCAGATCAGCGGCTGGACCGAACCGCCGATCCGCGACGAGGACCGGCTGTGGCGGATCGTCGACGTGCTTGCCCATATCGGCGAGAACCATGGCGTTTCGGCGGCGCAGGTGGCGCTTGCCTGGCTGCTCGGCCGGCCCGCGGTCAGTTCGCTGGTGATCGGCGGACGGACCGAAGCGCAGTTCAAGGACAATATCGCCGCAGCCAGTCTGGTGCTGACCGGCGATGAGCGCGCACGCCTCGACGCTGTGAGCCGCCCGCCCGTTCTCTACCCCTATTGGCACCAGCAATTCACGGCAAAAGACCGGTTTGGTCCGGCCGATCTGGTTCTTGACCGGGAAGATATCTGACAACGATCCGGATCAGGTCGAAGGTCGCCGCGGGCTTAGCCTGAGATAAAACGCCAGACCTCGGGATCAGGCTCGATCTGGCCGCTGAGCACGAAATATTTGTAGAGCACGAGCAAGCAGATCGCCTGCTCGGCCCGCTCGTCGGCGAACTTGCGGCAATAGGCGTTGGCGGCGGCAACGATGCGTTCGGCCTCAGTCGGATGGCGTTCGAGATATTGCACCCGCTCGGCAAGATCCGTGAAATCAGGTTCGAGCGGCACATAGTGAACACCAGCCACGAGTTCGCTTTCGGCGAACCATGTCTCATATGTCGGCGGCGGCATCAGGCACAGCGAATTCGAACTCATGACCCATTTCAAGTTGGTCGCCACATCGTTGCCTTCGAGCGAAATGACGTAGCGACAGCGCCGCTGCTGGTCGATGCTCAGATAAGGCTTGCGATATTCCGGCGCTGCCGTCGGTTTGGGCGTTCCGACATCGCAAAAGGGCAGATCGCGCGCAACGTCCAGATGCAAGGTCCTTATCGGGTTGTTGAGCTCGCCGCGCCACACCGCAACCGGAAGCTTGTCCGCGAAGGCTACATCGTCGGCGGGCATGTGGAAGTGGCGGAACTTGTTGAGCTTGAACAGGATCCCGTTGCTGTTGTCGCCGGCGATCGGCCGATCCTTGACGATCGACGGCATCGCTGGCACGTCGACGACGTCGCCGAATTCGAGATCGATGCGCAAATCGGGATCGAAGTAGCGGGTAAATTCCTTCAGATCGTAGTAATACATGCTCCGGCCTCTCGGTAGCCGGCTGACCGGCACGGCCCCGCCGCTCGGCGCGAAAGCGTCCTGCAATCTGTTGTAGCAGTTGAGACCCGCGCGGACCGATCCGTCCGAAAGCCTGGGCTGATCGAGCAGCCCGGCGAGCCTGCGGCGGAACAGCGCCTGCGGTGCGATATCGCGCACGGCATTGCGCGCATAGTAGAATAGTTTCTGTGCGTTTCTTTGAAGGGTGGCCATCGGTCACTTGGCGAAAAGTCGGCTTGTGATTTGCCCCCCGGTGCCTCCTACACCATTGTGCCGGCTATCTAGCAAGCAACGGAACCGTGTTCAGCCGGCCTGCCGGCTGTCTATGGAGCCGATCGCTCTTTGCGGTGTTGTGTTTGGAGCCCAATGCTCCTAGGCAGGGCTAAGAACCTTTGGGATTGTGAAAGGAAGAGATATGGCGCGAGCACCGAATTACGGTCAGGAACGCAAGGAACGCGACCGGCAGAAGGCTGCCAAAAAGGCGGAAAAGCAAGCGGCCAAGGTTGCAGCCAAGGAACGTTCGAAGCCGGAAGACGAGACCACGTCCGAGAGCGAAACGGAAACCGCAGAGTAAACTGCAGGCAATCGCTTCATAGTGACGGCGAGAAGGGAACTGGCCGCAACCTTGGCGCGCTTTCTGCAACGCCGGAGATTGACGAAACCGTTCGTGCAGGCCGCTTTCTCCCCGTCCGGTGAGAAATGCCCGGTCCACCCTCCGCAGCTGCAGCGCAGCTGCTGCGGAGGACGGGCAGGGCAATGAGGGGCAACGCGAAGCTGAAGCGATTGCCCCTTAGTAAAGGCGCACCCGGCCCGCGAGGCGGATCAGATCAGATTTCGCTGCGTCTTCAGACCGGCGCCTTGTCGCTGACGAAAACGTTCACTTCGCGGGCGGCGGCGATGAAGGCACGCCTTGCGATCATTGCCGGTTTGTCGCCGGCCAGCGCATCATGGCAGGCCTGCAGCGCTTCGCGATGCTTTGGACTGCGCTTGCCGGGCCAGTTGTTGAGGAGGTAGTCGGAAGCCTCGCGGGCCGTGCGCAAGAGCTGAGTGGTTCCCGCCGCGCCCTTGACGGTCACGGGTGTTTCAAATCGGTTGTTTTCCATCGCCGCTCTTACGCCATCGCCGCTCGCGAAGCGAGCGCGAAAGTGGTTGCCACCGCAATCACGCCGCGAAGCTGCTAATCCCCTGGCAGGCAGGCCGCGCCAGTTCTTGTGCAATGATGCCGTCGAGAGGCTGCCGGACAGGACAGACATGCCGCAAGACTCCACCCCTGCCACCCAAGGCGCCCACAATATCCATTGGCGCCGCAATCTCGCCGTGTGCTTTGCCGGCTCGTTCAGCACGCTTGTCGCCATGACTCTGCTGTTGCCCTTCCTGCCGCTTTACGTCGAGCAGCTGGGCGCCGAGGGCCACGCGGCTGTTGTGCAGTGGTCCGGCATCGCCTATGGCGCGACCTTCTTCGCCGCCGCGCTGGTCGCGCCGCTGTGGGGACGGCTTGGCGACCGCTACGGCCGCAAGCTGATGCTGGTGCGCGCCAGTTTCGGCATGGCCGTCTGCATGTCGCTGACCGGCATGGTGGAGACCGTCTGGCAATTGGTGCTGCTACGCCTGCTGATCGGTTTCGCCGGTGGCTATTCCTCGGGCTCGACCATTCTCGTCGCCATGCAGACGCCGAAGGAGCGGTCGGGCTGGGCGCTCGGCGTGCTGTCGGCCGGCATCACCGGCGGCGCTCTCGTCGGTCCCCTGCTCGGCGGCGCGCTGCCGCCCTTGATCGGCATCCGCGCCACCTTCCTGGTCGCCGGCGGCGTGATTTTCCTGGCGTTCCTGGCAACGACTTTTCTCATCAAGGAGAACCCTCGCCCGGCGACCGACAAATCGGCAACGACCGAGAAGCCGAAAGGCGGCTGGTCGCAAATCCCGGACAAGCGCCCGATCGTCGCAATGCTGGTGACCGGCATGCTGCTGAGTTTCGCCACCATGTCGATCGAGCCGATCATCGCGGTCTATGTGCAACAGATCATCGAGGACCAAAGCCGGGTCACGCTGATGTCCGGCGTGGTCATGTCGGCGGCGGCACTTGGCGCCATCCTGTCGGCCTCGCGTCTCGGCAAGCTCGCCGACCGCGTCGGTCACTGGAACGTTATCATTGCGGCGCTTGCCGTTTCGGCGCTGCTGCTGATCCCGCAGGCTTTCGTCACCCAGGGCTGGCAGCTCGTCGGCCTGCGTTTCCTGATGGGACTGGCGCTTGGCGGCCTCTTGCCCTGTATCACAAGTGTCATCCGCCACAATGTTCCGGACGGCGTCGGCGGCAATGTGCTCGGTCTGTCGATCTCGGCGCAATATGTCGGACAAGTAGCTGGCCCGCTGCTCGGCGGCTTCGTCGGCGGTCATTTCGGCATGCGCGCAGTGTTTCTCGGCACGTCGGTGCTGATGGCGGGCGGAGCGGCGTATAATTGGCTGGTCCAGTCGCGCCGCGCACGCGACATGCTGGTGCAGGCGGGCAAATCCTGACACCGTTTGCGGGCCACTTCACGGAATCCAAGCCATGAGCACAGCCGACCACCCAGCAAGCGGCATCGGCCGCATCCTCGTTTTCGCCGGCGGTCTGTGCGGCGCGGCCGGTGTGGCGCTTTCTGCCGCGGCGGCACATCTGGGCGGCGCTTTCGTCGGCACGGTCGCGTCGTTCCTGCTCATGCATGCACCGGTCTTTCTTGCCGTCGGCCTCGTTGGCGCAAACCGGATCATGCGAACCGCAAGCCTTATTCTTCTCGTCGGGCTTGTCGTGTTCTGCGGCGATCTGCTTGCCCGCGACTTCCTCGGCTCGCGGCTTTTTTCGATGTCGGCGCCGATCGGCGGCACCTTGCTCATCGCCGGCTGGCTGGCGGTTGCGGCCTCGGCGCTGAGGCGCCCGCGCTCCTGAGGCGGCTGGATTCGGCTTCCGCCAAACGACGGTCAGTCAGACGATGGCCACTCTTGCCGGCGCGCGGGCCGGACCGGCAGGTCGCGATTGTGTGCCGCCGGCTTGGCCAGGCGCCGCCGCTCCGGCCTGTCGATGGCCGGCGAGATGCCCCAATAGTTGCGATAGATCTCTTCGAACAGATGGTTGATCGGGTGCATGGCTTGGTTTCCTTTTCGATTTGCGATTTGAATCGATCCAATCGACAGGCATGAAAAAAGCGCTGCCGATCAGTTCCGCTTGCGCTCCACGAGAAAGCGCAGATCGCGGATCCAGCCGGCGCTGCCGCGGCGAGTCCGGGTCACCGGCTTCGAACTTATGCTCCAGTCGTTGCGATAGATGTCTTCGAACAGATAATTGACGGGGTGCATGGCTCGCTCGTTGCTGAATCGATCCAATGACAACACTCAATTGGATCGATTCAAAACTAGGCTTGGACCACGCTGATGTCAAGCAAAATTTGAATCGATCCAACAAAGATGCTAGATAGCAGGCTGGAGGCAGAAAATGGCATCATCCAGCGAAAGCAATACAAGGCCCATCCGGCTGGCCGACATCGCCAAGGCCGCAGGGGTTTCGCACGGCACCGCCTCCAACGTCTTCAGCCGTCCCGAGATCGTGCGCGAGGAAGTCCGCGAACGGGTCAAGGCGGCGGCCGAGGCGCTGGGCTATGCCGGTCCCGACCCCAAGGGTCGGCTGCTGCGCGCCGGCAAGGTCAACGCGATCGGCGTCGCCACGACCGAGCCGCTGTCCTATTTCTTCGACGATCCCTTTGCCCGCGCGATGATGGCCGGCATTTCCGAGGCCTGTGACGCCACCGGCGCGGGAATAGCGCTGGTATCGGCCGGCAACCAGGAAAAACTTGCCTGGAACATCCAGAGCGCGCTGGTCGACGGCTTCATCCTGTTCTGCATCGAGGGCGGCTCACGGCTTGTCGAACTGACGCGCGAACGGAAACTCCCCTTTGTCGCGCTTGAGCTCGGCTTCGACGACGACACTGTTTCGGCAATCGGCGTCGACAATGTCGCCGGCGCCCGCCTGGCGGCGCAGCATCTCGCCGAGCTTGGCCATCGGCGCTTTGCCGTGCTGGCGCTGCCCTTCGCCGACGGCAGCACCGGCCTTGTCTCGCCGGAGAAGGTCTGGACGGCCCTTTACACCGGCACGCGCGATCGCCTCGTCGGCTATTTCGAGGCGTTTTCCCGGTACGGCGTCGATACCGCCGGGATACCGGTATACGAGACCGAAAACGACGAAGCCAGCACAAGGGCCGGCCTCGAAACGATCTTCGCCTCGGCAGAGCCGCCGACCGCCATCCTGGCGATGTCGGACCGGATTGCCATGGTCGCGATCGAATGGTTGGCCGCGCATGGCATTGCGGTTCCCGGCGACGTCTCCGTGGTCGGCTTCGACGGCGTGCCCGACGCCGCACTTTGCGATCCTCCGCTGACCACGGTCGCGCAGCCAATCGCCGAGATCGGTCGCCGGGCGGCACGAACGATCCTCGATTTCGACGGCACGGTGCGGCGCGAGACGCTTGGCGTCGAGCTTGTCGTCAGGGCATCTTCGGGGCCGCCGCCCAAGACAGCCTCAGCCCGGACGTCTAATTAATACGGGCGCGGTTTGCTGCGCCTCGCCAGTGTTCTTGCCCCGCAGGGAGCGCGAGGTGACCCCCGCGTGTACAAGCCTCGGTCGGGGCCCGGACCTTTGGGCTCGTCACCCACTGCCGCGCCACCGTAGCGCGACCGATCCGGTACCACTGCCTCCCCGCCCTTTTTGTCCCGATGCGGAATCTGTAGTCAAGCGTCGGTTGCGCATGGGGCCAGGCTCACTTTACCAGCCATACGGCTTCCACTCCTTCATAGTAAACCGCGACATTCGGCACCGATGTCGCACCATAGTCGGCGTTGAGGGTGAGGCTGGCATTCGACTTGATCCACACCTTCCGGGCGATGACGTTTGTGAAGGCCGAATTTGCAGCGATGGTGGAGTTGCTGTCAGTGGAAAAAATGCCGCGTGACAGGTACATGGAACCCGTCTCCCTGGTGATGCTGTTGCTATCGAAATAATGGAGGCGCTCGACCGGCGCGCTGCGGTCCTCGAAGAAAAGAATTCCAGCCAGGGCACCGGTCGAAGGCGCGGTGAAATCGATTCTCGTATTGCTGGTGAAATGCAGCGTCGCGTTGTTTCCAGTCAGGTAGAAACCGACGCCGTCGCCTTGGACCTTCGCGTTGGAGTCGACAAAGAACTTCCCGTCCTTGACGAAGTAAATACCAGGGCGGAACGTGACAACGGAGTTGTTGAGGATGGATATTCCTCCACAGTAGACGCCAGGATCAATTGTGACCGTCTTATTATCGTATACCTTGTTGCTGAAGTCGCAGTTTGGAGCGACGGGTGCCGGAACAGTCGCCAGCGGATCGGCAAGGACGGGACATCCGACCTCGGGCGCGGCGAATAGTGCGAAGCGCCGCCGGCTGCGCTGCCGACGACGCAGACCGACCGCCGGGAGGGAGGGTGGACCGACCGCGACTACGCCAAGTGATTCCACTCGGCTGCAAAAATCTCTAGGGGTCGCTAGTTGCCATGCCGCCCACGCCGAAGGACGCATGGATCGGCGGCGCCTGGCTGCGGACCGGCTTGCTGTTGCCGCCAATAGAAGACAGCCATTCGAGATAATAGGCGAGCGCGAACTGCATGGCGATGCCGGCGGCGATCAGCAGGCTGTCATAGGCAAATCCGCCCGGGTTGATCAGCTTCATCACCTGCGCCGCCATGGCGATCAGCGTGCCGGCGATGAAAACCGGCAGCGATCGCTTGCCCAATATGGCGAGCGGATGATCGCGGCTGGTGCGGAACAGGTTGGAGACAGAAGGAAACGCCACGATCAGATAGCTCACCGCCAGGATGTGCAGCAGCCTCGGCAGCGACAGGAAGGTCTTGTCGAAGCCGGTCAGCACCACCGGCAGGTTCAGCCACGACACGTGCCCCCATAGCGGGCTGTGCACCCAGACCAACGCCGTCGCGACATAGGCCGCCGACGCGCCGACCAGCCAGCGATTGACCGGAATGACGCCGCCGCGCCTGATGTGCAGCATGCTCGCCAGGCCGATGTTGAAGAGGAACTGCCACGACAGCGGATTGAGGAACCAGAAGCCGGGCTCAGGGTAATTCGGCGGGGCGATCTGGTAGATCCCGGCAACCAGCCACAGAGTTCCGGACAGGGCGAGCGCCGTGAAAGGCCGGTAACTGATGAACAGCAGGAAGGTTGGCGCCATCAGCAGCAGCACCGCATAGACCGGCAGGATATTGTTGTAGCCAAGCTGATGGCCAAGCGTGACGATGCCGATCAGCACATGTTGCGGGTCCCTGATCAATGGCTCGATGTTGATCAGCGTCAGCATGTCCGGCCGCTTCGCGAACATCGCCGCCGCGCAGAAGATGGCCAGCACCGCCATTGTCGTGACGATGTGGGCGACATAGAGCACTCCGGCGCGGCGCCACAATTTCAGTGTCGCCAGGAGCCGGTCTCCGGACTGGAATTTTGCGCCGTAGGCGAGCGCGACGGACATGCCGGAGATCAGCACGAAGGCCTCGGCGGCATCCGAAAAGCCGAAATTCTTGTAGGTCAGGGTTTCGAAAACCGTGCCCGGGACATGGTCGACGAATATGATCAGCAGAGCGAGAGCGCGGAACACATCAATGCGCGTATCGCGTTCCGCGGCACGCGTGCCGCGCTCCGGGATACGCGTGCCGCGACCCGGTGAAATTGGCATGGTCATTGATAAAAGGCCTCAAAGCTGGTTGTTCATGCCGCGATCGATGCGACCGCCGGACGCACCGCTTCGATTCCTCCCGCAGGAGCATATCGGCAAACAAACGGACTGAACTGCGCCCGGTTCAATCAACTTTGAAGGAGCCCGAAAATATTCCGTTTTGAAGCCGGCAAATGAATAAAAACCACACGAAATCAAAAGGATGCAATATGGCCGAAAAACCTCCGGAAGACGGCTTTTTGCGGCGCGACCTGCCGTTTTTCTACCGCCTTTACCGGCCCGTGGATGCGAGTGGCGAATGCCTTTTCCTGCTGCACGGGTCCGGCGTCGACGAGACTACGCTGGTGGCGCTGGCGCGGCAAATCGCACTGCGCGCCGTGCTGGTGGCGGTGCGCGGCCGTATCGCCCAGGAGGACGGTTTCCGCTGGTTCGCGCGGATCACGCCGACGCGCTTCGGACAGGAGAGCATCCGCACCGAGGCGGACGCTTTCGCCGGCTTCATCACCGCGGCCGCGAAGCGCCACGGTCTCGATCTCGCCCGGACGAGTTTCCTCGGCTATTCAAACGGCGCCAATCTGGTTTCGAGCATGATGCTGCTGCATTCCGGCCGCATCGAACGGGCAGCGTTGCTGCGCCCGATGCCGGTGCTCGACGACGTGCCCCCGGCCGATCTGTCCAAAGCGCGCGTGCTGATCATCGCCGGCGCAGATGACCTGACCTACGCGCCCTTCGCCCCGGCGTTGGTCGCATTGCTCGAATCGCATGGCGCCGCGGTCGAGGCCCACACCATCGCCTCCGGCCATGAAATCGGCGACCGGGATGCTGAAATCGTCGGGCAGTGGCTGGCAGGCCCGGCAGCCGCGATCGCGCAGGCGAATTGATGAGCCCGTCGCCCTATGCCCGCCCCATCCGGTTCCAGGCATCCAGCCCGGCGATCTTGTAGGCTTCGGCCAGCGTCGGATAGTTGAAGGTGTTGTTGACGAAAAAATCGACGGTGCCACCGAGATTGATCACCGCCTGGCCGATGTGGATCAGCTCGGTTGCGCCCTCGCCGACGATATGCGCGCCGAGCAGCCGGCGCGTTTCGATCGAGAACAGAAGCTTCAGGAAGCCGGTGTTGACGCCCATAATATGGCCGCGCGAGGTTTCGCGGAAGCGCGCCACGCCGACCTCATAGGCGCCGTCGCGCTCGCGCACCTGCTCCTCGGACTGGCCGACGGTCGAGATTTCCGGCACGGCGTAGATGCCGTAGGGAAAGGTTTCCGGCGGCGGCGGCAACGGCACGCCGAAGGCGTGGCAGGCGGCCACCCTGCCCTGTTCCATCGAGGTCGAGGCGAGGCTCGGAAAGCCGATGACGTCGCCGGCGGCATAGATGTTCGGCGCGCTGGTCCGGAAGCTCTGCGGGTCGACCTTGATGCGGCCCCGCGCGTCGGCTTCGATGCCGACCACATCGAGGCCGAGCGCGCCGACATTGCCGGTGCGCCCCGCCGCATAAAGCACCATCTCCGAGCGTATGCTGCGGCCGTCGGCAAGCGTCACCTCGGCATAGTCTGGTTTCGAGGCGATCTCCTTGATCGCACTGCCGAGCCGGATCGTCATGCCGCGGTCGCGCATCTGATGGATGAAATCGTCGACGATCTCGCGGTCGACGAAATCGAGGATGCTGTCGCGCGGCTCGACCAGCGTCACCGGCACGTCGAGCGCCGAAAAGATCGTCGCGTATTCGACGCCGATGACGCCGGCGCCGATCACCGTCAGCGTCCGCGGCAGGCGCTCGAGTTCCAGCATCTCGTCGCTGTCGAAGACACGGATCATGTCGAAGGGCACGTCGCGCGGCCGGTGCGGGCGGGTGCCGACCGCGATCAGCGCATGCGCAAAACCGACTCGCTGTAGTCGCCGGTATCCGTCGTCAGGCTGGCTCTGTTGGGACCGAGAAACTTGACTGTGGCGCGCGCGCTCTTGACCGTGTTGCGCATGAACTGGTGCTGCAGCACCTCGACCTCGTGATCGAGCGTCTTGTGCAGCCGTTCGATCAGATCACCGACCGATATATCCTGCTTAACCCGGTAGCCGCGCCCGTAGAAGCCGCGCTCGCGCCAGCCCGAGAGGTTGAGCACGGTTTCCCGCAAGGTCTTCGACGGAATGGTGCCGGTATGCACGGACACGCCGCCAAGGCGCCGGCCCCTGTCGGCCACCAGCACGGATTTACCGAGCTTGGCCGACTGCACCGCGCGCGGCGCCCTGAGGGCCCGCTGCCGATGACCAGCATGTCGTAGTCCATATTGGCCCTGTCCCTCGCCCCTTGGGCGCATTTGCCGTATTTGTTGCGCTGCAGCAAACTAACGTCATCCGTGCTGCAAATTCAACCGATCCAGTCTACATTCGGCGTTGCCTCCGGTAGCAGGGCCGAAAAAAGGCTCGATCTTGATTCCGCCGCAGGACTTCACCATTTCAACACCAGGCGGTCCGCACCCTATGCCGGGCCTGATTGCGAGGAAATGACATGAACGCGCGCGTTCTCGACGGCGAAATCGGCAGGCTCGATGATGTCAGGGCCTATGATGGCGTGCGCACGCGGCGTGTCCTCGCCTTCATCATCGATTATTGCATCGTCGCGCTGCTCACCATTCCGTTCGCGATCCTGGTGTTCTTCCTCGGGATTTTGACGCTTGGCCTTGGCTGGATGCTGTTTTCCATCCTCGTGCCGGCCGTCGCCATCCTTTACATCTGGAACACGCTCGGCAGCGCCGACCAGGCCACGACGGGCATGAAGATGATGGGGATCCGGCTCGACCGTCTGGACGGCACCCGCATCGACGGGCTGACGGCAGTGTTGCATTCGGTGCTGTTCTGGGCCGGCAACGTCATCCTGACGCCGCTGGTCCTTCTGGTGTCGCTGTTTGCCGACCGCAAGCGCACGCTGCACGACCTGCTGCTCGGCACGGTGGTCAGCCGCAGTGACTGCTGAAACAGCTTTTCACCAGTCCCAGCGAGCATTTATGTGCAAAGTGAAGGCGTCCGGCAGCCACGCTTTCACAATCCTGTTGAATTTTTCGCCGTGCGCGCCAAAGGTATGATGATTCGCAGGAGTGTTTCCAAGGGTCGATGACGCAGCATCCAACCCAGTCGCCGCAGTTCTTCCTGACCGCGCCGTCGCCATGCCCGTATCTTGAGGGCCAGTTCGAGCGCAAGGTGTTCACGCATCTGGTCGGCGACAAGGCATCGGAGATGAACGACCTGTTGACGCAAGGCGGCTTCCGGCGATCGCAGAACATCGCCTACCGGCCGGCCTGCGAGACCTGCCGCGCCTGCGTTTCAGTGCGCATCCTGGCGCAGGAATTCACTGCCAGCCGCAATATGAAGCGGGTGATACAGCACAATTCAGACCTCATCGGCGCGATGCACGACGCGCAACCGTCGACCGAGCAGTATTCGCTGTTCCGCAGCTATCTCGATGCCCGCCATCGCCGCGGCGGCATGTCCGACATGACGGTGCTCGACTACGCCATGATGGTCGAGGACACGCATGTCGACACCAAGGTCATCGAATACCGGCGCCGCGGCCCCGACAGCTTTATTACCGGCAAGGGCCAGGGCGAGCTGATCGCAGTCGCCCTCACCGACAAGATGGCCGATGGCCTGTCGATGGTCTATTCCTACTTCAACCCGGACTTCGAGGACCGCTCGCTCGGCACCTTCATGATCCTCGACCACATCGCTCGCGCCAGGGCGATGGGCTTGCCCCATGTCTATCTCGGCTACTGGGTCAACGGCTCGCGCAAGATGAACTATAAGATGCGCTTCATGCCGCAGGAGCATCTCGGCCCGAAAGGCTGGGAACGCTACGACCACGAAGCGGTTTCGCGCTGATCCGCTCTTTCGCCAACCATCCTTAAAACTGCTTCAAGGAGGATGCTTCTGGTTTTCGGCTGCTTGGCTGAAACGCCAGACGCTGGGCCAATTTTGCGCCTGCCTCCAAATTCATTGCGGGAACTGCCATGTCGTCCCACAACGATCATCAAAAAGGCCTTCTCATCACCGCCATCGGCGGGCTGACGCTGACCATCGACATTCCACTGATCCGGCTCGCCGACGGCGGCGCATGGACGATCCTCCTGCTGCGCACCGGCACCACCCTGGTCGCGGCGCTGATCATCTGGGCTGTGTGGCGCTCGCTGAGCCGTAACGCGCCCCAGCTCATCCCCGGCTGGTCAGGGCTCGTCGTCGCCCTGTGCTACGGCCTGACCTCGGTCACCTTCGTCATCAGTATCTATCACACCACGACCGCCAACCTGGTCTTCATCCTGGCCTTCAACACCGTGTTCGCGGCGCTGCTGTCCTGGCTGTTCCTGAAGGAGCGACCGCGACTGGTCACCGTGATGGCGATGCTGGCCATGATCGTCGGCGTCGCGATCATCGTCGGCGATTCGATCGGCACCGGGCACCTGTTCGGTGACCTCATGGCGCTGTGCTCGGCTTTCTTCATCGCGCTGGCCATCACCATCTCGCGCGCCAGCGGCAAGGACATGGGGTTCACTTCGCTGATCGGCGTGATCCTGCCCCTGGCCGTCGCGGTGTTCATGGTTTCGGGCGAAGGGTTTCAGGTAAACGCGCCATGGTGGATCATCTTTAACGGCGCCGTCATCATGCCGATCTCGTTCTTCTGCCTCGCCAACGGACCGAAATATATTTCGGGACCGGAAGTGGCGATGTTCTATCTGCTCGAAACCGTGCTGGCGCCGGTCTGGATGTGGATGATCTTTGCCGAGACGCCGTCGCGCAACAGCCTGCTCGGCGGCGCGATCCTGATCGTCACGCTGGTTGTCCATTCGCTATGGCAGCTGCATGAGGGGCGAAAACGCCGCGCCACCCTTGCAGTCCGTCACCCGGCCTGAGACTTCTTCTCGGCAACGATTTCGATCTGCGGCGGCGGCGCCCCTTCGAGTTCCGCCGGTGCTGCGGGGGCAAGCTCGTCGGCCAATTCCACCTCGCGCAGCCATTCGCGCCAGATCGCGACCAGCAACGCCATCAGCACCGGACCGATGAACAGGCCAAGAAAGCCCATCGTCTTGACGCCGCCGACCAGGCCGAAAAAGGTCGGCAGGAACGGCAGCTTTATCGGGCCGCCGACCAGCTTCGGGCGCAATGTCTTGTCGACGATGAACAGTTCGACGCTTCCCCAGATGAACAGCGCCAAACCGGCCATCGGCGAGCCGCTGGCGGCGAGATAGATCGAAACAAGCGTGAAGGACAGCGGCGCGCCGCCGGGGATCAGCGCCATGATGCCGGTCAGGGCGCCGAGCGTCACCGGCGACGGCACGCCGGCCAGCCAGTAGGCCACGCCGAGCACCACCCCCTCGCCGATGGCGATAATGGTCATGCCGGTCACCGTCGAGGAAATCGTCGCCGGCACGACGCGTGAAATCCGCTCCCACCTGGTCGGCAGGATGCGTTCGCCGAGACGGTCGACCTGCCCGGCGAAATGCTCGCCGTCGCGATAGGCAAAGAACAGCGCGATCATCATGAACAGCAGCGCCAGCAGAAGGCCGAAGGCGCTGCCGCCGGCGGCCAGCACGCCGCGGTAGATGCTGCCGATGTTGGCGCCGCTGATCAGCTGGATCAGTTCTCCGATGCCTCCGGGATGGCCGAGATTGCGCGTCCACTGCTCGTTCAGCCAGTCGCCGACCACAGGCAGCGTGGCGATCCAGTGCGGCGTCACCGCGCCATGGCGGTTGGTCTCGATCGCCCAGCCAACCCATTCGCGGACTTCGTTGCTGGCGTAGGCGCCGGCGAGCGCGATCGGCACCACCAGGAAGGCGAGGATGAACAGGATCGCCAATGTCGCGGCGACTGTGCGGTTGCCGCCGACGGCAGCAAGCAGCCGCCGATAGAGCGGCCAGCTGGCAAAGGCGATGACCAGAGCAGCCAGCACCGGGACCAAGAAACCATGAAAGAAATAGACACCGGCGGCGACGATCAGCACCAGCAGCCACCGCGCCGCCGACAGCGGCGGAATGACGGCGGATCTGACCGGCGTCGACAGGCCGAACAGGCGTTGCTGCCCTTCCGGTTTCCGAACCCTGGCTTCTTTCAAATGCCCATTTCTCCCAAACGCGTGTGTCCGCGCCTTATGTAGCGATGCTTATGCACCGACATAGTGCAGCAATCGTGACGACATTCCAAATGTTTGGATGGAGCTGCTAATCTCTCCCCTTGAGGGGGAGATGGCCGGCAGGCAAGAGGGGATCGGAACGTTCAGACGCGACCCCTTACCACGAACAGAGGAGGCTGGAGCTTCACGCGTTCCGACCCCCTCTGTCGCCTTCGGCGACATCTCCCCTCAAGGGGGGAGATTAGCAGCTACCCGAATTTCCCCGTCCTCGGGAATCCCTTCGGCACCATGCGTCCGGCCGAGGCTCGGGCGCCGATCCATTCGACCAGCTCTTCACGTGATTTGGTGAAGGTGCGGTCGGCAGAATCCTGCCAGGAGAGACCGCTTGCGAGCGTGAAGGTCTTGAGGTCGAGGACGCCGCCATCCTTGTATTTCTGCAGGCGAACGCCCTTGCCCCGCCCCATCTCCGGGATTTCGGCGAGCGGGAAGACCAGCATCTTGCGGTTCTCGCCGACGATGGCGAGATGGTCGCCGGTGACCGGCATGCAGCGCTGGGCCTCGTCGGGCGCCTTGACGTTCATCACCTGCTTGCCCTTGCGGGTGTTGGCGACGACTTCCTCTTCCGGCACGATGAAGCCGTTGCCGTCGTGCGACACCAGCAGCAGCTTGCGCTTGGGATCATGGACAAAGGCGGTGACGATGTCCTGGTCGTTGTCCATGTCGACGATGATGCGGATCGGTTCGCCATGGCCGCGCCCGCCCGGCAGCCGGTCGGCGCCGATCGTGTAGAACTTGCCGCCGGTGGTGAAGACCAGCACCTTATCGGTGGTCTGGGCGTGGAAGGCGAGCTTGAGGCTGTCGCCCTCCTTGAAGGTCAGCAACGAATGGTCGGTCAGATGACCTTTCATCGCCCTGAGCCAGCCCTTTTCCGAAACGACCACGGTGACCGGCTCGCGCTCGATCATGGCATGGGCGATGTCGGTCAGGTCATGTTCGGGTGCGTCGGCGAACTGGGTGCGGCGCTTGCCGAGCGCGGTTTCCGGTCCGAATTTCTCGCGGATGCTGGAGACCTCCCACTTGATCATCGACCACTGCCGGGCGTCGGACGCGAGCAGCGCCTCGATCTGCTTCTTCTCGGTGGTGAGACCGTCGAATTCCTTGCGGATCTCGAATTCCTCGAGCTTGCGCAGGGCACGCAGCCGCATGTTGAGGATGGCTTCGGCCTGGTTGTCGGTGAGCGACCAGCGCGCCATCATCACTTGCTTGGGCTCGTCCTCCTCGCGGATGATCCTGATCACCTCGTCGATGTTGAGATAGGCGATCAGATAGCCGGCGAGGATCTCCAGCCGCCTTTCGATCTCGCCGAGGCGATGCCTGGAGCGGCGGATCAGCACCTCGCGGCGGTGCTCCAGCCATTCCTTGAGCACGCCTTTCAGCGACAGCACGTTGGGTATCTTGCCGCGCGACAGGACGTTCATGTTGAGCGGAAAGCGGCTTTCGAGCTCGGTCAGCTTGAACAGCGATTCCATCAGGATGCCGGGATCGACCGAACGGCTCTTCGGCACCAGCACGACGCGGACGTCTTCGGCGCTCTCGTCGCGGATGTCCTCGAGCAGCGGCAATTTGCGCGCCATCAGCAGCTCGGCGATCTTTTCGATCAGCCGCGCCTTCTGGACGCCATAGGGGATTTCGGTGACGACGATGCTCCAGGTGCCCCTGCCCTGGTCCTCCTGGCTCCATTTCGCCCTGACGCGGAACCCACCGCGACCGGTCTCGTAGGCTTCGAGGATCGAAGCGCGGCTGTCGACGATGATGCCGCCGGTCGGGAAATCCGGACCTTGGACGAAATCCATCAACGTCGTCACCGGCGCATCGGGGTGCTCGATCAGATGCAGGGCAGCGTCGCAGAGCTCGGCGGCATTGTGCGGCGGGATCGAGGTCGCCATGCCGACGGCAATGCCGGACGAGCCGTTGGCGAGCAGGTTGGGGAAGGCGCCGGGCAGCACGACCGGCTCCTCGTCCTCCTCATTGTAGGTCGGCCGAAAGTCGACCGCATTCTCGGTGATGCCGGACAGCAGCTCGGTCGCCACATCGGTCATGCGCGCTTCGGTGTAGCGCATGGCAGCAGCGTTATCGCCGTCGATATTGCCGAAATTGCCCTGGCCGTCGACCAGGGGATAGCGCATCGAAAAATCCTGCGCCAGCCGCACCAGCGCGTCGTAGATCGACTGGTCGCCATGCGGATGGAACTTGCCCATCACCTCGCCGACGATGCGGGCGCATTTGGCGAAGCCCTGGTCGGGGTTGAGCCTGAGCAACCGCATGGCATGCATGATGCGGCGATGGACCGGCTTCAGCCCGTCGCGGACATCCGGCAGCGCCCGGTGCATGATGGTCGACAGCGCATAGGCGAGATAGCGCTCTTCCAGCGCTTTCTTCAGATCGATCGGCTCGATGTTGTCGCCACCGCCATCGCCAGGCGGCAAAAGCCTTTTTCCCATGGGCTGGGACTAGCCGAGCGGGTGATTCGCGGCAAGAGGCGCTTGAGTGGGGCAGCCTATCCGCAACACGAACTGGACGCACTGCTGCGCCGACCAACATCAATCGGTTACATCACAGCTCTATGGCAATGGATGGATTTGCCTTTCGCCATGGTTTTCGACCATTGTGCGGCGGAACGCCTTTTTCCCGTCCAGTTCGTCACGGAAGGGTGACGGCGCAACACATTGAAAAATCTTCAGCACACTCTCAGGGAACCGCGATGACGATCAGACGCTCGACACTCAACAAACTCGCTTTTTCGACCTTGCTGCTGACGCTGCCGCTGAATGCGGCCTTCGCGCAGGATGCGGCGGTCGCCGACCGGCTGAAGGCGGCTCTCGCCGCCCAGGGCGTCGACATCTCCTGGACCGGGGTGACGGGCGATGCCTCCAGCATGGTGCTGCAAGGCGTGGCCCTCAAACCGGCGGCCGAAAAGGAAGCGCTCAAGATCGGCGACATCAAACTCGAAGGCGTGACCGAAGCCAATGGCGGTTATGAAATCGAAACCGTCTCGACTTCGGCATTCCAGCATAGCGAAAACGGCGTCACGCTCGACCTCAGCGCCTTCATCATCCACGACA
Source organism: Mesorhizobium sp. WSM2561 (assembly GCF_000513915.1). Lineage (NCBI taxonomy): Bacteria > Pseudomonadati > Pseudomonadota > Alphaproteobacteria > Hyphomicrobiales > Phyllobacteriaceae > Mesorhizobium > Mesorhizobium sp. WSM2561. The sequence continues at coordinate 62,222 of NZ_AZUX01000029.1, forward strand.
TGACCGTCCCCGCCGACGGCGCCACAGGCCCCCTGGGTTCAATGATGATGTATGAATCGGCCGAGCTCGACAACATGACGGTCAAGGTCGCCGACAAGACCGCCTTCTCGATGGACGGGCTCGCCATCGAAATCACCCCGCCAGCCGACGGCAAGGCGATGGCGTTTTCCGGCACCACGGAAAAGTTCAATGCCGACCTGACGCTGGTCGAGGACCCGAAGTCCAAGGAGGTGATCAACGCGCTTGGTTACCAGAACATCACCGGCAACCTTGCCATGGAGGGCACCTGGCAGCCTGCGGACGGCAAGATGGAGCTGTCGAAATACGACATCTCCGTCGACAATGCCGGAACGTTCGGCATGACCTTCGGTTTCGGCGGCTACACGCTTGACGTCATCAAGTCGCTGCAGGAGATGCAGAAGAAGATGGCGGCGCAGCCCGAAGGCGCCGACAATTCGGCGCAAGGCATGGCCATGCTTGGCGTCTTGCAGCAGCTTTCGTTCAACAGCGCTTCGATCCGCTTCGACGACGATTCGCTGACCAACAAGGTGCTGGACTATGTCGGCAAGCAGCAGGGCATGTCCGGCAAGGACGTCGCCAACCAGGCCAAGGCGGTCGTCCCTTTCGGCATGGCGCAGCTCAACAATCCGGAATTGACGGCGCAGGTGTCGGCTGCGGTCGGCAAATATCTCGACGATCCGCAGAGCATCGAGATCCTGGCCGAGCCGCCGGCAGCGGTGCCGTTCGCGCTGATCATGGCAGGCGCCATGTCCAACCCGGCGGACCTGACGAAGACGCTTGGCGTGACGGTCAAGGCGAACGAAGACTGATTGGAGCGGGCCTGGGAGCGTCAGCGCCGCCCCTCATCCGCCTGCCGGCACCTTCTCCCCGTATAGTGACGGGGAGAAGGGAGATGGCCGCGACGTTGGCTCCCAGCTTTGCAACGCTGGCAGTTGGCGAAATCATTTGTGACAGTGTCTTTCTCCCCGTCACTATACGGCGAGAAATGCCCGGTCCACCCTCCGCAGCTGCAGCGCAGCTGCTGCGGAGGACGGGCAGGGCAATGAGGGGCAGCGCAAAACGACAGCGTTTAGCATCGGTTGCGGGAGGCTTTTAACCCTCTTTCTTGGTCACGGCGACGCGCAGCGACAATTCGCGAAGCTGCTGCGGGCTGGCTTCCGACGGCGCGCTCATCAACAGATCATAGGCCTGCTGGTTCATCGGGAACATCGTCACTTCACGCAGGTTCCTGGCACCGACCAGCAGCATGACGACGCGGTCGATGCCGGCCGCCATGCCGCCATGCGGCGGTGCGCCATACTGGAAGGCGCGGTAGAGGCCGCCGAAGCGCTCCTCGACCGTCTCGCGATTGAGCCCGACAGTCTCGAATGCCTTGACCATGGTTTCCGGCAGATGGTTGCGGATGCCTCCGCTAGCGATCTCGAAACCATTGCAGACCATGTCATACTGGAACGCTTTGATGCCGAGCAAATCCTCGCCGTTGAGCGCATCGATGCCGCCCTGCGGCATCGAGAACGGGTTGTGGGCGAAATCGATCTTTTTCTCGTCCTCGTTCCATTCGAAGAAGGGAAAGTCGACGATCCAGCACAGTTCGAAACGGTCGCGATCGACCAGGTTCAGCTCCTCGCCGGCACGGGTGCGCGCCGCGCCCGCGAACGAGACGAACTTTTTCGGGTCGCCGGCGACGAAGAAGGCGGCGTCGCCTGCCTTCAGACCCAGCTGCTTGCAGATTGCGGCAGTTCGTTCAGGGCCAATGTTCTTAGCAATTGGTCCCGATCCTTCCACACCCTCGAAATATTTGCTGTAAATTTGCTCTACTTCGTCCGTCTTTCCAGCAGCTTGTGCCTTCTCAAGCATTGCGGCCATCAGCTTGTGATCGACGTCCGTGCTACCCTCTGTTGTTTCGCGCCAGAAGATGTAGCCGAGGCCCGGCTGGCCCTCGCCTTGCGCCCAGGAATTCATCCGGTCGCAGAAGGCGCGGGAACCACCGGTCCTGGCCGGAATGGCCCAGACCTCGGCCTTCGGGTCGTTGGCAAGGATGTTGGCGAACACCTTGAAGCCGGACTCGCGGAAATGTTCGGAGACCGCCTGCATCTCGATCGGGTTGCGCAGGTCCGGCTTGTCGGTGCCGTATTTGCGCATGGCGACGTCATAGGCGATGCGCGGAAACTCCTGCGTCACCGGCTTGCCGGCGGCAAAGGTTTCGAACACGCCCCGCATCACCGGCTCCATGGTCGCCAGAACGTCGTCCTGCTCGACGAAGCTCATTTCCAGATCGAGCTGGTAGAATTCGCCCGGCAGGCGGTCGGCGCGCGGATCCTCGTCGCGGAAGCAAGGCGCGATCTGGAAGTAACGGTCGAAGCCCGACACCATGATCAATTGCTTGTATATCTGCGGCGCCTGCGGCAGCGCGTAAAAAGTGCCGGGATGGATGCGTGACGGCACCAGGAAATCGCGCGCCCCTTCGGGCGACGAAGCGGTCAGGATCGGCGTCGAGAATTCGGTGAAGCCGACCTCGCCCATGCGCTTGCGCATCTCGGCGATGATCTTGGTGCGCGCCACGATGTTCTTGTGCAGCGTGTCGCGGCGCAAATCGAGGAAGCGGTATTTGAGACGGATGTCCTCGGGATAGTCGGGCTCGCCGAACACCGGCAGCGGCAGTTCCTTGGCCGCCGACAGGACTTCGATCTCGCGCGCGAAAACCTCGATTTCGCCGGTCGGCAAATTGGCGTTCGCGGTTTCGGCCAGGCGGGCCTTGACCTCGCCGTCGACGCGGATGACCCATTCGCCGCGCACGGTCTCGGCAATCTTGAAAGCCGGCGAATCCGGGTCGGCGACGATCTGGGTCAGGCCATAGTGGTCGCGCAAATCGATGAACAGCAGGCCGCCATGATCGCGCACGCGATGCACCCAGCCCGACAGGCGAACAGAAGAGCCGACGTCGCTCTTCCTCAACTGGGCACAGGTATGGCTGCGGTAACGATGCATTGTCATTGGCAAGTCCGGATGTTTGATTGCGGCCAAGGCATGATGGCCCGGCCCGAAATTTGCGCGAAAAGCACATGTGAGGCCGCTTTTGTCAAGGCAGGCGGCGCACGGGCAACGCACGGGCAGCATCTTGATACGAACTTCGGCATTCGTCCGAGGCTGGGTGAAAACGCCCCACCACAGTCAAAGTGTAGAATTTCCTCCGCCTGATCGTGATCAGCGTGGCCGAGCCGTGTACAATGGTGGTCACATTGGCGGGAGGACCACCATGCGCATTCGCTCATTGACTGTCCTGGTGACGCTGCTTGTCGGCACCTGCGCATTTGCACACGCACAGACAAAGCCGATGTCCATCGAGGTGTTTCCATTCGAATTGGAGGACAAGAGCGCTGGCGCAGGAATAATTCCGCCGGATGAACACGACAGGCGCTATCTGTCCGAGTCGGCACAAATGGCGAAGGACATGCTCTCCCAGTCAGGGCGTTTTACAGTGGTTGATGTGCCAGCCGGGGATGAGCAGGCGGTGGCGCCGCACGGATTGCGCAATTGCGGCGGCTGTGAAAGCAAGATCGCCAAAGAGCACGGCGCGTCTCTTGCCTTGCTGGGCGTCGTAACGCGCGTCAGCCGAACAGAGCATACGATGTTCATTCGCATCCTCGATGCTGAAACCGGGAATCCTGTTTCGCAGGGTTTTACCGATCTGCGCATGGGTGCGAATTACGCGTGGCCCCGTTCCGTGAAATGGCTGATGACAAACAGAATTCTTCGGTAGGGCGGCAAGCCACCCGAGTGCGCCATCCGCAGCGCGAAGGATCCCCCCGCTAAAATCAACCTGAGAAACTGATAGCCGGCGCTGGCCTGCCAACCGCCGGGAATTGCCGCTGGCAATGGCGTGGGCGATGGTTCAAGAAGGATCAACGACAGGCCTTCCTTCATGTCCTCCATGCGCCCGCTGATCCCGCTCCTTATTGCCGCCGGCATCCTGCTCGGCGGCAACGGCCTGCAGAGCACCTTGATCGCATTGCGCGGGGCGCAGGAGGGGTTTTCGGCCTCGACCATCGGCCTGATGGGCACGTTCTATTTCGCCGGCTTCCTGCTCGGCTGCCTCGCCGTCACCCACATCATGAAGGCCGTCGGCCATGTCCGCGCGTTTTCCGCGCTGGCGGCGATCGCTTCGGCCGGGACATTGCTTTTGGTGCTGGTCGTCGACCCGGTCATGTGGTGCGCGTTGCGTCTCGCCGGCGGCTTCTGCTTCGCCGGCCTGTTCACCATCATGGAAGCCTGGCTCAATTCCGGGGCCGCCAACAAGGACCGCGCGCGGGTGCTGGCCATCTACCGGATGGTCGACATCGGTTCGGTCACCGGCGCACAGTTCCTGATCCCGATCGTCGGCGCCAGCGGTTTCGCCATTTTCGCCGTCATGTCGATCATGATCACGCTCTCACTGGTGCCGGTGTCGCTTGGCGATCGCTCCAACCCGACCCCGCCCGAAGACGTCAAGCTCGACCTCGCCCGCGTCTGGCGGATCTCGCCGCTCGGCTGCTTCGGCTGCATTGCCGTCGGCGTCACCAACAGCGCTTTTCGCACATTGTCGCCGGTCTATGCCGAACAGATCGGCATGTCGGTCACCGACGTCGTCACCTTCGTCAGCGTCGGCATCTTCGGCGGCGCCATCATCCAATATCCGCTCGGCTACCTGTCCGACCGCTGGGACCGGCGCTCCGTGCTGCTGATAACGACGTGCTGCGCGCTGCTGGCGTCGCTGGCGCTGGTGTTCTGGGCGCGCAGCGACCCGTCCCTCAACTTCGTGATCGTCTTCATCTTCGGCTGCTTCGCCATGCCGCTCTATTCGTTGTCGGCGGCGCACTCGAACGACCGCGCCGACAAGGGCGAGTTCGTGCTGATCAATGCGGCGCTGATGCTGTTCTATTCCTTCGGCGCCATTGGCGGGCCGTTCGCCGCCTCGACGGCGATGCAGTATTTCGGGCCAAGCGCGCTGTTCGTGTTCACCGCTACCGTCTACGCCATCTTCGTCGTCGTCATCCTGTACCGGATGCAGGTGCGATCCGGCGTGCCGGCCGGCCATCGCAGCCGTTTCATCGGCCTTTTGCGCACATCGACGGTGTTCGCCCGGCTGGCCAAGCGCAACGATGATTCCGACGGGCCTGCCAGGCAATGATGACGGCCCGCCAGGTCTTGAAACCCGCACAGCGGCTTGACGAAAGCCCGCGCGGCTGAAATTGAAGGAGACCTTACACTTTGCCAAAAGCGATTTGATGCACGTCATCACTACCCAAAAAGAACTCGAGACCGCTCTCGCCGCGTTCGAAAAGTCGGATTTCGTCACCGTCGACACCGAATTCATTCGCGAGACGACCTTTTGGCCGATTCTCTGCCTGATCCAGATGGCAGCACCCGGGGTGACAGCGCTGATCGATCCGCTGTCACCCGATATCGACCTGAAGCCGTTCTTCAGGCTGATGGCCAACGAGGCGGTCGTCAAAGTCTTCCATGCGGCACGCCAGGACATCGAAATCATCGTTCATCTCGGCGATCTGGTGCCGCATCCGGTGTTCGACACCCAGGTGGCGGCGATGGTTTGCGGCTTCGGCGACAGCGTCTCCTATGACCAACTCGTCCAGAAGGTCACCGGCGCCCGGCTCGACAAGTCCTCACGGTTCACCGACTGGCGCCACCGGCCGCTTTCCGAAAAACAGCTCGATTACGCGCTTGCCGACGTCACCCATCTGATCGAGGTCTACCAGCACCTCAGCGCCGAGCTGGTGCGGGAAAACCGCGCCCACTGGCTGAACGAGGAGATGGACGTGCTGACCGCCCGCGAAACCTACGATCCGCATCCGGAGGACGCCTGGAAGCGGCTGAAGATGCGGCTGCGCAAGCCGCAGGAACTGGCGATCGTGCAAGCGGTGGCGGCGTGGCGCGAGCGTGAGGCACGCGAACGCGACGTGCCGCGCGGCCGGGTGCTCAAGGACGACGCCATCTACGAGGTGGCGCAGCAGGCACCGCGCGATGCCGCAGCACTCGGCAAGCTGCGCACCACGCCGAAAGGCTGGGAACGCTCGGCGACGGCATCGGCGCTGCTTGGCGCGGTCAACAGCGCGCTTGCCTTGCCCAGGGAAGAGATGCCGAAGCTGCCGAAGAGTTTTCAGCCGCCCGAAGGCTCCAATGCCGCTGCTGAACTGCTGAAAGTGCTGTTGCGGATCGTCGCCGAAAAGGAGGGCGTCGCTTCGAAGGTGCTGGCCTCGAGCGACGACATCGACCGCATCGCCGCCGAGGGCGAGGACGCCGACGTGCCGGCCTTGCAAGGCTGGCGACGCGCCGTGTTCGGCGAGGCGGCGCTCAAACTGGTGCGCGGCGAACTCGCCATCAAGTTCGACAAGCGCAAGATCGCGCTGTTCGATTTGTAGCATTCGCCAGACCTTCTCCCCTTGTGGGAGAAGGTGGATCGGCGGGCAGCGCCGAGACGGATGAGGGGTGCTGGAAGAAACGCCGCGTTAAAATTATTGAATGATTTTAACGATTTGATTTAAAGGCCGCGATCCTTCCAACACCCTCATCCGACCGAGCTGAGCCTGTCCTCGGGCTTGCCAAAGGCAAGACCCGTGGGCTCGGCCACCTTCTCCCACACAGGGGAGAAGGGCAGTCAGCGCTGTCTCTGAGCGGCCAAATGAAATACCGCGATGACAGTCACCGGTATCGCCAGAAGCGCGAATTTGGTCACGATCAGCGCCGAGGCAAACGACAGCGAGTCCGGATTGGCCGACAGGAAATCGGAGAGCATGCGGGCCACCGCGATATTCTGCGCATAATCGGCAAGCGTGTAGGGCAGCACCAGGACAAACGCGAACAGCGACTGAAGCTGCGCGGGCAGAGCCCGGAAGGCCTTCAGCCGCCGCCCGGCGGCAAGGATCAGGCTGACCAATGTCAGCGACAGCAGCGCCGGGAACAGCAAGTCGAAGGTCAGGTAGTGCCAGACCAGGATGATCTCGCTGCCGCGCCGGCCGAGCGCCGTCAGCCAGGCCATGCCCTCGTCCGGGGTGAACCCGGCAAAGCGCAAATCGAGCGACGGCAGGCCGCCGCTCAGCTGGCGGAAATAGAGGAACTCCATCGCCGTCATGGCGACGAAAACCCCCGCGCAGACAAAACAGAGCGCGGCAGCGTGGCGCGACAGCCGCAGCATCATTGCCGTCAGGCTTCGGGCGAACTGGTTAGGCTCCGCCGGGGTAATTCGGGCTTTCGCGGGTGATCGTGACGTCATGGGCGTGGCTTTCACGAAGTCCGGCGTTGGATATGCGTACAAAGGTGGCGCGGTCGCGGAAATCGGCAAGGTCGCGCCCGCCGACATAGCCCATAGCGGCTTTCAGGCCGCCGGCAAGCTGGTGCAGCACGCCGGACACAGGTCCTTTGTAAGGCACCTGGCCTTCGATGCCTTCCGGCACCAGTTTCAGCGTGTCGCGAACCTCGGCCTGGAAATAGCGGTCGGCGGAGCCACGCGCCATGGCGCCGACCGAGCCCATGCCGCGATAGGCTTTGAACGAGCGGCCCTGGTGCAGATAGACTTCGCCCGGGCTCTCGTCGGTGCCGGCCAGCAGCGACCCGATCATTGCGGCACTGGCGCCGGCGGCGAGCGCCTTGGCGAGATCGCCGGAATATTTGATGCCGCCGTCGGCGATGACCGAGACGCCCGATTTCTGCGCCGTCTCGACCGCCGACATGATCGCCGAAAGCTGCGGCATGCCGACGCCGGCGACGATGCGGGTGGTGCAGATGGAGCCGGGGCCGATGCCGACCTTGACGGCATCGGCGCCGGCATCGATCAGCGCCAGCGTGCCTTCTGAAGTGGCGACGTTGCCGGCCAGGATGCGAACCGAATTGGACAGTTTCTTGGCCCGCGTCACCGCATCGAGCACGCGTTGCGAGTGACCATGCGCGGTGTCGATCACCAAAAGGTCGACGCCGGCATCGATGAGCCGCTCGGCGCGCTCAAAACCGTCATCGCCGACGCTGGTGGCGGCCGCCGCGCGCAGGCGCCCCTGCACGTCCTTGGTGGCGTGCGGGTTGAGCTGCGACTTCTCGATGTCCTTGACGGTGATCAATCCGACGCAATTGCCGCCGCTATCGACCACGACCAGCTTTTCGATGCGGTGCTGGTGCAGGAGCCGCTTGGCCTCGTCCTGATCGACGTTCTCCTTGACCGTGATCAGGTTCTCACGGGTCATCAGTTCGTAGACTTTCTGGGCCGGGTCGGAGGCGAAGCGCACGTCGCGGTTGGTCAGGATGCCGACCAGCCGTCCGACCGTGTGCCCGCCGGCGCCGCCATTCTCGACCACCGGAATGCCCGAGATGCTGTAGGTGCGCATCAGCCCCAAGGCGTCGGCGAGCGTCGCATCGGGGCCGATGGTGACGGGGTTCACCACCATGCCGGATTCGAATTTCTTGACTTGCCGCACCTGCTCGGCCTGCTCGGCCGGCGAGAAATTGCGGTGGATGACGCCGATGCCGCCGGCCTGGGCCATGGCGATGGCAAGACGCGCCTCGGTGACGGTATCCATGGCGGCGGACAGGATCGGCACGTTGAGGTCGATGTCGCCGGCAATGCGGGTGCGGATATCGGTTTCGCCGGGCATGACCTCGGAATGACCCGGCTGCAGCAGCACGTCGTCAAAAGTCAACGCCAATGCGCCCGTGGACGTTTCGATAATCTTTGCCATGGCCAGCCCTCGGAATGCATGAAAAGCGCTGGACCGGGTGGACAGCGCCGACTCGTCTTCTTCCCTTTCAGGATTGGCGCTGGCTCGTAACACGTCCCGTCGCCGTTGAAAAGCCGATTGCTTGTGCACGACAGCGGTGCAAACTCAGCTTAATGCCTTTCGCGGTGACGGATGGCGACCGGCATTCACCGCTGGTGATTGGCGAAAGCCGAAGCGGCCGCCTCGCCGACGGCGCTGCTCCGGAGTTTTGTTGGGCATGCCCGGTGCCAGGTCGCACAAATGTGACAGCAAGTTAAGGCGACATCCAACGCAACCCGTGGTAACCGCCCTGCCTGTCGGCTTGCCCCGGTCGGCAACAATCGAATCCGGACGCGCTCCATGAACCGCAACATTCCGCTTATCCTGGCGGTCGCCCTTTTCATGGAAAACATGGATTCGACCGTTATCGCAACGTCGCTGCCGGCGATCGCCGTCGACCTCCAGACCAGCCCGGTGGCGCTCAAGCTGGCGCTGACCGCCTATCTGGTGTCGCTGGCGGTGTTCATTCCGATCAGCGGCTGGATGGCCGACCATTTTGGCGCCAAGGCCGTGTTTCGCGCCGCAATCGCCGTGTTCATCGTCGGTTCGATTGCTTGCGCGGTGTCGAATTCGCTGCCGGCCTTCGTGGTCTCACGCTTCCTGCAAGGCATTGGCGGCGCCATGATGACGCCGGTGGGACGGCTGGTGCTGGTACGCGCCACGCCGAAGAGCGAGCTCGTCGCCGCGATGTCGTGGCTGACCGTTCCGGCATTGCTCGGGCCGCTCGTCGGGCCGCCGGTCGGCGGTTTCATCACCACCTATTTCAGCTGGCACTGGATCTTCCTGATCAATGTGCCGATCGGGCTGATCGGCATCTGGCTGGCCACGCGCTTCCTGCCGGAGACCGAAGCGGCGCCGACGCCGCCGCTCGATTTCATCGGCTTCGTGCTGAGCGGGCTGGCAGCATCGGGCATCGTTTTCGGCCTGTCGGTGGTCAGCCTGCCGGCATTGCCGCCGATTGCCGGCTTCCTCACCGTGGCTGTCGGGCTGGTTTCAGCCGTGCTTTACCTCCTGCATGCGCGCCGCGCCAAAAATCCGCTGCTGGCGCTCGAGCTGTTCCGCAACCAGGTGTTCCGCGCCTCGGTGCTCGGCGGCGGGCTGTTCCGCATCGGCATCGGCGCCGTGCCCTTCCTTTTGCCGCTGATGTTCCAGATCGGCTTCGGGCTGACACCGTTCCAGTCGGGAATGATCACCTTCGTAGCGGCGATCGGCGCCATCGGCATGAAATTCGTCACCGCGCTGATCTTCCGGGTCGCCGGCTTCCGCCGCGTGCTGATCTTCGGCTCGTTGATCGCGGCGGCGTCGATTGCCATCAACGGCCTGCTCACGCCCGAGACGCCCTATCTTCTGATCCTCGCCATCTTGCTCGCCGGCGGCTTCATCCGCTCGATGTTCTTCACCGGCATCAACGCGCTTGCCTATGCCGAGATTTCGACCGCCGACACCAGCAGGGCAACGCCGATCGCCGCAGTGTTCCAGCAACTGTCGATCGCGCTCGGCGTGGCGCTGGCCGGCGGTATCCTGGAAGTGTCGACGACACTCCATGGCGGGCCGCTGACGCTGAGCGACTTCCACATCGCGTTCTTCATCGTCGCGGCGGTGTCGGCCGCCGCATCGCTGTCGTTCATGCGGCTGGCGCCCGATGCCGGCAACGCTGTATCGGGACATGGCGGGCTGACGGCGCCGAAGACGCTGGGGGTGTCTGGTCCGCAGGGCGGTTGAGGCTCTTCCCTTCTCCCACAAGGGGAGAAGGAAAAGGCGCTAGCCCTTAAAATCCTTCGCCAACAAATAAAGCTCCACCGACTCATCGCGCGAGGCCGGCGGCTTGACGTGGTGGACCGAGCGGAAGTTCTGCTTGAGCCTGGCGAGCAATTCGTTCTCGGCGCCGCCCTGGAAAGTCTTGGCGAGGAAATGGCCTCCCGGCTTCAGCACCGAGAGGGCGAAATCGGCGGCCACCTCGCACAGATACATGGTGCGGATGTGATCGGTCCGGCGATGGCCGGTGGTGGGTGCGGCCATGTCGGACAAAACGATGTCCGGTTGGCCGCCGAGCGTTTCGGCGAGCTTTTGCGGCGCCTGCGGGTCGAGAAAATCCATCAACAGCACCGGCGCGCCGGGCACCGCGTCCATTTCCAGATAGTCGATGCCGACGACATGCGGGTGTTCGGCCGTCGATTTCGTGCGCGCGGCGGCAACCTGGCACCAGCCGCCGGGTGCCGCGCCAAGGTCGATGACCTTCATGCCGGGTTTGAGCAGATGGTGCTTATCGTCGATCTCGATCAGCTTGTAGGCCGCGCGCGAGCGGTAGCCGTCGGCCTTGGAGCGCTGGACATAGGGATCGTTGATGTGGCGCTGCAGCCAGCGGCGCGACGATTCCTTCAGGCCGCTTTTCTTCTTGATCCGCGTCTTCAGCACGCGAATGCCGGCAGAGCCTGGTTTTTCCGGTTTCCTGGTCATTGCCTGACTTCTTGTTTGAGCATGATATTTTCCGAAAACCGGTTGCCACTTTTCGGGATCATGCATTCTGGTCTGAGCATGATCTTTTCCGAAAACCGGCTGCCACTTTTCGGGATCATGCTCGGCCCCGCCCATTGTTGCGCCAGACACCGTCGTCGGCCATCAATTCGCTCAATATGCCCTCGCGCAGGCCGCGGTCGGCGACGCGCAGCCGCTCCGACGGCCACACCGCGCGGATCGCTTCCAGAATGGCGCAGCCGGCCAGCACCAGATCGGCGCGATCGGCGCCGATGCAAGGATTGGCGACGCGCTGCTGAAAATCCCAGCCGACCAGTTTTTCGACCATGCGGTCGACGCTGTCGCGGTCCATCCACAACCCGTCGACGCGGCGGCGGTCGTAGCGGTCCAGGTCGAGGTGGACGCCGGCCAGCGTCGTCACCGTGCCCGAGGTGCCGAGCAAGTGGAATTTCGGGCTGGCGAGCACATGGCTCAGCCGGTCGCGCCCGTCGAAGGCGTGCAGGCGCACAGCCACATCCTCGACCATGGCGGCAAAGATCTCACGGGTGACGGCGCGGCCGCCGAAGCGCTCGGCCAGCGAGACGACGCCGACCGGCAGCGACGTCCAGGAGACGATGTGGTTGGCGAGTCTCGGCGAGCGGTGGCCGGTGAGATCGATCAGCGCGATTTCCGAGGAGCCGCCGCCGATGTCGAACAGGACGACGCCTTGCGTGTCGCGGTCGACCAGCGAGCCGCAGCCCGACACCGCCAGCCGCGCCTCGGTCTGGCGGTCGATGATCTCGAGTTTCAACCCCGCCTCGCGCTCGACGCGGTCGAGGAACTCGGCGCCGTTGGCGGCCGTGCGGCAGGCTTCGGTGGCGATCAGCCGGGCCTTCCTGATCTTGCGGCTGCGCAATTTGTCACCGCAGATCTTTAGCGCCTCGACCGCACGGTCCATCGCCGGCTGCCCGAGCCGGCCATTGGCGGTGAGGCCCTCGCCCAGCCTGACGATGCGCGAGAAAGCGTCGATGACGCGGAACTGGCCGTGGCGCGTCGGCACAGCCACCAGCAGCCGGCAATTGTTGGTGCCGAGATCGAGTGCCGCAAACACCGGCAGTTCCTGCAGCGGCGGGCGGCGAGCAGCCGGCTCCGGCCGGCCTGGCGCAACCAAAGGCAAGGGCACGACGATCGCCGCGGGCGGGCGGCTGGCTGGAGCGCTGACAGCAGCCGCCACTCCGGCCGCAGCGAGGCTAGCGTCGTCGCGCGCGAAAACCTTGCGGCCGCGCCGGCGTTTGCGCCGCTTCCTGGTCTTGGCCTTCTGGCCATTCTGATGCTGGGACGCGTCGCCTGCCTGTCCGTGACCGGACCAGGGCTGCACCGGGCGGCCATTGTGCCGGCCGGCGGATGGGCTTGCCTGGCCCGAAGGCTGCGGCGAAGCCCTGGACACGCCCACTTCCGGCGCGCCGGCGCCGGTGTCGTGGTCTTCCACTTCAGTTCCTTCCGGCGCCGCGCGAACCGGAGACCGGACGCAGCAGGCGCTTTCATGTGTTCCAAGTTGCCACCAGACTAGCAGCGCCGGGCCGGATCACCAAGAGCGCAGGGGTCGAATTTGTCGGCGGCATTGTCTCGCCGCTCCGCTCGGCCCGATGATGGCGGGACAGCGCCCCTCTCTGTCCTGCCGGACAGAGGGGGGCGCGAAGGATCGCCAGCCTTTCCTTCTCCCGCAGCAGCGCCTTGCCGGTTGAATAGCCGGCTTCGATAAGGCATTTCTGAAATGGCGGGTATGAAACATTCGAAATCGCGGGCAGTTTTCCTGACGCGAACCGAAAGGGCAACGGGGCTGCAACGCATGATCGTCACGCCATGAACTGGAGGCGTTATTTCTGGCCGGTCGTCGGCGTTGCGGCGGTCGTCTTCTCGCTATGGCTGCTGCTGCACGAGCTGCGCGGCATCTCGCTCGACGACGTCTGGGACGGCATCGTCGCCATCCCTGCCCGCGGCTGGGTGCTCGCCGCGTTGAGCTCGGTCATCGCCTATGCGTCGCTGGCCGGCTACGATCACATCGCGCTCCTGCATATCGGCAAGAAAGTGTCGTGGCTGTTCGTCACCCTGTGCTCCTTCACCACCTACGCGCTGTCGCACAATATCGGCGGCTCGGTTTTTTCAGGCGCGGTGATCCGCTACCGCGCTTACGGAACCAGGGGGCTGACCGGGCAGGACGTCGGCATTCTGGTGGCGATCTGCTGGATCACCTTCGTGCTGTCGACGGTGTTGGTTTCAGGCATCGTGCTGGTGCTCGCACCGGAGATCGTCGACCGTTTTTCCGGCACGCCGCATCATCGGCTTTCGCAGGCGGCGGGGCTCGCGATGCTGCTCGTGGTGGCGGCCTATGTCTTCGGCAGCTGGCTGCATCTCAGGCCGCTGAAGATCGGAAGGTTCCAGGTCCATTATCCGGCGCTGCCGATCGTCGCGCGGCAATTGCTGATCGGCCCGATCGAGCTGCTGGCGGCGGCGGCGATCATCTTCTTCGCCCTGCCCGAAGCTGGCAATCCCGGATACTTCGTCGTGCTCGGCGTCTTCCTGATGTCGTTCTCGGTCGCCCAGATCTCGCATGCGCCGGGCGGGCTCGGCGTGTTCGAGGTCGTCTTCCTGACCGGCCTGTCGCATATGGACCCGGTCGGCGTGCTGGCAGCACTGCTGGTGTTCCGGCTGTTCTACCTGATCATCCCGCTGGTGATGGCGCTCGGCGTCGTGCTGTATTTCGAGCACTCGCAGCTCGGGCGAAGGGAGAATTGAGGGGCGCCGCCCCTGGGCGCTGCCCCTTCTTCCTTCTCCGCTTGTGGGAGAAGGGAGAGCCCTCGCCCCGGAATGGGCAAGAGTGAGCAAGTCAAAACCTGAGGCAATCGCGCCGATTGAAAAGCCTTCGGCAGGCTTGACTATTTTCCGACGGCGGCTACAAGGCACGCGCGGCGCCATCGTCGCCCTGCCCGCGCGGTTTTCTTCAACCGCGCCTGCTGGGGAATAGGTTAACGGTAGACCCACGGACTCTGACTCCGTTAGTCCTGGTTCGAATCCAGGTTCCCCAGCCAACAGTTTCCGCAATTAAATCAGCCCCTTATGCAGAACAATCGCGACCGAAAGGTGTTGCATGGGTTTCCTGCCCTGTAGCGCGCAAACCCTTGCATTCCGGGCATGTCCCGCCCCGTCCCTTTCTGTCCGTGCAACACGATTGCAACACGGATCAGCCAATTTGTTCCCGCCATGTTCCTATAGAGAGCGCGCCTTCGCCGGTGCCAATTGCGGTGCCAATTCTTTTCCTGCGACTGTCGGCAGGTCCTTGCGACAATCCCGCCGGGGAATCAACGCGAGATTTCATACATGACAGAAACTGAGCACTCTAAAACGCCGATGATGGACAGGGATAGCGCGGCTGCATTAGTTTACCACGATCTCAAAACGTCTCAGCGCGCGACTTTCCAGGTTGCCGCCGAGTGGGGTCGTTGGTTGACCGCGTCGCTGGTGCTAGTCCATTCTGGTGCGCTGTTCGGCATGTTTTCGTTGCTGAACAATCCAGCCAGCCAACCTGCGACGCTGGAAGCATTCAAAGCCCCGGTCTGGTGCTTCGTGGCTGGCCTTCTGATGGCGCTGGCATCGGGTTTCTTCGCTTAGATCAACTGGTCGATGCACTCGTTCAATTACGCGTCCTCGGCACGATACGATATGCTTTTGGGACGCTGAGAAGTGGATCGATCCTCCACACTTCCAAAGAGCGTTGGACATCACGAATTGGGGCAGCATCGCTTGCGGTTTGCTTTCTGCCCTATCCATTGCGGCGGGCGCGGCTTTGATCCTGCATGGGGACTATCTAGCTGCCATATTCGGAATTTGATCCCGCCCATAGACCGCCACCGTGAGGCAGCGGAGTCTCTGGGCTCATTTGGGCGTGTTAGATCCAGCGGTCCCGGCGCTGGTCGCCGGCCACAAGAACAAGGCCCAACAGCAAGCCTACAGCCGCGCCCAGCATGAAGGCGGACGATACCGTGCCAGGATTTTCTTGAGCGATATCGGAAGCAGTAGACGCCCTTTTGCGAAGTGCTTGCGTTGTCCGAGACACGCTATCGGCGGCGCCTTCATACCAACCAGTGGCTTCCTCGACCACCTCTTCAGCGTGCTCCGCGAGCGTCCGATTGATCTTGTTGATCTCGCGTTTCAGTTGCGCAACTTGCTTCTCCAAGGCCTCCTGCGCTTCGAGCTGCGTCTCCGTCGGCTTTGCGTCTTCGTTTGGGTCGTCGGCCATTGTGATCTCCCTTTTGGGTGGGGGCTCAACGGCCGCCGCCGCGTATGGTTCCTCAGCGACAAAAAGCCCGCCACCTTGAAGGCAGCGGGCTAGCAGCGGCAGAGTTTGCCGCCCGTCAGTGACGCTCTGCCGGTGCTTCGAGAAACTCCATGAAGTTCTCAACCACCTTGTCGATCGGCATTGACCGCGCATTGCATCCGCGAAGGATGGCGGGCGGCGATCTTGACAAATTTTGAAGCTGGGAAGCGGGCGCCGTATGACCGCACTCTGCTTGACCTTCAGGCAGCGCTCGAATGGGCCGGCGTCGAGTTCATCCCCGAGAACGGCGGCGGCGCCGGTGTGAGGTTGCGGAAATGAAGACGAGCGGATTTGACTCGCTAAATTCGTCCGGAAGCGTACAGAAGCATCGTCGCCATCCAACAGAACGGGCGCTGGCGCTTGGAAGAGTCGATCACGCTTTCGCCCCACGCGAGGGATAAAGCGATGTCATTTGACGATCATCTCGACTCCGAGCAACTCGCCACGCTGGCAAAGGTTCTCAAGGACTATTGCACAGAGGCAGGAATTCCCGAAGGCCATCCGGCGTGGGAACACTTCGGCCGGCGGCTCATGAGCCTATTCCAGTCCGGGATACATCATCCCGATGAACTCACGTCCAAAATGAACACTGGCTACGAGGATTGGCTAGGCGAGATCGGCGCTACCGGTCCTTTCATACCGCCCAAACTATCGTCCGAGGACCGTCTAGTAGATGACAATATCTTGCCAGGATCGGACCGCAGAGGCAGGCCAGCGGTCGGCATCACGGCTTAGCTGACTTCGCGATCCGACAGATGATCTGTTTTGCGTCTAGGAGGTGCGTCGGGTCCGCTGTCGACGGCTCCAAAAGCGCGAACGTTGCGCAACTGGACACTTCCGGGAGACAGCGGACTCAAACTGGGGCCAAGAGGGGACAAGGCCCTTTATGATCCCTATGCGGGGATCATTGTGATAACACCGGGCGGGTAACAAACGTTCCGTCGGCTGAAAGATATATATCCGGCCGCTTATCATTTCTTCACCTTCGGCGTGATCTCTTCGACCCGCACCTTGTCGCCGATCTCTCTCGGCCAGCGCCTTTGCCTTGTCCTTGGTGGTCAGCACCGTGCGCCAATGCGGCTTTTCGAACACGCTTACGATGTAGGTTGTCGTCGCCGGCATCTGCGGCGGAGCTTTCCTTTTGATGGATGCGGCGCAAAAGATTTTGGGATCGAGCGAGAATGCGCCGGCTCTCCTCCATGACGGATCGCATCTCCGCAATCGTGGCCCGCGTGGCATCAACCTGCAACCGCGACCTCTCTACGTACACGTTATCGATTGCCACGGATCCATTGCCGTAACTCACTGCGACTAGCGTTTTCGAGTTAGAAATCGGGCTTCCCGCATAAGTGACGGCCGTCGGGCCCCAGAAGAGCGATAAGCTCGCGAGCCTGCTCTTCGGTTATATTCGCCTCTTTAACCAAGCGCTGAACGATAGAGTCGTCAGGGGCCCCGCTGGGTGTTCTGTCCCTATCGTCAGCCATCGGAAAAAATCCTTAGGTAGCATAACGCGACCATTTGGACTGAGTTCCTCCACAATGACTTCCGCGATCACGGGATTACTCGGATCTCCCCAAGCTCGGTAGTATCAAGGCGGCGGACGCCAATCCGCTAGGCCGGCGCCCGACAAGGCAATCTACCCCAACGCCCCCCCAAGTGGCGCCGGCCACTTTCAGCCCCCTCGTTCGAAAGTTGGCTTCCAGTCGCGATTGCGCGCCCGCTGCTGGCCTTCGTAGTGAAGAACACCTGCCGTCGATCACGACCGGCAGCCTTGCAGTTTGAGCAGATAAAGAGCCCGACCAGGTCGTCATGCATCGAGCCGTGGTCACGGCCGAGCCTGTCAATCAGCGCCTGGATGTCGAGCTTCGTCGATTTGCAGCACATCGGGTGCGCACAATTGACATAGATGGTCTCGCGGGCGGCCAGGGTGTCGGCGAGGGTCTTTTTGGGCATGGCGATCTCCGTTGAGGGCTCGCCGCAACGGGGAGGAATATAATCCTGAAAACGAGGGCGTCGGCAATAGGGGACGCCCACTCTTTGACATTGGGTTGATATTAGCTCAGGGGCCTCATTTCTTTCGGCCGGACTCTTTGCAACCTTCTCGCTCTCGTGTGCGGCAACGGCGCGGCGTCTTGAAGCATCCGCTTCATCGGCTCGTTGCGTTTTTCGTCAGTGTGAGCACGATAATGGAACGTCCAAAATCCGTATCGGAGATGATCGAGCGCTACGACAGCGATTTTTACGAGCCGATAGGGCGCTTGATAATGCAGTTTGGATTTCTGGAATTCCATATCGATCATTGGCTGTCCGCGCTTGGCGCCGACCAACCGAAGCTGCGGAAAGCGAACAACTTGAATAACAAAATCACTCTGTATGGTCAGATCATCGACCAACACACCACCGAACCGAATGACCTTGCCGAGCGCGATCGCCTTGTCCAGCAGATGCGCGAACTCAACACGTTTCGCAATCGTGTCGTTCACGGTCCGTGGAGCGTATACCTCGGAGAAAAGAAGGCTTGGCAGAAACTCTCAGTCAACCGGCAAAATGCAACACACCAATTCTTTGAGGTGACTGCCGATGTAATTCGGGCGGCTGCTAGCGACCTCGCGAAAATCCAGGTAGAGGCGTCTCACTTTGCCTTTGGCTTTCTAGTACCGAAAAAGGCATAGCAACGAGCGTGGCAGGCGACAAAAGACTAACGGCTGGGTAGCTCTGGCTACTTGCGCACGATCCATTCCAGCAAGTCAGGATCGACGTCATCGCTCCCGGTAAAGTCGCTGATCAAAAGCGCGGCAACCGACCGCCATTTGTCTTCAGGGATATTCTCTTCGATCACGGTTTTTATGAAGGCGCTGCGCAGGATATCGCAGTCAAAAACCGATACCTGGGCGCCTGCCTGGGCTTTCGCCATCTCAGCCCTCCTGCCTCTAGGGCGGAAGCACTGCCAGCTCCCAAGCGTCCGCAATGCCTCTATTCGGTACGGACGACTTAGGGATTGTACGCTTTATTGCTAATTTCGCGAGTCCGGCCTCGCTCAATCTGGCGCGGCCTTCAATCCTCTTCCCGGAAATCCTGCAGCGATGCGTGCCGAAGATCCTCCTCGCCCCTTAGATGCTTCACGCGGGCCTTGATGCCCCGGCTTGACCCACTGCGTTGCCGGCCGCTTTGGCATATCCTTGGGCGGTGGCCCGGCATGTTCCTGCACGCGCTTCCACAACCGCTCCCGCATCTCGCGGTTGACGCTCACAAACGCACTGCCGACATATTTCCTGGTGCCTGGCTCAGCCATCAGAGCAAACGCCGGCTTGCCCCTCTCGCGTTCAACTCCGAGAAGCTCGAACTCGCTTTCGGTGAAGGACTTGGTTTTCAGCCAATTGGTGGTCGGACCGCTGCGATATTTGCTGTCTCGACGCTTCGATACCATCCCCTCCAGGCCGGTAGCGTCGATCAGATGATAGATCGCGTTAGCCTCGCCTGGCATCGTCTCGCTGAACTGGATTCGACTATCAGACCCAATAAGGCCGGCCAGGATTTCCCGCCGATCCTCAAGTGCCATGTCGCGCAAGTCGTGGCCGTTAAGATGCAGCAGATCGAACGCGACGAAATAGAGGTCGTGCTGGCGCCTCGTGATTGCCTTGCGCAGCGCGGCAAAATCCGAAAGGCCAGCCTCATTCAGGACGACGACTTTGCCGTCGATGATGGCGTTCTGTACGTTGAGACCTTTGGCTGCCTCGACCAGATCGCGGTATTTGGATGTCCAGTCGAGTCCGCGGCGGGTGAAGATCCGCGCACTGCCGGCGTCGATGATGATCTGGGAGAGGTAGCCGTCGAATTTGGCTTCGTGAGTCCATCCGTCACCTTGGGGCGGCTTAGCTACCAGGGTCGGCATCATCGGAGGAATAAATTGTAGCCGGCCGGGTCCGGCACGCACTGGTTTACGCACGGAATCGAGTCTAGGCCCGTCCCATCTGGTGGCTAGGGGAACGGATCATGATCATTTGCTAAATTAGCAATTCTGCATGAAACGGCTTATAATTCGTCCCAGCCGGCGGAGACGCCCAAGCCCCGTCGGTTAGGCCCAGCGGCCTCCACCCAAACTCCAACTGACTGCTGGGCCGCCCCATCTCAGCGAGGAAGCATGGACGGCCAAGATAACATCCGCAACGCCTGGGCCGCCCTCAAGCTGGTTCGCATGGCTATTGAACAGACCTGCCCTGCTGGTGTGCTGCCGAGCGAGGAAGCTGTCCTGCTGCTCTACGGCCCCGAGCCTATCATTGAGACCGTCGAAAGGCTAAACCGGTAACGGCTATGGAGAAGCCCGCGCCTCTGGCGGAGAGCGCGGGCCCGATCGGGTTTGCGTCCCGATCTGCAGCGGGCAGCGGAGGGGCATGCCCACGGGTCACGGACAATTTTTAGAAATCGCTAAAGTTCCATCCTGTCTTGCCGCGTGTTCGCTCGACAGCGATCACCCTGCCAGCTTGCGGAAGATGGCAGCGACAGGACCGGCATCGAGGTTATCGAACCATGTCCAGAAATCGTCCGCTTCGTCCTCGCTCATGTTGGCGGTCATGCGTGCCGCACGGCTGCGCAGCATCGACACCCGTTCCGCGCCAGCACTTCCCCATTCTTCCATCAGCGTGCGGCCGGCAGGCGTCGAGGCGAACAGTTTGACCTCTGCCGAACTCGCCGGAGCCACATAGAGCCCCCTGCCTGCCGCGCTGCATTGTCTCGTGCGGAATGGGCTCTCCGGCATTAGACACGGATATCCGGAGTTCGCCGTCTCGGGTGGTGGCTTCGACCTTAATGGGCATCCCCGCGGCACAAAGTTACAGGTTCGAATCCTGTCGGGTGCAGCATTGCCGCAGTTCGTTTGCCGACGACTATTCCTGCTGGAATTGACAGGGCCAATCTTCAGGCCTCGTCAAGCCAGAAGGCAACTCGGTCCGGGCGTCTCCG
>NZ_AZUX01000030.1:0-81060 GCF_000513915.1 Mesorhizobium sp. WSM2561
CCTTCTCCCCTTGTGGGAGAAGGTGGCCTCGCCCACGGGTCTTGCCTCCGGCAAGCCCGAGGACAGGCTCCGCGAGGTCGGATGAGGGGTGCTCCAGATTGGCACCGACAGCACTCCGTCCAACACCCCTCTTCCGTCTCGGCGCTGCGCGCCGATCCACCTTCTCCCACAAGGGGAGAAGGAAAAAGGGGCGCTACTTCAGCACCTTGCCGTCAGTCCCGAACCGATAAGTCTTCGCCGGATCCGGCGTCGCGTAGAGCGTGGCGCCAGGCTCGGCGTTGTAGACGCCAAAAATGCGCACGGTGATCAGCCCGGCCTTTTCGCAGTCGAGATAGAGGTTGGTGTCGGCGCCGAGGTGTTCCGCATGGACGACCGTGCCTTTCCAGGCGCCGGATTTCGCATCGACGGTCAGGTGCTCGGGACGGACGCCGATGGTCTTGGCCGTCTCGCCAAGCCTGGCGCCGTCGACGAAATTCATCTTCGGCGAGCCGATGAAGCCGGCGACAAACTCATTCGCCGGCGCATTGTAGAGTTCCATCGGTCCGCCGATCTGCTCGATCTTGCCCGCATTGAGCACGACGATCTTGTCGGCCAGCGTCATCGCCTCGACCTGGTCGTGGGTGACGTAGATCATCGTCGCCTTCAGCCGGCGATGCAGTTGCGCGATCTCCAGCCTGGTGTTGACGCGCAGTGCGGCATCGAGGTTGGACAAAGGCTCGTCGAACAGGAAAAGCTTGGGCTCGCGCACCACGGCGCGGCCGATGGCGACGCGCTGGCGCTGGCCGCCGGACAGCTCGGCCGGGCGCCTGGCCAGGTAGGGCTCCAGCGACAGCATCGATGATGCGATGCCGATGCGGCGGTCGATCTCGGCCGCCGGCGTGCCTGCCTGCTTGAGGCCGAGGCCCATATTGTTCTTCACCGTCAGATGCGGGTAGAGCGCATAGGTCTG
The DNA here is from genome assembly GCF_000513915.1 of Mesorhizobium sp. WSM2561. NCBI lineage: Bacteria > Pseudomonadati > Pseudomonadota > Alphaproteobacteria > Hyphomicrobiales > Phyllobacteriaceae > Mesorhizobium > Mesorhizobium sp. WSM2561. The sequence goes on from NZ_AZUX01000030.1 coordinate 950, forward strand.
GAACACCATGGCGATGCCGCGCTTGGCCGGCGGGGTGGCGGAGACGTCCGCACCGTCGATGACCACACGCCCCGAGGTCGAATCCTCCAGCCCGGCGATGACCCTGAGAAGCGTCGATTTTCCGCAGCCGGAGGGGCCGACGAAGACGACGAATTCGCCATCGGTCACTTCGAGGTTGATGCCCTTCAGCACCTCGACCGGCCCAAACGCCTTCTTCACATTCTCGATATTCAGCGAGCCCACGGCGTTCCTCCGGATTGGAATGTGGGGGTGCCGCAGAGCGCAACCCCTAGCAAAAATTCCCCTCTCACAATCGCACCGCCTTCCCGCTGCGGACGCTTTCGTCGGCGGCAAGGCAGACGGCGAGCGACTTCACTGCGTCGTCCATGTGGCGGGTCAGATCAATATCCTCGCGGATCGCCTTGAGCAGAAAAGCCTGCTCGCGATCGCAGAGATCCTGATGGCCGGGTTCGCCTTTCATCGACAACATCTCATCCGCCTTGGCGAATTTTCCGTCCGCGCCGGTCGCCGCGCTGTGCAGGCGGATGGTCGAGGTCCTGGTGTGGGTGTCGATGTCGTCGGATCTGACGCCCTCCTTCATGACGATCGACACGCAGCCGTTCGGCGAGATCACGTCCTTCACAAAAAAGGCGGTTTCCGAGATCATCGGCCCCCAGCCGGCCTCGTACCAGCCGACCGAACCATCGTCGAACAGCACCTGCAGATGACCGTAATTGTACATCGTGGGCGCAATCTCGTCGCTCAGCCGCAGCCCCATGCCGCGCACCTCGACCGGCCTGGCGTCGGTGATCTGCAGCATCACGTCGAGATAGTGCACGCCGCAATCGACGATCGGCGACGTCGTCTGCATCAACTGCTTGTGCGTCTGCCAGCTATGGCCGGAGGATTGCTGGTTGAGGTTCATGCGGAACACGTAAGGACCGCCGAGCTTGCGCGCCTCGGCGATCAGCCTGATCCAGGACGGGTGATGGCGCAGGATGTAGCCGATCACCAGTTTTCTGCCATTGGCCTTGGCTGCGGCAACGACACGTTTGGCATCCGCCACCGTCGTCGCCAGCGGCTTTTCGACGAAGACATGGCAGCCGGCATCGAACGCCTTGACCGCATAGTCGGCGTGGCTGTCGGAATAGGTGGCGATGCAGGCGATATCGGGCCTTTCGTCGCGCAGCGCCTCGTCGAAGGAGCGCCTGATGCCATAGCCGGAAAGCCCGGCCGGCAGCGGCACGTCCGAACGGTTGACCAGCGCCGCAATCTGGAACCCCGGGTTGGTGTGATAGGCCAGCGCATGGCTGCGGCCCATATTGCCGAGGCCGGCAACGACGACGCGAAGAGGTTTTTCCTTGCTCACTTGACCGCTCCGGAAGTTATGCCGCGGATCAGCTGCCGCGAGAAGATGACGTAGAGGATCAGCACCGGCATGATCGCCAGCGACAGCGCGGCCAGGATGGCGTTCCAGTTGGTGACGAACTGGCCGAGGAACAGCTGCGCGCCGAGCGTCACCGTCTTGGTTTCTTCGGACGGCGCCAGGATCAGCGGAAACCAAAGGTCGTTCCAGATCGGGATCATGGTGAAGACGGCGACCGTCGCCATCGACGGCCTGACCAGCGGCAGCACCAGCCGGAAGAAGATGGTGTATTCGGACAGGCCGTCGATGCGTCCGGCATTCTTCAGATCGTCGGACACCTGCTTCATGAATTCCGACAGGATGAAAACGGCGAGCGGCAGGCCTTGCGCCGTATAAACCAGGATCAGCGCCGTCAGCGTGTTGACCAGCCCGCTCGCCACCATCAATTGCAGGATGGCGACGGTGCCGAGGCGGATCGGGATCATGATGCCGAGGGCGAGATAAAGCCCCATCAGCGAATTGCCGCGAAAACGGTATTCCGACAGCGCAAAGGCGGCCATCGCGCCGAACAGCAGCACGAAGAACAGCGAGGCGACGGTGACGACAAGGCTGTTCTGGAAATAGTGGATGAAATCGCCCTGGCCGATGACGGTGGTGTAGCCGATCAGGTCGAAGGTTTTCGGGGTCGGCGGCGTCAGCGGCGCGCCGAAGATGCCCGCGCGGGATTTAAACGAGTTCATGATGACGATGATCACCGGAAACAGCGCGATCACCGTGTAGGTCAACAGCACCGCATGGGCGCCGATGGTGCGGGGCAGGGAGTGGGTTGCCGTGCTCATGTCTGGCCCCCTAAAACTGATAGCGACGCAGGCGCGTCTGGACGAGGAACAGGTAGACGCAGACGCCGCCAAGGATGATCAGGAACATCATCGTGGCGATCGCCGCGCCCATGTTGGGATCGCCGACCTGCAGCTGGAAACCGAAGAATGCGCGGTAGAGGAAGGTGCCGAGAATATCGGTCGAATAGTTCGGCCCGGCCAGCGCGCCTTGCGCGGTATAGATCAGGTCGAAGGCGTTGAAATTGCCGACGAAGGTGAGGATCGAGATGATGCCGATCGACGGCAGGATCAGCGGCAGCTTGATCTTCCAGAACTGCGACATGCCGGTGATGCCGTCGCATTCGGCCGCTTCGATCACCTCCTCGGGGATCGACAGCAGCGCGGCATAGATCAGCATCATCGGGATGCCGACGAACTGCCACACCGAGATCAGGCTGAGCGTGGTCAGCGCATATTGTTCTTTGCCGAGCCACGGCGTGAACAGGCTTTTGAGGCCGACAAGATCCATCAGGTTCGGCGCCACGCCCCACAGCGGCGACAGGATCAGCTTCCAGGCGAAGCCGACGATGACGAAGGACAGGATCGTCGGGACGAAGATCGCCGTGCGGTAGAAGGCGGAGAATCTCAGCCGCGGGCTGGACAGCAGTGCGGCCAAAAGCACGCCGATCGGATTCTGCACGATCATGTGGATGATGAAGAACCCGACGTTGTTGCGCAGTGCGTTCCAGAAATTGACCGACCAGTTGGGATCGCCGAACAGCCTGCGGAAGTTTTCCAATCCGACGAAGACCTGGGCCTGGTCGATGTTGCGAAACAGCGAGAGCTGCAGCGTGCCGGCCAGCGGCAGGATCATGATCGCCGTATAGACCAGCACCGCCGGCGCCAGGAAGACGACGATATGCCAGCGGAACGGTCGTTTCGGTGCTGCGGCCATGCGTTCGGTCCCCGCCGATCAGGTTCTTACAATTGCCGCCGAAGGGTGCGGCGCCTCCCTCCCCCTCGAGGGGAGGGTGCCTCGCGAAGCGAGGCGGATGGGGTCGGCCAAGGCAGTGCGCCATCGTGGTTTCGACCGCGCCTTCCGGCAACGATCAGGTCGCAGCCTGCCTTTACCGACCCCCTCTGTCGCCTTCGGCGACATCTCCCCCTCGAGGGGGGAGATTGCGCTCGCTCTTACTTCGCCGGCTTGTACCAGCTGTCGAGGCCGTCCTGCAGCTTCTTGGCGGCAGCTTCCGGCGTGACGGTGCCGTTGATGACGTTGGCCGATTCAACCCACGTCTCGTTCTCGAGATTCGGCGTGCCGCGCGACAGGATCTGGTAGGTCGAGCGGATGGTCGACTTGCACTTGTCGCGCCAGGAGACGAATTCCTGGGCCAGCGGGTCTTCCATCTTCACCGGGGTGTTGTTCAGGCTGAAGAAGCCCGGCAGCGCGTTGGCGTAGATGGTGGCGAAATCCGGCGAGGCGACCCAGGTCAGGAAGGTCTTGGCCGCATCCGCATTCTTCGACGCCGCATTGAGGCCCATGCCGATGTCGGTGTGGTCGGAGATGTAGCAGGTGTCTCCGGCCTTCTGCACCGGCGGTGGGAACGCGCCCATCTTGGACTGCGCCTGGGTGTTGAACAGGCCGATTTCCCACGAGCCGGCCGGGTAGATGGCGGCGCGGCCGAGGGTGAACAGGTTCTGGCTGTCCGGATAGGTCTGCGCCTCGAAGCCGTCGCCGAGATAGGGCTTCCACTTGGCGAGTTCGGCAAACGGCTCGACCCACTGCGGATCGGTCAGCTTCTGCTCGCCCTTGATCAGCGCCAGACGGCCTTCTTCGCCCTTCCAGTAGTTCGGGCCGATGTTCTGGTAGCCCATGGTCGCGGCTTCCCAGAGATCCTTGGTGCCCATCGCCATCGGGATGTAGGTGCCGTCGGCCTTGATCTTGTCGAGAGCGGCATAAAACTCCTCATTGGTCGTCGGCACCTTGATGCCGAGCTGGTCGAAGGCGTCCTTGTTGAAGATGAAGCCGTGGATGACGGAAGCCATCGGCACGCAGAAGCTCGACTTGCCGTCGTCGGTCTGCCAGGCGGCCTTGGCGACGTCGGAAAAATTCTCCATGCCGGGCAGCGTCGAGATATCGGCGAGATTGCCCTTCTTGAACAGTTCCAGCGACTTGTCGAACGGGCGGCAGGTGATCAGGTCGCCGGCCGAGCCAGCGGCGAGCTTGGCGCCGAGTGCTGCGTCATATTCGGTCGGCGCCGACGGCGCGAACACCACCTTGATGCCCGGGTTCTTGGCCTCAAAAGCCGGGATCAGTTTGTCCTTCCAGATGGCAAGGTCGTCGCCGCGCCAGCTCTCGATGTTGAGCGTTACGTCCTGGGCACAGGCCATTCCGGCCGAGCCGAGAATGCTGGTGCCGAGAAGCAGTGCCGTCAGTAGTTTGGTTGTCATGCTCAGTCTCCCTGTTGACCTTTTTCAGGTTCGGTTTTGAGAACAGAGGCTTTCCGCCCCATGCTCCCCTCGATCGCGGAAAGCGCCGGGCGCAGCTTCTGGCCGGTACGTTCCAGTATCTTCTGCGCCGCATCGGCGCTGGCGGCGCCGGCGGCGAGCAGAATGGCGGTCTTGACGGCGCCGCCGCTGTTCTCGAGCAGCTTTGCCGCATCGTCCCTGTCGCGTCCGCTGATGGCGGCGACGATGCGGGCGGCGCGGTCGCGCAGCTTGATGTTGTCGGCCATGAGATTGACCATATAGCCGTCATGGACATGGCCAAGATGGATGGCGGCTAGGGTCGACAGCATGTTGAGCGCAATCTTCTGGGCGGTGCCGGCGCCCATGCGCGTCGAGCCGGCGATCAGCTCCGGCGGCGTTTCGAGCAGGATGGCAATATCGGCCAGCCGAAGCAGCGGCGCATCCTTGTTGTTGGCGATGGCGATGGTTGCCGCACCGCGGCGCCCGGCGTCCTCGATCGCCCTGACCGCATAGGTCGTCGAGCCGCTGGCCGAGACCGCGATCAGGCAGTCGCCCTCGCCGATGCCGGCAGCGGCAACCGCCGCCGAGGCTTCTTCGGTGTCGTCCTCCGGCCCGCCGGCCAGTGCCTTGAAGGCATCGTCGCCGCCGGCGATCAGGATGGCGATGCGGTCGCGCTGAATGCCGAAGGTGCCCGGCAGCTCCAGCGCATCGGCCAGCGCCATCAGGCCCGAGCTGCCGGCCGCTGCGTAAGCGAGCTTGCCGCCGCTGTTCAGCCGGCTGGCGATGATCTCGGCTGCTTTGGCAATGGCGGGAATGGCGCCGCGCACCGCCTTGGCGGCCTCGATCTGCGCGTTGGCCAAAGAGGAAAGGATGGCGTCCGGAGCCTGGATGTCCAGCCCCTCGGCATTCTGGTGAAGCGCTTCGGTGCGCGTTTCGGCCATCCGCTTTCCCTCCAATCCCCAAAACAATACCAAAAAAATACCACTTGTCCACACGCATTAACGACTTCCCTGCCCTGAAATCGCCGTTCAGGCAAAATGCGGTGGTTTTTCAATAAAATACCCCTTAATCTTTTTGAAACGAAAATTAATCCTTGGCTATTGGTATTTTATTGGTATTATCCGCTTGGAGGAGAAATCGTGTGAAATTCGTGCTTGGCATCGATGGCGGCGGCACCAGCTGCAGGGCGGCCCTTGCAACAGTGGACGGCACTGTCGTCGGCCGCGCCAAGAGCGGTGCGGCCAACATCCGCACCGATCTCACCGGCGCCAGGGCCAACATCGTCGAGGCGGCAAGGCAGGCCTTTGTCGCCGCCGGGCAGGACCCCGAACTGATCCCGCAGACCCCGGCCGTCCTCGGCCTCGCCGGCGCCAATGTCGGCACCTACAGGCAGCAGCTCGAAGCGATCCTGCCGTTCAGCATCAGTTGCGTCGAGACCGACGCCGAGATCGCCCTGGAAGGCGCGGTCGGCTCCGGTGACGGCGCGATGGCCATCCTCGGCACCGGCACCGCCTACATGGCGCGCAAAAACGGCAAGTCGCGCGCCATCGGCGGTTGGGGTTTTCAGGTCGGCGACCAGGGCAGCGGCGCCCGCATCGGCCGCGACCTGCTCGAACAGACGCTGCTCGCCTATGACGGCATCCGCCAGGGATCGTCGCTGACGCAGGCCATGCTCGCCATCTTCCGCGACAATCCCGAGGATTTGGTCGAGTTCACCACCAACGCAAAACCCGGCGATTTCGGCGGCTTCGCGCCCAAGGTCTTCGAGCATGCCGAAAAGGGCGACATCGTCGCCAACTGGATCCTCGACAAGGCAATCGCCGACGTCGAGGCAGCACTTGGCGTGCTCGATCTCGGCGACGACGATCCGCTCTGCCTGCTTGGCGGGCTGGCGCCGCTCTATTCACCACGCCTGTCGGCGCGCTACCGGGCGCTGCTGAAGCCGCCGCTCGACGACGCGCTGGGCGGCGCCGTGCAGATGGCGGCGCGCGTTTTCTCGAGTGCGACGGAGGCGGCGCGATGAGCGAGGCCGCCGACCAGATCTTCGCCACGCTGAAACAGTCGGCGCAAAGCGGCGCGCCGCTCTATCTGCAGCTCAGGAAGAGCATCGAGGACGCGGTCAATCGCGGCCTGATCGGGCCGGGTGACGCGCTGCCGTCCGAGCGCGACATCGCCAGCAAGGCCGACATTTCGCGCGTCACCGTGCGCAAGGCGGTGCAGGATCTGGTCAAGGGCGGCATCCTCGTCCAGCGCCACGGCTCCGGCACCTTCGTCGCGCCGCGGATGGAGCGCGTCGAGCAGTCGCTGTCGCGGCTGACGTCTTTCACCGAGGATATGGCGCGGCGCGGCATGGCGGTGCGTTCGGCCTGGCTCGACCGCGGCCTCTATGCGCCCTCGCCGGACGAGATGATGGTGCTCGGCCTGTCGTCGAACGAACTGGTGGCGCGGGTGGCGCGCCTGCGTATTGCCAACGAAACGCCGCTGGCGATCGAGCGCGCGGCACTGTCTGCCAGCGTGCTGCCCGACCCGGCGGCGATCGGGTCGTCGCTCTACGCGGCGCTTGAAACAACCGGCCATCGGCCGGTGCGGGCGGTGCAGCGCATTTCCGCCGCCAATCTCGGCGACGACGACGCGCGGCTGCTCGAAGTGCCGCCAGGCATTGCCGGCCTGCACATCGAGCGTATTTCCTATCTGGCGAGCGGCAAGGTGATCGAATTCACCCGCTCGATCTACAGGGGCGACGCCTATGATTTCGTCGCCGAGCTCCGGCTGAGCGGGCCGGGCGAAGAGGGCCGGCCATGAGCGCAGTAAACAAGCAAATGGGGATTACCCATATGCGGCGCGAGATCGAGGAGATCCCGGAGGCTACCGCGCGCCTGCTCGACGGCTCGGCGGCGGTACTGACCGAGGCCGGGCGCGGCATTCGCGAGCGCGACCCAAACTTCGTCGTCACCGTGGCGCGCGGCTCCTCCGACCATGCCGCCACGTTCATGAAGTATGCGGTGGAACTGACCGCCGGCCTTGCCGTCGCGTCGGTCGGCCCGTCGATCGCTTCGATCTATGGCGCCAGGCTCAAGCTGGCCGGCTCGGCCTGCCTGGCGATCTCGCAGTCGGGCAAGAGCCCGGATATCGTCGCCATGGCGCAAGCCGCGAGAGCCGGCGGTTCGCTGACCGTTGCCATCACCAACACCGCCGATTCGCCGCTGGCGCGGGCCTGCGATTATGCCATCGACATCCTGGCCGGCCCGGAGCGCAGCGTCGCGGCGACGAAGACCTTCGTCAATTCAGCCGTCGCCGGCCTCGCCTTGATGGCGCATAGCACCGGCGACGACAAGTTGCTGGCGGCACTCGCCGGTTTGCCAGAACATTTCCGCAAGGCGATCGCCTGCGACTGGATGGCGCTGGCCAGCGCCCTTGAGACGCAGAAGTCTCTGTTCATCCTCGGTCGTGGTCCGTCCGCGGCGATCGCCAATGAGGCGGCGCTGAAATTCAAGGAAACCTGCGCCATGCACGCCGAGGCCTATAGTGCAGCCGAAGTCATGCATGGCCCGCTGGCGCTGGTCGGCCCTGATTTTCCGGTGCTGGCGCTCGCCGCCCGCGATGCTTCCGAGCCGTCGGTCGCAGAGGCCGCCGACAGCCTGGCGGGCAAGGGCGCGGCGGTCTTCGTGACTTCGGACAAGGCGACAAACGCTCAGCACCTGCCGCATGTCGCCACCGGCCATCCATTGACCGACCCGATGGCGCTGATCGTGTCGTTCTATGGCTTCGTCGAGGCCTTTGCCCGCCATCGCGGTCTCGATCCGGACACGCCGCCCAATCTTCGCAAGGTGACGGAAACCATATGAGCGACCGTTTTGCCCTGACTGGCGCCCGGATTTTTGACGGCGACGACTGGCACGACAACGCTGCTCTTGTCGTGCGAGACGGCCTCGTCGAGGCCATCGTTGCCGCCGGAGCCGTTCCGTCCGGCGTCGAGCGTATCGAAACCGGCGGCGGCATGCTTGCACCGGGCTTCGTCGACCTGCAGGTCAATGGCGGCGGCGGCGTCATGCTCAACGACCACCCCGATGTCGCCTCGATCGAGACCATCTGCCGGGCACATGCGCCGTTCGGCACGACCGCGCTGCTGCCGACGCTGATCACCGACACGCCCGCCATCACCGCAGCGGCGGTTGCCGCCGGGGTCGAGGGCGCGCAGCAGAAAGTGCCGGGCTTTTTGGGCCTGCATCTCGAAGGCCCGCATCTGTCGATCGCCCGCAAGGGCGCGCATGACCCGGCGCTGATCCGGCCGATGCTGGATGCCGACCAAGCGGTGCTGGTTGCGGCGCGGAAAACCCTGCCGGTGCTGCTGACGACTGTAGCGCCGGAATCCGTCGACCCGGAACGTGTTTCGGCGCTGGTCGAGGCCGGCCTCGTCGTCAGCCTCGGCCATTCCGCCACCTTCTATGCCAAGGCGCGCGCGTTCGCCGATGCCGGCGCAACAGTCGTAACCCATCTGTTCAACGCCATGAGCCAGATCGGCAACCGCGAGCCGGGGTTGGCGGGTGCTGCCATCGATACAGGCACATTGTTTGCCGGGATCATCGCCGACGGCATCCATGTCGATCCCGCCACCATGGCCATCGCTTTGCGCGCCAAGCAGGGCCCGGCAAGGATTTTCCTGGTCACCGACGCCATGGCGACGATCGGCACCGACATGACCTCATTCACGCTGAACGGCCGCAGCGTCTACCGCAAGGAGGGCAGCCTGCGGCTTGCCGACGGGACGCTGGCGGGCGCCGACCTCGACATGATCTCCGCCGTGCGCTTCGTCCACCGTGTCGTCGGACTGGACCTGTCGGAGGCGCTGCGTATGGCTTCGCTCTATCCGGCGCAGGCGATCGGCCAATCACACCGGCTCGGGCGGTTCGCCAACGGCACCGCCGCCGATATCGTTGCGCTGTCGGACGAATTGGACGTCAAGGGCGTCTGGATAGAAGGCAAGAGGGTTTTCGAGGTTGGTGTCGCAAAGGGCGCCTAAGGTATCAGCCGTTCGGCCCGCAGCCTGAAGCGGGTGGTTGCTCAAGTGTCCCTCTTGTCCCCAATCACCTGGGCTGGCGCCGGAAGCCGCGGCGCGGCCGGTCTCGCCGGTTTCGGCAGCAGGCGGCGCACGGCCGGCGCGGCCGCCACATCGTTCCTGGCGGCGAACAGCTCGTGGTTCTTCTCGATGTCGTCGAGCTTGTAGCGATAATTGACCATCAGGCCATGCGCCTGACGCAAGGCGCGGGGCGACAGATCGCCGAAAAGGTCGATGCGCTCCAGCCGCGCGCCATTGCCGAGATGGAACCGGGCGACCGGGTCGATCACCTTGCCGGAGGCGGTGCGGGATTCGAGGAAATACTGTGCCGCAAGAGGAAGCAGCGCCGGGCCGACGCGGTCGCGAGCGGCAGCGTCCGCATGCCAACCCTCGTCGGCGACGAGGTCCAGCACTTCGGCGGCTGAGGGGATGGTTTCGGCCTGCTCGGCCAGCCAGCGGGCAAAGCCCGGCACCGGCGACAACGTGACGAAATCGGTCAGGCCGGGAAGGTCGCGGCGCAGATCCTCGACCACCTGCTTGATCAGAAAATTGCCGAAGGAGATGCCGCGCAAGCCCTCCTGGCAGTTGGAGATGGAATAGAACACCGCCGTCGTAGCCTGCCGTGGCGGCACCGGCGGCCGCTCGTCGGCGAGCAGCTCGGCGATCGTCGTCGGCATCGCCCGGGTCAGTGCGACCTCGACGAAGATCAGCGGTTCGTCGCCGAGCTGCGGATGAAAGAACGCATAGCAGAGCCGGTCGTCGGGTTCGATCCGGCGGCGCAGATCGTCCCAGGTGTGGATGGCGTGCACCGCCTCGTAGCGGATGATTTTTTCCAGGATGTTGGCCGGCGTCGACCAGTCGATCCGCCGCAGCACCAGGAAGCCGCGGTTGAACCAAGACGACAGCAGGTGCGTGAAGTCGGCATCGACGATGGCGAGATCGGGCGATGTAGGCAGCCGGGCAAGCAGATCCTGGCGCATGCGCACCAGCGTCTCGATGCCGCCGGGCGCCAGGTTCAAACGGCGCAAGAGCTCCTGCCTGGCCGGCTCGGCGGCGTCGTGCAGGGCAAGTGCCGAGCGATCGTCCGGCGTGGCGCAATAAGCATCCACCGCAGCGGCAAGCCTGGCGTGATCGGTGCCGAAACGATCGCGCAGCACATGCAGGAAAGCCAGCCTGCCGTCGGCGCCGAGGGTGCGCCAGCGATCGAGTATTTCTCTTGCATAGGCGACGCCCGATGCCTCGCCCTGGCTGGAAAGCAGACGGACGCACAGACGTGCCAGGCTGTCGGCCGAAACCGGCTCGTCACCGCGCACGAGGTTCAGCATCATCCGGCCGCGGTCGGCGATGGTGTTCAGCAGGTCAGCGAAGAAAGGGCTGCGGTTCATCGATCCGACCGTCGAAGAGGAGCCTGCGGGAGGGTCCGGAGAGACATGAGGGTGAGACAGAGAATATGGATGGTAGTTTTGGATATGCCAATAAAATCGCCAAAAATGGACAAGGCCATTTTGGCTGGGGATCGCATGTCACGAGCACAAGCGCACGGCGTCGGCCAACGAATTCTGGGGAGAATAGCGCGTGCCGATGACGACGCGCCGGCAGCGTCAGCCGGCCACCTGGTCGGCCGCTGTCCTGATCGCCTCGATGTTCGCCCGATAGGCTTCGACGCTGCCGCCCTTGAAGATGGCTGCACCGGCGACCAGCACGCTGGCGCCGGCGGCGGTGACCAAAGGTGCTGTTTGCGGCGAGATACCGCCGTCGATCTCGATCCGGATCGGCCGATTGCCGATCAGCGCCTTCACCCGCTTCACCTTGTCGACGACTTCTGGAATGAAGGCCTGGCCGCCAAAACCCGGATTGACGGTCATGATCAGGATCAGATCGAGCCGGTCGAGCACGTATTCGATCGCCGTTTCCGGCGTCGCCGGGTTGAGCGACACGCCGGCCTGCTTGCCGAGGTCCCTGATCGTCTGCAGCGAACGGTCGAGATGCGGCCCGGCCTCGGCATGCACCGTCATGCCGTCGCAGCCGGCTTCGGCAAACGCCTGCAGGTAGGGATCGGCCGGCGCTATCATCAGATGGCAGTCGAAGAAGGTTTTGGTGCGGTTGCGGATCGCCTTGATCACCGGCGGGCCGAAGGTGATGTTGGGCACGAAATGCCCGTCCATGACGTCGAGATGGATCCAGTCGGCGTCGGCCGCCACCACCGCCTCGACCTCGTCGCCGAGCTTCGAAAAATCCGACGCCAGCACCGATGGCGCGATCAGGATCTTGTGAGCCATGTTCGCTTCCCGTTCTTGAGCCCGCCTTCGCCGTAATCGCCTCAGCGCTGCTTGTCGACAGGAATCCGGTGCCTGCGCAAAAGGAGAGAGGCAGCGTCGGCCACCTCTCTCCCTGTTCAAGCGTCGCGATTTCAGTTCACCGGATGCGGCGGCCTGGCCAATCGTGGCAGCAAGACCTTGCCACTGCCTTGCTTCACTTTTTGCAGATTGGGCTTTTTCACAGGTTGCTTGGGCACGCAGTGTCCGCGCACCAGTTTTTCGGTTGTCCGGCAGGCGGTGATGATCAGCGGGTTCTTGACGCATGCCTTGCCGACCAGATGATAGCCGCGCTTGCAGTCGATAATGATGGAGGGCTTGCGCACGCATCTCCCGTCGATGTGCTGTTCGTTGCGCTTGCACCTGTCGGCGATCACTGCATTGCGCACGCATTTCAGGCCGACCTGATGGTAACCGGGCAGGCAGTGGATGCTGACCCCAACGCACTTGCCGTTGACACGCTTTTCGGTGCTGCGGCAGGCAGCCACGAGCGGCCTGTCGACGCATTTGCCGCGGATCGGCCTTTGGCTCGGCAGGCATGTGCGGCCGGCATCGATGACGACCGGCGGAAGCTGCGGTTTGCCGGGATTGGGTCGCGTATCGACCGCCAGACCATCGGCATTCGGATCAAGATTGCGCTTGATACAGGTAAAATCCTCCGTGCTGTTGTCGACGGTGGCGATCGAACCGTTCTGCTTGATCTCCTGCAGGGTGCACTGGATCGAGCGGGTTCTGACAATGCTGAACTCGTGTGCGGCGCTCGCCTTGAACACACCGCCATCATTGAAGGCGGCCGTCGTGCCGGTGAAGAATGCGCCGTTCGAGCAGCTGATGCGGTAGTGAAACGCACCCGGCGCCTCGCGCTCGACGTCGAACGACACCTGGCCCTTGCGCGGGCAGAGTTTTTTGAAGCCAGCGCTGTCCGAGACAGTGACCTCGCCCTGCCAGTCCGAATGCGCCGGCGGGTTGTCGGGGTTGTCCTGAGGTGCGTCGGTGAAGCCGCCCCCACCCGCGCCGCTGCAATGGACGGTGATGTCCTTCCAGCCGTCGAATGGCTCGAACGGATCGTCGCCGATGATCTCGGTCTTGTACTGGAAATAGGCGGTGGCGCCGACATCCTCCCACTTCTCATAGGTGGCGAAATAGCCATTCTTGGTCGCGTCGTATGACGCCCACGCCTGCTGCACCTCGGAGGTGATCGGCCCGTCGTTCTTCTGGCGCCAGATGCGCATCGACACCGGCCCGACCTGGTTGGCCTGCGCCCGGCTCGTGACCTTCAACGACGGGCAGACCTTACCGGGCGTCGAGCCGGTCTGGTTCGACTGGTAGGTAGTCAGGAACAGCTTGACGTTGTCCACGTCGAATTCGCCGAAATCATTGGCGACGTCCTGAACCGGCGGCTTGATGACCGGGTCGCAGACAATTTGGACGTCGAACGATCCATGCTCGGCATAGTGCGAGTCGTACAGCGGATGGGGCCAGCTGCCGCCCTGGGCCTCGCTGACCGCATTGTCCATGTCGAGCGCCGTGTCGGTCAATGCCGAGAAGCTCGCATGGAAGCTGTGCGTGAACGAGTAAGACTTTGTCGGCCCATCGGGCTGGAGGTGCTGGTTGCACCGGGCAATGATCTGGTCGCCGTAAGGCACGACGGCGATACCGGTGTCCGACGACAGCGGTATTATGGAGGGATCGAAGGAGAAATTTTTCTGATGGTCGTAGTCGCGGCTGACAGGTGACGCGCTCCAGATCGGCGGAAACGCGCCGCACTGGCCCGGTCCACAAACGCCGAGCGCCACGCCGACATCCTGCACATAACCTGGCCACCGTGTGTTGAGCTTCATGTGGCCCCAGAACTGGACGTTGCCGCTCTTAAGCGTGTCCCACTTTTGCTTGTCGCTCGAGCCGACATGGATCGTCGTGTTGGCGCTTTCGGTGTTGAACGACATTGACTTGATGTTCGCCTGCTTGGCGAAGGCCGGCGCGGTGGCGAGCGCGGCTGCGATCAGGGCAGCGGTCGCCGCCGTGTTGCGGAAAGCATGCTTGGCTGAAGACATTTTCTCTCTCCCTGAAATGTTCCTTCAGGGAGTTTGTCGCCGACTGCCGCGATAAGGTTCACGCAGCGGCTGAGACACGTCCGACCAACGAAAAACCCCGCCGGATTGCTCCCGCGAGGTCTTGGCGTTGCGGTCCAAGGTGACGGACTGTTGCGCGCCGGGTCCCCTACTGGAGAGCCCGCGGCCTGCGCCTCGGCTGCTGCTGCAGGATGTTCGGGTTCAGCAGCAGGTTCGGAGTGATCTGCAGCGTCGGCGCCCTGCGGATCGGAGTGCAGTCTGGATACTGTCCGACTGTCCCGACCGGGCAGCGCCGCTTGATGATCGGCTGGCACCGGCCGTTGATCAGCCGTGAACCAGGCGCGCACTCCAGCTGCGCCCGGCGGCATGCGCCTCTGATCACCTCGGTCCCGCGCGGGCAGACACAGGCGCCGCGTTTGTTGTGAACCTGGCCCCGGATGGCGCACAGTTCAACCGTCGGTTGCTTGACGATCGGCAAGCAGGCCCTGCCCCTCAGTTCCGTCCGTCTCGGACAGACGCAATCGCCGCTCTTGGTGCGGATCTGGCCAGGCAGCAGCTTGCACAGGCGTGCCGGCGGCTCGTCGGTCGACACGCACCTGCGGTTATCCAGCTCGGTTCCGCGCGGGCAGACACAACGCCCGTCGGAGGTACGGATATGGCCCTTGAGCAGCACGCAGCGCTCCTTCGGTTTCGGTATGATGACCGTGCCGCCACCCGACGAGCACTGGCCGTTGCGGAAAGTGGTGCCTTGCGGGCAGACGCAGCGGCCGGCGTCGTTCATTACGAGATCTGCCGAGCACGCCTTCTTCCCCTCATTCTTGATGGTGAAGGGATGGCAGGCATAGGCCTTGCCGCGATCGCCCTGCACATTGGCCGGGTCGCGGGAGAGTACTTTGCCCGCACCTCGCACCGGCGTGTCGGGCGACAGCACGCCGACGCAGTTCTGGCCGCTGACGGTATCCTGCAGATTGGCCAAGCGGCCGACGTCGGGAAAGACCACGGTCACTTGGTGAACGTGGCTTTCCCCGACGCCGAGCGTCAGGTTGGCGATGCAGGACGCCGGCAGGGTCGCCGGTTCCGGCGCACAGCCGAAGGGCGGGTCGATCGAGGTGATCGCCACGCCTTCCAGCCGGCCGCGGCCTTCGACACCGATCGCATCACCAATGCGAACCGGACCGGAGAAGGCGTTTTTCCCATCATTCGCGATGGTGATCTCGAACGAGCAGGGCTGGCCGATCCGGCACTCGGCATCGCCGGTCTTCTCGACACGGATGGTCGAGGCGCCACCGCCCTTGGCGCAGGCCCTGCCGATCGGATGGACGACGTCGTCTCCTGGCGCCGGACCGTAGGAACCGCGTGCGCAGTTCTCGAACACGCCATTCGCCGCAAGCGCCACGTCGAAGTGGCGGCTGGTTCCGGGCGTCATGACGGCGCCGGGAATCTGGCACGACAACGCATTGGCCGGAACCGGTCCGCACGTCCATTCCGCGCCGTCGGGCGTGACGGTCCGGATCTGGACGGGCGCGCCGCCGGCCACCAGCGTGGCGGCATCGTTGACCCAAACCGGACCGGTGGGGGCACTGGTGCCGGTGCTGATGACGGTGATGCGGCAGGTGACGGCCGCAGCACCCGCCAGCGCTCCGCTGCACAGTTTGGTGAGGCGCATGGCCGGCTTGCCGCTGTCGGAATGACGGATGCGTTGCCTGGCGCATGCCCTGTTGTTGGTGAGGTCGTTCTCGCCGGGGATGGCTTTCACCTCGGCGCAGTTCTCGACCGTGTTTGGCCGGTAGCCGGCCGGCATCACCGCCTTGACGAAGATTGGCGTGGAAGCGCCCGGCGAGAGCACGATGCCGGCATTGTCGCAACGGAACTGGCCGGGGCCGTTCGGTCCGCATGTCCATGGCGGGATCGGGCCGAAGCTCGACGATGCCGGCACGCCACCCGGATAGGTGTCGGTAACCGTCAGCGGCCCGTCGTAGCGGACGTTGCCGTTGTTGATGATATCGATCACGAAGGTGCAGACACCATCTGCCCTGCAGACCGGGGTGCGGGCACGCTTCTTCAGGATCAGATCGACCTTCTTTTCCACCGGCGGCCGGCAGTCGCGGTCCCGGTCGCCACGCCGGCAGATCGGGATCGAGGCGCAGTCGCGGTCGTTGTCGAGGCAAGGAGGCACGCCACCGGGGGGCGGGAAGTCGGGTGGATAGAAAGGTGGCAGGTAGCCACCTCCCGGTATCTGCTCATAGTAGCCGGCACGGCCTTCGCAGGGATGCCAGACTTCGACGTCGCCTACATGCCCTTCTAGCTCGGGGGCCTCTACCTCGGGGTCTTCGAAATAGCCGTCAAAGTCGATGAACCACGCGCCGAAAGGCGGTACGTTGGCCGGCTTGACCAGCGCCGTCGGCGTGATCTGCACACCGTGTACGGCGAGCGGCCCGCCGCCGGCAAGCTGTTCGGCAAGTGCGGGGTTGTCGCGCAACTTGTCGGCGGTCTTGACCAGCGTCTCGGTGCAGACGCTCGCGTCGAGATTGCCGTCGGCGTCATAGCCATATTGCAGGTCGAGGCCGCCAGCCGACTGCCGGTTGCCTTGCGCGAAGCCGACCGCATAGTCCTGCGGCATTTCCACCCAGATTGATTCCGTCGCCGGATCGTCCGGGTTTTCACGCCAGTAGCGGAAGACCTCGCCCGTGCCGGTACCGGCGAACCGGCTGTAGTCGTAGCGGTTTTCCACCGGGCCGCGCTGGGCCAGGTACATGAAGCCGCTGATGTCGAAAGCGATGTCGGTGACGGCGTGGTCGTTGTCAGCCTTGACCGTCAGTTCCCAGCGCGGGTCGCCAGCAAAGCTGCCGTCGCGGGCAACGCCCACCGACCAGAGCTCGGCCTTTTCACCGACGGAATAATAGAGGCGGCCGCCGTGATAGGCGACGGACCAGACACGACGCTCATCCTGTGTATAACCCCAGCTGTCGGGGTCCTCGCTGTCGAAGGCAGCGCCCTCGATGTCCATTGCCAAGCCATCGTCGGCAAGCGGGGCCAGCCCGTGCGCCGGGCGCCCGGTAACGCCGTGGTCGAACCTGTCGACCAGCGTGCCATTGGCGTCAATGCGATGGATGAGACCGGTGTCGAGGTCGCTGGCGAAGAACTGCCGGCGGATAGTGTCGAAGGTGACGTCGCCGATGCCAGGGCCGCTGTTGGTGTCGAGGTCGGCGAATTTGCTGACCTGGCCGGTGATGCCGTCGATCTTCCAGATCGTGCCCGGTCCGCCACCGTTCTCGGTGCCGAACTGGCCGTCCATGAAGGTGGCGCCGGCAGCACCGCGACGCTGCCGCTCGGGACGACCGTCCGCATCTTCGTCTGATGTGACGATGCGGACGCCATGCAGCGAGGTGGCGCCGGCATAGAGGTTCGCAATGCCCGAGGGTGCACCGTCGCGCACGCCGTCGTCATAGGTGATGCCGAACACCTGGCCGATCTGCCCGGCCGTCACTTCGAAGGGCGGCGGCGTGAAGACGAGTTGGCCAGAGGCCCGCCCGCCCAGCCTTGAAACGTCAAAGACGCGCAAGGTTGCGCGCGTCGTGTCGATAAAGGTTTCGTCGACCGGGTCGACGCTGGGCGGCAGGCCCTCCTCAGGATCACGAATGACGGTACCGGAAAATCCGGTCACCGCCATCGAGCCTGGATAGATGATCTGCGTTTCCTGCGCCTGGACGGCACCGCCAAGCCACAGGATGGTGGCGAGCGCCAACGCCGGAAAGCCGCTGGCTGTTTGCATCGCACGGCGCAAACGGCCAGCACGAGAGCGCACGAACGCGCCGTGGTCGCAAGACATGGAATTCCCCCCGCGGGCGACGGGAGAAACATCCGACGTTTCCGCGCAAACCAGGGCAAGGCGCGACGTTCCGGCACGTTTTCCCTGATCGAATTTGTCTGCTTTCCTCGTGATCACGATATGCCGGCTCTTACTCATGGTCAACGCAACCAGCGGAACGCCTGGCATATCGACCCCACCCCGAAAGCGGTGGTCGCGCTGAGCCTGGATTTCCAGTCATGGTCTTTCCTTTCCAGGGCCGCACCACGTGGCGCATCTGGGTGTCAGTCACGAACCGACGCGGAAAGGTTCATGTGCCGGAGAACCCTGGCCGGGCCGAGAAAAGGATGTGTTGGATGCCTGCGCAGAATGCTTGCGCGCCGCGCAGCCTGTTCTTATATACGCGCCAAGCCGTTCGGCGCCGGAATGCCGGTTGCCGAAGCGGAATTTCTTGTGAACAGGGGCTTTCGTCGGAACGCCTGTACGGGTCCTGAGAGCCTGCTTAGCGGAGAGATTAGAAAAATGGCAAAAGTAATCGGTATCGATCTGGGGACCACCAACTCCTGCGTCGCCATCATGGACGGCAAGGAATCGAAGGTCATCGAGAATGCGGAAGGCGCGCGCACGACCCCATCCATCGTCGCCATCAACAGCGACGGCGAGCGCCTCGTCGGCCAGCCGGCCAAGCGCCAGGCGGTCACCAATCCTGAAAACACCATCTTCGCGGTCAAGCGCCTGATCGGCCGCCGCTATGACGATCCGGTTACGGAAAAGGACAAGAAGCTTGTCCCCTACAAGATCGTCAAGGGCGACAATGGCGACGCCTGGGTCGAGGCCGGCGGCAAGAAGCAGTCGCCCAGCCAGATCTCGGCAATGATCCTGCAGAAGATGAAGGAAACGGCGGAAGCCTATCTCGGCGAGAAGGTCGAGAAGGCGGTGATCACCGTTCCGGCCTATTTCAACGACGCCCAGCGCCAGGCCACCAAGGATGCCGGCAAGATCGCCGGCCTGGAAGTGCTGCGCATCATCAACGAGCCGACCGCGGCCGCACTTGCCTACGGCCTCGACAAGAAGGAAGGCAAGACCATTGCCGTCTATGACCTTGGCGGCGGCACGTTCGACATTTCGGTGCTCGAAATCGGCGACGGCGTGTTCGAGGTGAAGTCGACCAATGGCGACACCTTCCTCGGCGGCGAGGATTTCGACATGCGTCTGGTCGAATATCTGGCGGCCGAGTTCAAGAAGGAACAGGGCATCGACCTGCGCAGCGACAAGCTCGCGCTTCAGCGCCTCAAGGAAGCGGCCGAAAAGGCCAAGATCGAGCTGTCGTCGACGACGCAGACCGAGATCAACCTGCCCTTCATCACCGCCGATGCCACCGGCCCCAAGCACCTGACACTGAAGCTGACGCGGGCGAAGTTCGAGAGCCTCGTCGAGGATCTCGTCCAGCGCACGATCGAACCCTGCAAGGCGGCGCTCAAGGATGCCGGCCTGAAGGCCGGCGAAATCGACGAGGTCGTCCTGGTCGGCGGCATGACCCGCATGCCCAAGATCCAGGAGATCGTGAAGCAGTTCTTCGGCAAGGAGCCGCACAAGGGCGTCAATCCGGATGAGGTCGTCGCATTGGGCGCCGCCATCCAGGCCGGCGTGCTGCAGGGCGACGTCAAGGACGTGCTGTTGCTTGACGTGACGCCGCTGTCGCTCGGCATCGAGACGCTGGGTGGTGTGTTCACGCGGCTGATCGAGCGCAACACGACGATCCCGACCAAGAAGAGCCAGGTTTTCTCGACTGCCGAGGATTCACAATCGGCCGTGACCATCCGCGTCTTCCAGGGCGAGCGTGAAATGGCCGCCGACAACAAGGCGCTCGGCCAGTTCGACCTGGTCGGCATTCCGCCGGCGCCGCGTGGCGTGCCGCAGATCGAGGTCACTTTCGACATCGACGCCAACGGTATCGTCAACGTCTCGGCCAAGGACAAGGGCACCGGCAAGGAGCACCAGATCCGCATCCAGGCGTCTGGCGGCCTTTCGGACGCCGACATCGAGAAGATGGTGAAGGACGCCGAAGCCAATGCCGAGGCCGACAAGAAGCGGCGCGCGTTGGTCGAGGCCCGCAACCAGGCCGAGGCGCTGGTGCATTCCTCGGAAAAGTCGCTGAAGGAATATGGCGAGAAGGTTTCCGAGGCCGACCGCACGGCGATCGCCGATGCGATCGCGGCGCTGAAGACAGCTGCCGAAGGCGACGACGCGGCCGAGATCGAAGCCAAGACCCAGGCGCTCGCCGAAACCTCGATGAAGCTCGGCCAGGCCATGTACGAGGCTTCGCAGAAGGAAGCCGCGGAAGCTGACGCCAAGGCGGACGCGGCCAAGGACAGCGACGTGGTCGATGCCGACTTCGAGGAAATCAACGAGGACGACGACAAGAAGAAGTCGGCCTAAGCGGCCTGCCGGCAGGTTTAGGCGCATGACCCCGAAATCGGAATCGATTTCCGGAAAGGATCATGCGCAAAAATCAAAGTGCTATAGCGTCCTTTGCGTGTCCAACGCGCGGCGCTGTAGTAAAGCCCGGCGTAAAGCCGGGCTTTTTTGCAACTCTGGCCGAAAAAGTGCGCGCCCGATCGAAAAAATGCGGGCAAGCCCGTGTCAACACTGGCATCCCGGCTCCATCGCACCTAAATCGGAACAGCGTGCCGGCGAACGACGCAAAGTGCCTCAAGACGTTGAATATCCGGACTGCGGGAAAAGATGAAAGCTGATTTCTACGAAACGCTGGGCGTGCAAAAGGGGGCCGACGAGAAGGAGCTCAAGAGCGCTTTTCGCAAGCTGGCCATGCAGTTCCACCCCGATCGCAATCCCGGCGATCATGCCTGCGAGCACAAGTTCAAGGAAATCAACGAAGCCTACGAGACGTTGAAGGATCCGCAGAAGCGGGCGGCCTACGACCGTTTCGGCCACGCCGCCTTCGAACAGGGCGGCATGAACGGCGGCGCACACGGCTTCGGCGCCGGCGGTTTCGCCGACATCTTCGAGGATATTTTCGGCGACATGATGGGCGGGCGCCAGCGCCGCTCGTCAGGCGGACGCGAGCGCGGTGCAGACCTGCGCTACAATATGGAAATCACGTTGGAGGAGGCGTTTGCCGGCAAGACGGCGCAGATCCACGTGCCGGCCTCGATCTCCTGCATGGAATGCTCCGGCAGCGGCGCCAAGCCCGGCACCCAGCCCGTCACCTGCTCGATGTGCAACGGCCACGGCAAGGTGCGCGCCACGCAAGGCTTCTTCTCGATCGAGCGCACCTGCCCGCAATGCCAGGGACGTGGCCAGACCATCAAGGAGCCATGCGCGAAATGCGCCGGCCAGGGCCGCGTCACCGAGGAGCGCTCGCTGTCGGTCAACATCCCGGCCGGCATTGAGGACGGCACCCGCATCCGCCTCGCCAATGAGGGCGAGGCCGGCCTGCGCGGCGGCCCGTCGGGCGATCTTTATATTTTCCTGGCGGTCAAGCCGCACGAATTCTTCCAGCGCGACGGCGCCGATCTCTACTGCAAGGTGCCGATCTCAATGACGACGGCTGCCCTTGGCGGTTCCTTCGAGGTGACGACGCTGGACGGCACCCAGACGAAGGTCAAGGTGCCGGAAGGCACCCAGAACGGCCGCCAGTTCCGCCTCAAGGGCAAGGGCATGCCGGTGCTGCGCCAGCACAATGTCGGCGATCTCTACATCCAGACCGCGGTCGAGACGCCGCAGAACCTGTCCCGCCGCCAGCGCGAGCTGCTGGAGGAGTTCGAGCAGCTTTCCTCGAAGGATAATTCGCCGCAGTCGAGCGGCTTTTTCGCCCGCATGAAGGACTTTTTCGAGACCTTCAGCGAGCGCTGATGGCGACTCTCGCCAATCGGATGTAGAATACAACCGAGCGGAAGCTCCCCTAGCGTCATCAACACCTTATACCGGCGTCCGCCTTGCCTTGAAGCCCGTAGCTGCTAAGTAGCCACTCGGGGGACCGTTCAGGAGAACTTGCATGGCACATGGTCCCGGACTGCGAAAGACGCTGGCAGAGAAGTTCGACGACGAACTGAAGTTCTTCAAGGGCTGGATCGACAAGCCGAAGGCGGTCGGTTCGATCGTGCCGACCAGTTCCATCACGGCTCGCAAGATGGCCTCCGTCGTCAACCCGATGTCGGGCCTGCCGGTGCTCGAAGTCGGGCCCGGCACCGGTGTCATCACCCGAGCCATCCTCGCCCACGGCGTAAAGCCTGAAAATCTCTACGCAGTCGAATACTCCCCCGATTTCGTGCGCCATCTGCGCCAGCTCTATCCCGGCGTCAACGTCATCGAGGGCGATGCCTTCAATCTCGATGCGACGCTCGGCGACAAGAGCGGCCTGACCTTCGATTCGGTCATCTCCGGCGTGCCATTGCTCAATTTCCCGGTCGAACAGCGCGTCGCCTACGTCGAAAGCCTTCTCGACCGCATCCCGACGGGCCGCCCGGTCGTGCAGCTGACCTACGGTCCGCTGTCGCCGATCCCGCCCGGCCGCGGCGACTACACGGTCGAGCATTTCCATTTCGTCATCCGCAACATCCCACCTACGCAGCTTTGGATCTACCGGCGCGGGGCGCATTAGGGTGTGCCGATATTCAGGTGAGACCGGCCTGCAAATGGCAGCTTCCTGCGCTTCCGGTGCTCACGTACTTCAAGTACGCTCCGCACCGGTTCTCGGAACCAACCATTTTCGGCTCGGCCTGACCTGAATCTCAACACACCCTTCACTCATGTGCCCCCAAGATCCCTTTTCGATTTTTGCGCCGGTGCGTTGATTTGACAGATCCCTGGCTGTACCTGTCCGGGAACAAGGGGGCCGATGGCAGTGATCGCGAAAATTCTCGTCTTCGCCGGTTCGATTCGCTCTGGCGCCTACAGCGGCAGGACCGCCGATGTGGCGCAGAAGGAACTCGCCCTGCATGGCGCCGAGGTGACCCGCATCTCACTTGCCGACTATCCGCTGCCGATCCTCGACGAGGACCTGGAAAAGGAGAAAGGCATTCCCGAGAACGCCATCAAGCTTGCCCGGCAAATCGCGGCCCATGACGGGCTGCTGATCGCGACGCCCGAATATAACGGCTCGATCCCGCCGCTGCTCAAGAATACCATCGATTGGGTGAGCCGGGTGCGCACGGATGACGGGCGGTCGTTCAGGCCGTTCACCGGCAAGCCCGCCGGCCTTTGTTCGCTTTCCAAAGGACATTTCGCCGGGGTACGCTGCATCAACCATCTGCGCGCCGTGCTGGTGCGCTGCCAGATGGAGGTGGTGACGCCGGAGTGCTCTGTCCCGGAGGGCGGCAACGCCTTCGACGAGGACGGGAATTTCAGGGACGAGCGACTGCACAGATCGATGGAGCACCTATGCCGCACGCTGATCGAAACCTCGCGCCTGCTGTCGACGCGGATCGAGGCGTGATCCAGGAGCGCGCCAGCACCATGCAAGACAGGCTGATCGTCGGCCTCGACGTGCCGACGCTGAAGGACGCCGAGACGGTGGTGCGCGAGCTCGACGGAGTCGTCTCCTTCTACAAGATTGGCTATCAGCTCGCCTTCGCTGGCGGCCTCGACTTCGCCCGCGAGCTCGCCACCGGCGGCACCAGGATCTTCCTCGACATGAAGCTGCTCGACATCGACAACACGGTAGCCAAGGGCGTCGAGGCCATTGCCAGGATGGGCATGACCATGCTGACGCTGCACGCCTATCCGAAGACGATGAAGGCAGCGGTCGCGGCCGCCAGGGGCAGCGATCTCTGCCTGCTTGCCGTCACCGTGCTGACCTCGATGGACGAGCAGGACGTGATCGACGCCGGCTATGAGCATGACCCGCATACGCTGGTGCTGAGGCGCTCCGAGCAGGCGCTGCATGCCGGCATGGATGGCATCGTCTGCTCGGCCGAGGAAGCGGAAGCGGTGCGCCGGATCGTCGGCCCCAACATGGCCGTCGTCACGCCGGGTATACGGCCCAAGGGCAGCGACCATGGCGACCAGAAACGCGTCGTCACGCCGGCGCAGGCGATCCGCAACGGCTCCAGCCATCTCGTCGTCGGCCGGCCGATCGTCAGCGCCGCCGACAGGCGAGCGGTCGCGGAAGCAATTCTTGACGAAATGCGCTCGGCCTAACAATTCGGAGAACAAGCATGCCGAAGGGATACTGGATCGCCCGCGTCGATGTGCGCGATGCGGAAGGCTACAAGGACTATGTCACTGCCGCCAAACCGGCTTTCGATCGTTTCGGCGCGGTTTTCCTGGCACGAGGCGGTGCGCATGAAAAAGCAGAAGGGCCGGGCCGCGACCGCAACGTGATCATCGAGTTTCCGTCATTGGCTGCGGCGCACGATTGCTATCACTCGCCCGAATACCAGCACGCCGTCGCGATCCGGCAGAAGGTGGCCGACGGCGAGATCGTGCTGATCGAAGGGGTTTAGTTCAGCGGCCACCGCCGTGGCGTGCATAGTCATTTGGAACCGTCGCAAACTGCCCGCGGCGTTCAGACCGAATGCAGGATGTAAAGCTTGCGCGTTTTCTCATGGATGATCCATTCGCCCTCCCAGCCAAGCGGCAGGACGAGCAATTCGCCGGGTCCGACATCTTTGGCCGCGCCACCAGGACCGTGCAGCGTCACGCGGCCGGACACGATGTGGCAAATCTCGGAATTCGTGTCACGGCGCGCGGTGAACCGGCCTTGCGAACATTCCCAGACACCGACTTCGATCTTGCCATCCTCCGAAGTCCAAAGCGTGTTGGCTGCTTCCAGCTGATCGCCTTCCAGCGAGGTGGGCTTCGGCTGGGGCTCACCGAGGTCGATATGCGCCAGGTGGGCGAAGGTCTTGAAGTCGATCATTGCCAAATCCTTGAAGTGATGCGGTTCAGTGCCCGGTGATGCGATCGGCCAGGGCAGCCAGCCGCGACGTGCGCGGCAGCCCCTTTGCTTCCCGCTCGTCGGCAATTCGATAGAGCTGATACATCGAATGGACGCCAAGCCAGCGCAGCGGCTCTGGCTCCCACTTGCGCACGGTTCGATTGATCCAGGGAAGCCGCGTCAACTCGGTGTCGTTGCCCAGCAGCAGATCGCGCAGAGTGCGCCCCGAGAGGTTCGAGGTGGAAACGCCTAGGCCGACATAACCGCCGGCCCAGCCTATTCCGGTCTGCCTGTCAAAGCCCACCGTCGTGCACCAGTCGCGCGGCACGCCCAGCGTTCCACACCACGCGTGGTCGAGCTTGAGCCCCTTGGTCTGCGGCAGAAGCGTCGTCAGGATTTTATGCAGCTTGTCGATCGTCGCCTGCTGGGTGACGCCTCGAACGTCGGTCTTCGAGCCGAACCGATAGGGCACCCCGCGCCCGCCCATGGCAATGCGTCCTTCCCGGGTGCGCTGGGCGTAGCAGTAAGTGTGCGCGGCGTCGCCGAGCACCTCGTAGCCATCCCAGCCGATTTCGCTCCACAGCTTGTCGGAAAGCGGCTCGGTGACCACGATGGCGCTGTTGAGCGCCAACCACAGTCTTTCGTGGCCGGCGATTCCCGCGGTAAAACCCTCGGTCGCCCGCACGATCTTTTCGGCCCGCACCACGCCCCGGTTGGTTGCGACCTTGCCGCTCTCGATCGACAGCACGGTCGTCTGTTCGTAGATCGGGATGCCGAGCCGCTCCACTGCCCCGGCGAGCCCCTGCACCAGCTTTGCGGGCTGAATCCGCGCAACCTTCTTGATGACGAAGGCGCCGCGGGCGTTGTGTACCGCTATGCGCCGACGCATCTCGGCTGCATCGATATACCCGACGCGCTCGTCGGTCAGCGCCCAGGATCTGGCATGGGCATACATCGCCTTGGCGCGCTGCTCCTGCGCCTCGTTGGTTGCGACCAGCAGTTCGTCGGTGCGACGAATGTCGGCGTCGATGCCTTCAGCTTCCGCAACCGATATGACCTCGTTCACCGTGCCCGTCATTGCCGCCTGCATGGCGATGACTCCAGCGCGCGAGGTTGCCTCCTCATATTTTTCGCGCGACCATGAGAAGCCGCCGGACAGCCAGCCGCCATTGCGCCCCGAAGCACCGAAGCCGGCGAACTCCTTCTCGATGACGACAATATTGAGATGCGGGGCTGCCTGCTTCAGATAATAGGCGGTCCAAAGGCCGGTGTAGCCGGCCCCGACGATACAGACGTCGGCCGCGATATCGCCCTGCAGCGGCGGCCGATAGCCGGGCACGCCGCCGATGTCGGCATACCAGAATGAAACGTCGCCGTTCTTCTTCACGTCCATTGTCGCGATTTTTCCCAGACAGGATTTTAGGTCAGCGTGAAATCGGCATTCTCGTCGTCGGCCAGCAGCTTCACGTCGTTGCCCGCGAATACGAGGTCGACCTCGTCGCCGATGGCGAAGGTTTCGGCCTCCAGCGTCGAGCGCACGATCGCCTTCGAGGTGTCGGCCAGCACGACCTCGTATTTGGAGCCAGATCCGAGATAGATGGCCTCGCCGATGCGCCCGGGCAGGGTGTTTCGATCTTGTCCGCCCTTTCCCCGCCTGGCGAGGCTCAGCTTCTCCGGCCGCAGCAGCATCACCGGCTTGGCGCCGTCGGCAAGGCGTTTGGCGGCGGCCACTTTCCGTCCGGCTACGTCGATGGCGGTCTCGTTGCCGGAGGTGGAGGCTGCGCCACGCAGTATCGTCGAGTCGCCGACGAACTTTCCGACGAACAACGTCTCGGGCTCGTCGTAGAGTTGGCGACCGGTGCCGATCTGCTCGATGCGTCCCTGGTTGAACACGGCGATGCGGTCCGAGAGGACCAGGGCCTCCTCCTGATCGTGCGTGACGTAGACGAAGGTGGTGCCCAGTTCGCGGTGGATCCGTTTGATCTCGAGCTGCAGCCATTCACGCAGCTTCTTGTCGAGTGCGCCGAGCGGCTCGTCCATCAAGAGCAGCGGCGGGTCGAATACGATGGCACGCGCCAGCGCGACGCGCTGCTGCTGTCCGCCGGAGAGTTCGCTGGGGAAGCGGTGGCCGAAATCGGTCATCCTCACCATGTCCAGCGCCTTGCGCACCCGGGCCGCGCGATCGGGATTGGCGATGCCGCGCAGGGTCAGCGGATATGCGACGTTCCTGCTCACCGTCATATGCGGGAACAGCGCGTAGTGCTGGAAGACGACGCCGATATTGCGTTTGTGCGCCGGCACGCCGATGACGCTTTTGCCGCCGACATCAAGCGAACCCGAGCTGACTTCGGTGAAGCCGGCGATGACGTTGAGTGTGGTCGTCTTGCCCGAACCGCTGGGTCCGAGCAGCGTCATGAACTCCCCCGGCTCGATGCGCAGCGAGACCTTGTCGAGGGCGATGAAGCTGCCATAGTGTTTGCTGACGGATTTGAGATCTATGGCTGCGCCGCGGGTCGATGGTGAGGCCATGTCAACGTTTTCCCTGTCTCGAACCGATCAGCAGCCCCGCCCCGATCACTAGCGACGTCACTATGAAGAGCAGCGTGCCCACTGCCGCAACGGTGGGGTCGGCGTCCCGGGTGATGCTCGAGAATATCTGGACCGGCAGTGTCTTCAGATACGGGCTGGTGATGAACAGCGCGACGATGATCTCGTCGAATGAGGTCACAAACGCAAACAGCAGCCCTGACAGGATGCCCGGCGCGATCAGCGGCAAGGTCACCGTCCTGAACGCCGTCAGCCGGGTCGCGCCGAGGCTGGCAGCAGCAGTCTCCAGCCGTTTGTCGAAGACTTCCAAGCTGGCGGAGACGGCGATGATGACGAAAGGAACGGCGAGCATCGTGTGGGCCAGCACGAAGCCGGTCATGGTGCCGACCAACCGCGTATCGAGATAGACCGCATAGATTCCGACGGCGAGCACCACCCCCGGCACGACCATTGGCGTGATCAGCAGCGCGCGCAGCACGCCGCTGACGCGACTTTTCATGCGATCGAGGCCGAATGCCGCCAGCGTGCCGATGACGGTGGCGAACAGCGCCGTGACGACGGCAACCTTGAGCGAGCCGACCAGGCTCGCCGACCATTCGGGGTTGGTGAAAAAGTTCTGGTACCACTGCCAGGAAAAGCCGGATGGCGGAAAGGCCAGCGACTTCTTGTCGTTGAACGACATCGGCACGACCACGATTGTCGGTGCGACCAGCCAGACCGCGACCAGCAGGCAGTACAGACCGAGCAGGATTCGACCGGGCTGTTTCATCAGCGCCTCGAGCCCATCTTGTGCGGTTGACGCGACAGCGGCGCTGCGAGCGCGAGCAGGACGAAGGTGGCGATCAACAGCACCACACCCATCGCACCGCCGCGGCCCCAGTTGAGCAGGCTGAGCACCTGGTTCTGGATCAGGGTCGAGAGCATGGTCGACCGCGGACCACCGAGCAGCGCCGGGGTGATGTAGAAGCCGAGTGCAAGAATGAAGACGATGATGGCGCCCGCGTAGACGCCCGGAAGCGAGAGCGGCAGATAGACCTGGGCAAAGGCGCGTGCCGGGCTCGCGCCGAGGCTCCGTGCCGCCTGCATAAGCCGCAGGTCGATCGTCTTCATCACCGAATAGAGCGGCAGGATCATGAACGGCAACAGCACCTGCGCCATGCCGATCACCACGCCTGTCTGCGTGCGGATCAGCTTGACCGGGCTAAGGCCGACAGCCCTGATGACGGAGTTGATCACGCCGGAATCCTGCAGCAGGATGACCCATGCCAGAGTGCGCACGACGCCGCTCACCCAGAACGGCACCAGCACGCACATAATGAGGACGAGCCGCATCCTGGGTCCGACCGCGGTCATCACATAGGCATAGGGATAGCCGGCGATGAGACATACCAGCGTCACCCAGGCGGAGATCGCGAAGGTCCGCTGAAGCACGGTCAGATTGACCGGTGTGCCGAAGAACCAGGCATAGTTCTGCCATCCCCATTGCGGCTCGGAAAAGCTGCGCAAGGTGACGATGGCGAGCGGCAGGCCCAGGCAGATGACGAGCAGCAGCAGCGCCGGCGCGACGAGCCAGAAAGCCTGTCCACGAAACCAGCGCCGCCGGCCGTCTGCCGTGACAGCCGGAACAGTGTCCCGGCTGTCGATTGCTCTCGTTGCCACGGCGGCGGACCTAATTGCCGGCCATCAACCCGTTCCACTTTTCGTTCGCCACCTCGAAGTTCTCCACCCAGAACTTGATGTTCTGCTGATAGCCAAGCTTCAGCTTGTCCGGCGTGTTGGTCATGAACGCCGCGGTGATCTCGTCCACTTCGGGCTTCGCGTCCTTGTGGATCGGGGTATACGAGGTGGTTTTTGCAAGCGTCTCCTGCGCGCTCTTGCCGAGATAGGCGTTGATCAGCGCATGCGCCGCGTCGGGGTCCTTGACGCCCATCGGAATGGTCATCTGATCCATCACCACCAGCCAGTCCTGCCACGCCGGCGTGTACTTCGCGCCGTTCTTCACCGCGGTCATGGCACGTCCGGTCCACATCGCGATCATGTCGGCTTCGCCGGATTCGGCGAGCTGCTGGGAATCGGCGCCGGTCTTCCAGAAGATCGTGTCCGGGCCGAGCGATTTCACCTTCTCGATAGCCTTGTCGATATCGGCAACGGTCATGTTTTCGACCGACCCGCCGGCGGCGAGCAGTGCCTGCTCGATCATGCCGCCGGACAGTCGCCGCTGCCCTCCAGGGCGCGCGAGCCCGGGAATTTCTCGATGTCGAAGAAATCCTTCCAGCTCTTGGGCGGGTTATCCTTGTACTTTTCGGTGTTGTACATCAGCACCACGCCATAGTTCATGGCCGGCACGCTGCATTCGCTGATCTGGCCCTCCGGAATGTTGGACGTATCGATCTTTGAGAAGTCCAGCTTCTGGAACAGCTTGCCGCAATAGACGTAGGGCGGGAAATCGCCGGTATCGACAACGTCCCAGGTGACATTGCCGGACTCGACCTGCGCCTGCAATTTCGAGATCTCGGTTGGCCCGTCGCTGAGCAGCGTCACGCCTGACTTGTCGACGAACTCTTTCAGCGCGGCGATCTGACCATCCTGATAAATGCCTCCATACGAGACGAAGGTGAGCGTCTTGCCCTTCAGCGAGCCCTCGGCCACCTCGCCCGCCACCGGCTTGCTCTGCGCAAGCGCTGCTGTGGTGATCATCAGCAGCCCGAGCGCGGCCGCCTGTCCGATCTTGGTCTTCATGTTTTATCTCCCATTTATGTGCGCCCGCATTAGTTCGGTCCGTCCGGCTGCGAGCCTTGTCCGGGCGTGTATCGATTGAGTTCCGCCGCGCCACTGGTCGGGGGCGCGATGATCCAGAGCACCTGCGCCGGCGTCTTGCCGACATTCTCTGTACGATGCGGCGTCGAGGTTGCGTATTCGATGCTGTCGCCTTCGTTCATGACGAAGCGCTCGTCTGCCAGCGTCAGCTCGACTGTGCCCTTCAGGACGACGAACATCTCGTGCTTGCCGCCATGCGTGTAAACGTCGTCGCCGGTCGAGCCGCCGACGTCGAACTCCCCCGAATAAACCTCGAATTCATGGATCGGCCGCCGCGACAGCAGCGTCTTTCGGCAACCGTGGCTGATCGGCAGCAAGGGGCGGTCGGCTCTGGTAAGCACCTTGTGGAACCCACCTTCGGTCTGCTCGAACAGGTCGTTGATGCCGAGATCCAAGGCTGCCGCGATCCGCATCAGGGTGCTGGCGCTGGCGCCGCTCAGATTGCGCTCGAGCTGGCTGATGAAGCTCGCCGTCGTGCCGACCATGTCGGCCAGCTGGCGAAGCGAAATGCGTCGGGCCATGCGAATGGCCTTGATCCGGCCGCCGACATGCTTGGCCTTGCCGGCCTCCGTCGCCGCCAGCGCGGCTACCTCCGGGAATGTCGCACGGTCGACTTTCACCGAGTGCCTCCTTCACTTAACACCCTATTAAGTGAAATGTCGCAACGCAAGCCATTTGTCGAGGTACGGTCCTGGCCCGTCGGCGCGCCTGCGTACGCGGGCGCTGCTCATTTCGTGGGCGAGGCCAAAAAACGGCTCGCGGCGGTCGCGGCCATCGCATCGGCGAGGCCCATCCCCCATTGCGTCCGGCAATAGGCGCGGAAATCGAAGCAGGGCAGGCCGGGGCAGACCTCGAACTCGATGAGACGGATGCTATCGTCGGCTTCGACCCGGAAATCGACGGAAAACACATCCCGCAGGCCAAGCCCGATCATCAGGCTTTGCGCGATCCGTCGGATCCTTGCATCGGCTCGCGGCTGGCTGGCGGCAACCGGCAGCAGCATCGGCTCGGCATATGTTCCCGCCGCCCTGGCAGCCTCGCCGGTGTCGCCGTAGAGCGCCAGGCTGTCTCCCATTGTCTGGAAATCACTTCCGGAATCGACAAAGACGATGCCGAGCGCTTCGACGCCGGTGTCCGGCTTCAGACCGAGAAAACTGGCGCGCGCATTGCGCCCGGTGACGTAGGGCTGCACGACGACATCGTCGCGATAGGCAGCGAAGACGCGCCGGCTAAGCTCAAGCGCGTGGCCGAGATCTCTGCTGCGCGAATCAGGCCAGATGCCGACCTTGGCGCCGAGCCGGTTCGGCTTGACGAACCAGCCGGCTGGCGAAGCCGGTGGCTCGATAAGCCAGCGGCCGTCGCGTGCTAAACCGGATTGCGGCACCGGCAGGCCGAGTGCGCCGAGCACGGCGCCGGAGCGGAACTTGTCCTGGCAGAGCGCAAACAGCGCATCATCGGCGCCGAGCAGCTTCAGGCCGTTCAGCCTTGCCAGCGCCGGCGCCGCACCGCCACGGAAATAGGCGATGCCGTCGGTCAGCGTCCACACCAGCGTCGTCTTCGGATCCTCACCGGCAAGCAGATTTGCGGCATCGTCGAGCGCCACCGGCGCGAAGGACAGGCCGCGCGTCTGGCAGGCTGCGGCCAGCGCGTCGAACTCAGGGGCGATGTCGGTCGATTGCGCCAGATAGGAGGCGATTTCGGCGGCGCGCCCCGGCACGTGGCCATCGGCAACCAGCCGCTCGAAGCAGGCGTTTTCCGGCTCGTAGACTAGGATCAGCTTCGGCCTGCGGCTTGACATGGCATCAACGATTCCTGGCGATGAACTGATCCTGGCAGGGCGATGGCCTACCATCGTATGGCGAATATATCAGGCTTTCGCGGAATCGACGTCAGCCAGGCGCATGCGCGACAGTGCTGGCGCGATCTTCCTGTCTGACCATGATCTTTCCGAACCGAAGGTTCGGGATCATGGTCTAGGCAATCAGCACGCGCGGCTCGAAGCGGCCGTTGACCGGAATGTCGAGCAGAAACGTCATGCCGGCTTGCGGGTCCAGCAGGCGCTGTTTCTCATCCTTGCCCGACCAGGCTGAGGTGACCGCCAGCCGGTCGGCATTCCTGCCGACAAAGGCCGGGCAGGACGGCTGCGTCACCGGCATCGCGACCGAACGGATGTGCTTGCCGTCAGGTCCGTAGCCTTCAACGACGCTGCCGCCCCAGCACGCGTTCCACAGGACACCGTCGCGATCGAGCACCGAACCGTCGATATAGCCCTTGGCCTTGCGGTGATCGACGAATATCTTCGGCTCGCCAGCCGGCAGGCCGGTCGCCGGATCGCAGCCGACGCGCATCAACAGGCCGGTGCTGGTATCGGTGTAATGGGCAACGGTTCCATCTTCGGAAAAACAGATCGAGTTCGACACCGTGATGTCTGAATAGAGCCGGCGCAATTCACCCCTGAAGAACCAGTAGATCGAGCCAGCGGCCTTTGCCTCGCCCTTGCCCATCGTGCCGACCCAAAAGGCGCCGGATGGATGGACGCGCGAATCGTTCGAGCGCGTCGTCACATTGTCGGCCTCGATGGCCGTATGCAGCGTCATTTTGCCGGTCGCCACGTCGCGGACATGCAGGCCGGTTTCGGTGGCGATCAACTGTCTTTTGTCGTCGACGACGGCGATCGCGCTGGCCATTTGGCCAAGCTCGTGGATTTTGACGGCACCGCCGGACAGGGGCTTTTCCAGAAGTTGGCCGTTGACGATGTCGAACCAGTAGAGCGTTTCGGTGGCGGGGTCATAGCTCGGGCCTTCGCCGAGTTGACAGACATGGTCGGAAAAAACCGAAACGATGGCTTCGCTCATGGCGCTGCTCCAAACGCTGCGTCCCAGGCCGCGACTGCGGCCTGCGCCCGCGTTGCCACCTCGTCGACGC
This sequence comes from Mesorhizobium sp. WSM2561, assembly GCF_000513915.1. NCBI lineage: Bacteria > Pseudomonadati > Pseudomonadota > Alphaproteobacteria > Hyphomicrobiales > Phyllobacteriaceae > Mesorhizobium > Mesorhizobium sp. WSM2561. The sequence goes on from NZ_AZUX01000030.1 coordinate 34,044, forward strand.
TCATACTAGGCTTGAACAGGCTGGAGCCGAGGCCGAAGACGCTGACACCGGCCGCCTTGTAGCCGGCAAAGTCCTTCTCCGACACGCCGCCGACCGCGCCGACCAGCGTCTCAGCCGGCAAAACGGCGCGCATCGCCGCGATCCCGGCCGCGCCGAGCACGCTGGCCGGGAAGAATTTCAGCGCCGAGGCGCCGAGCCGGATGGCCTGGAAGGCTTCGGTCGGCGTGAATACGCCCGGCATCGTCACCATGCCGTAATTCATGGCGCGACCCATGACCTCGGCATCGATGTTGGGGCTGACCAGCAGCCGCCCGCCGGCCTTCTCCAATCCGTCGACATCGGCTGCGGTCAACACGGTGCCGGCGCCGACCAGTGCCGTCGCCGGCAGCGCCTCCACGATCTTTGCGATGGAGACAAACGGGTCCGGCGAATTGAGCGGCACTTCGATCGCTTCGATGCCGGCCTCGAAGATCGCCCGGCCGACGGCCACCGCCTCGTCCGGCTTGAGGCCGCGCAGGATGGCGACAAGCCCGCGCTCGAGCTTCGGAAACGATGCGGTCTCGGTCATGCGGCAACTCCAGCAATCATGCCATTTTTGCGCGCCGCCTCTATCAGGCCGGCACGCACCGCCTCGTCGGCATCGACGGCTCTCACCGCAAGCCCGGCAAGACCGAGCGCCTCAGTGTAGAGGGTGCCGAGCGCGCCGGATGCGACCAGCACGATCGACGCCGAGCCTTTTCGATAGCGGCGGCTGGCCGAGGCGATCTCGCCGCCGATCAGCAGGCCGGACAGGCAAGCAGCGGCATCGTCGGGTTTCAGGTCCTGCAATAGGCCCGCAGCGCGGATCGAGAACAGCCTCGATGTGACATCGCCGCCCTCGGCCAGCGCGATCTCGCACCAGCGCTGGAAAAACGGATTGCCTGGTGCAACCGGCTTGGGCTGCTCGCCCAGCGAATGGCGCAGGATCGAATGCGCCGCCAGCACCGAAAACAGCTCGCCGGTCGGCCAGGTGCCAAAACCGGCAACGGCGCCGTCCTCGACCAGCACCCATTTGGAGTGGGTGCCGGGCATGCAGACGAGATGGCGGCTTGTTGCCGGCAAACCGGCGCCGGCAAGCTGCGTTTCCTCGCCGCGCATGACGTCAGGCGCGTCGGCCTGGCGCTGGGCAAGGCCCGGCACGATGCGGATGTCGCGGCGCTGGCCGGGAACGCGCGCAGCACCGGCAAGGATGGCGCCGATCGGCGCCGGCACGCTGACATAGGGCGCCTCCAGCCAGCCCTGGCGAGAGCCGGCCATGCCGCAGATGATCACGGGCATCGCTTCCGGCGCGCCCATCGCCGCCAGATGTCCTTCGAGGATGGTCGAAAACCCGGCCGCCTGCGCGGTGATCAGCCCGTCGTCGCCGCGACGCTCGGCGAGGACATTTCCGGCCTCATCGACCAGCCAGACCCTGAGACGGGTGGTGCCCCAATCGACGGCGGCCACAGAAGGCACGTTGCTCGCTGAGTTCACAGGAAGCCCCCGTCGACGATCAGCATCTGCGCGGTCAGCATGCGCGAAGCGTCCGACGCCAGGAACAGCACCGTGCCGACGACGTCTTCCGGCTGCATCACCTGCTTGATGCATTGCTTGGCCACGTGGGCGGCGAGCGCCTGTTCGGTGACCCAGAGCTGCTTCTGCCGCTCGGTGATCACCCAGCCGGGTGCGATCGCATTGACGCGAATGCCGTCGGGGCCGAGCTTGCCGGCAAGCCCCTTGGTCAGGCCGACGATCCCGGCCTTGGCGGCGGTATAGGCCGGCATGTCGGGGTGATTGATTAGGAATGACGTCGACGTGAAGTTGATGATCGAGCCGCCGCCGGCGCGCTTCATGCCCGGCGCCACCGCCTGTGCGGAGAAGAAATGCGGACGCAGGTTGACCGCCTGGTTGTTGTCCCAGAACTCCACGGTGACGTCTTCCACCGCGTGGCGATCGTCAAGTGCTGCATTGTTGACCAGCACGGTGACGTCGCCATGCGCCTCTGCGGCCCTGGCGGCCGAAGCCCGCAGCGCCTCGACGTCGCGTATGTCGGTCTTGAGATAGAGGGGGCGGCGGCCGAGATCCTTTTCGATGCGGTCGGCCAGCGCCAGGCTCGGGGCGTCGGCGATGTCGATGAAGGCGACCTTTGCCCCCTGGCGGGCAAAACCCTCGGTCAGCGCCGCGCCGATGCCGGAGCCACCGCCGGTGATCAGCACCGAAGCGCCCTCAAGGTCGGCAAAGCGCGCCGATGGCATCATTTTTTTCTCCCTGCGCATGACCCCGAAAATCGGTTTCGATTTTCGGAAACGATCATGCGCAAAATCAAAGTGCTACAGCATCCTTTGCGCGTCCAAAAGGACGCGCGGCGCCGTAGGCTCGGTCGGCGCGCATCCTAGCCAGCCCGGTCGGGGGAGCAAGCGAGAAAAAGCAAATTCGCGGGCTTATGTCTGACAAGTCGCTCGTCAGCCGAACAGGAATCGTTGCTGCCGGCGCAGCCGAACCGGGCAAGGCGCTCCGCTGCGCCTCAGCTACGCCCAGCAGGCAATCCTCAAAATGTCGCGATTGGCAGATGACCGGGGAGGTTGTAAGGGCAAGCAGCCCATCCGATCCGCCGGAGATCCGCCATGCCTCTGAAAATCGCCGTCCAGATGGACCACATCTCCACCGTCTCGATTGCCGGCGACACGTCGTTTGCGCTGTCGCTGGAAGCGCAGCGGCGCGGCCACCAGCTGTTCCATTATACGCCCGACCGGCTGTCGCTGCGCGACGGCAAGGTGTTTGCCGGCGTCGAGGAAATGCAGGTCCGCGACGAGAAGGGCAATCACTATTCGCTCGGCGAGAAAGTGCGCACCGACCTGTCGGAGATGGACGTCGTCCTGCTCAGGCAGGACCCGCCGTTCGACATGAACTACATCACCACGACGCATATGCTCGAGTGCATCCATCCCAGGACGCTGGTGGTCAACGACCCGGCCTGGGTGCGCAACAGCCCGGAAAAGATCTTCGTCACCGAGTTTCCCGACCTGATGCCGGAAACGCTGATCACCAAGGACAGCCAGGAGGTTGCCGCCTTCCGCAAGGAGTTCGGCGACATCATCGTCAAGCCGCTCTACGGCAATGGCGGCGCCGGCATCTTCCACCTGCATGAGGCCGATCGCAACCTCGCCTCGCTGCTCGAAATGTTCGGCCAGATGTTCCGCGAGCCCTACATCGTGCAGCGCTATCTGAAGGAGGTGCGAGCCGGCGACAAGCGCATCATCCTGATCGACGGCGAGCCGGTCGGCGCCATCAACCGGGTGCCGGCCGAGCATGATTCGCGCTCCAACATGCATGTCGGCGGCCGCGCCGAAAAAACCGAACTGACGGAGCGCGAACGCGAGATCTGCGCCCGCATCGGCCCGTCGCTGAAAGAGCGCGGCTTCATCCTCGTCGGCATCGACGTGATCGGCGACTACATGACCGAGATCAACGTGACGTCGCCGACCGGCGTGCGCGAGGTAAAACGCTTCGGCGGCGCCGATATCGCCAGCCTGTTCTGGGATGCGGTCGAGGACAAACCCAAGTAGCACCCATGCTTGCCGGAACAGCGGTTTTCCGATCCGTAGCCGATGCGACGCCATCAAGGCACCACGTTCGATTGTTCCCGTAATGTTCTTGCCTTTGCCCAAAATCTGTGGTTGTCTCAGATGACGCCGTTCGCGGCATGATCGCATGGGCTTCGGGCGAGCCCATGTCCGGGGGCAGAAAAATGGTTGCGCGGGTCCGCACGGTCGCTTTCCAGGGCATCGAGGCCGTGCCGGTCGACGTGCAGGTGATGATCGCGCCCGGCAAGGTTAACATGCACATCGTCGGCCTCGGCGACAAGGCGGTGGCCGAAAGCCGGGAGCGAGTGCAGGCGGCGCTGCACGCATCGGGCCTGTCGATGCCGTCGAAGAAGGTCACCGTCAATCTGGCGCCCGCCGATCTGCCCAAGGAAGGCAGCCATTACGATTTGCCGATCGCGCTTGGCCTGATGGCGGCGCTTGGCGCCATTCCAGGCGACATGCTGGCCGGCTATGTCGTGCTTGGCGAACTGTCGCTCGACGGCACCATCGCCGCGGTGGCCGGCGCGCTGCCGGCGGCGATCGGCGCCAATGCCGAAGGCAAGGGCCTGATCTGTCCTTTCGCCTGCGGCCCGGAAGCGGCGTGGGCCGGCAAGGATTTCGACATCCTGGCGCCGCGCAGCCTGATCGCCATCGCCAATCATTTTCGCGGCACGCAGGTGCTGTCGCGGCCGGAGGCAGGAATCCATGCCTCGGCGCGCGACCTGCCGGATCTTGCCGACATCAAGGGCCAGGAGACCGCCAAGCGGGCACTCGAAGTGGCGGCGGCCGGCGGCCATAACATGTTGATGATCGGTCCGCCAGGATCGGGAAAATCGATGCTGGCGCAGCGGCTGCCGTCGATCCTGCCGCCGCTGGCGCCGAGGGAATTGCTCGAAGTCTCGATGATCGCCTCGGTGGCCGGCGAGCTTGGTGAAGGCAAGCTGACCGACCGGCGGCCGTTCCGCGCGCCGCACCATTCGGCCTCGATGGCGGCGCTGGTCGGCGGCGGCCTGCGCGTGCGGCCGGGCGAGGCCTCGCTGGCCCACCACGGCGTGCTGTTCCTCGACGAGTTTCCCGAATTCTCGCCGCAGGCGCTCGACGCGCTGCGCCAGCCGCTGGAGACCGGCGACTGCATGATCGCCCGCGCCAATCATCGCGTCACCTATCCGGCGCGCATCCAGCTGGTCGCGGCGATGAACCCGTGCCGCTGCGGCATGGCTGGCGAGCCGGGCTATCGCTGCCTGCGCGGCGACCGTTGCCGCACCGACTACCAGGCGCGCATATCCGGCCCGCTGCTCGACCGCATCGATCTCCGGATCGAGGTGCCGGCGGTCTCGGCCAGCGATCTGATCCGGCCGGACCGGGCGGAGAAGAGTGCCGATGTGGCGCTGCGCGTGGCCCGCGCGCGGACAACCCAGCGCGAACGTTTCGAGCGGCTCGGCGCGACCTCCGTCACCACCAATGCGCACTGCTCACCCTCTGTTATCGAGGAGATCGCGATGCCGGATGCATCAGGCCTGGCGCTGCTCAGGGATGCCAGTGAAAAGCTCGGCTTTTCGGCGCGGGCCTATCACCGGGTGCTGAAGGTGGCGCGGACATTGGCTGATCTCGAGGCCAGCGAGACGATCGGCCGCATCCATCTGGCCGAGGCGATTTCGTACCGCATGAGCTCGGAGCGGATGGCGCAGGCGGCGTGACGTTCCGCTCCCCCTTGAGGGAGGGTGACCGGCCCGGCCCGCCGCGGCAGCTACTTAACCGGGATCATGAGATGTGCGTAGGGAGTGCCCGCCCACATCACATATGGCTTGGACGTGTCAGGTTTGGGGTCCGCCGGATAGCCCTGCATCATGTCCATTGCATTGACGACCATCACGTGCGGGCCGGTCTCTATCCAATTGTTGCCTTCCTCGGGCTTCGTCGCAAAAGGATCGGTGTTGCTGCCGTCGCTGCCGCCGGCCAGCATATACATGAAGCCGACCTTGCCCTTGGGCGGTTCCTTCTTTTCCATCCACGCCATTGCCCATTCCATCGAGTTGGCATCGCCACACATTGGATCCGGGCCAGGTGTGGCCGGGTGGTCCGGCATGCACCAGAAGCCGTTTGTACCCTCGCGCAGTGTGCGCATCGCACCCTTCTCATCCATAGCGTGAATCGCAGCGCCGCTTGCTACAGCGGGGGGTGCAGCGGATTCAGCGCTCTTGATCATCGCAGCGTCATCGGCGGCTGCGCCTTGCATCGCAACCAAACTGCCCGCCGCCACAATCGCAGCGACCGTCAGAAGCCGTTTCATGGCCGTTCTCCGGTTTTGAGTTCTTGTGCATGATGTCGGACGCACGGCCTCTCAGAGCCGTTTGTCGGTGGTTAAATCGTAGCAGATCGCGTGCACCGGGACAACGATGTTTTAGCAATTGCTAATATCTGTCGGGTTATACTAAAACTCTGTTCGCGCTATCGAGGGGCTTTCCTTCGCCTTCAGCTCCAGCCGCCGCGCGTGCAGCACCGGCTCGGTGTAGCCGTTGGGCTGGACCCGGCCCTTGAAGACGAGGTCGCAGGCGGCGAGGAAGGCGATCGACTTGTCGAAGTCAGGGGCCATCGGCCGGTAGAGCGGATCGCCTGCATTCTGGCGGTCGACGACGCCGGCCATGCGCTTCATCGTCTCCATCACCTGGTCTGAGGTGCACACGCCGTGATGCAGCCAGTTGGCGATGTGCTGCGAGGAGATGCGCAGCGTGGCGCGGTCCTCCATCAGGCCTATGTCATTGATGTCAGGCACCTTCGAGCAGCCGACGCCCTGGTCGATCCAACGCACGACATAGCCCAGAATGCCTTGCGCGTTGTTGTCGAGCTCGTTCTGGACCTCCTCCAGCGACCAGTTCGGCCGCACCGCTACCGGCACCGACAAGATGTCGTCGAGCTTTGCCTTGGGGCGGCTCTTCAGCGCCGCCTGCACAACGTGGACGTCGACCTTGTGGTAGTGGGTGGCGTGCAGCGTCGCCGCTGTCGGCGACGGCACCCAGGCGGTGTTGGCGCCGGCCCTGGGATGGGCGATCTTTTCCGCCAGCATCGCCGCCATCAGATCGGGCATCGCCCACATGCCCTTGCCGATCTGGGCGCGGCCGGCCAGCCCGCATTCCAGCCCGGTGTCGACGTTCCAGGCTTCGTAGGCGGCAATCCAGGCGGCCTGCTTCATGTCGCCCTTGCGGATCATCGGGCCGGCTTCCATCGAGGTGTGGATCTCGTCGCCGGTGCGGTCGAGGAAACCGGTGTTGATGAAGACGACGCGATCCTTGGCGGCGCGGATCGCCTCCTTGAGGTTGACGGTGGTGCGCCGCTCCTCGTCCATAATGCCCATCTTGATGGTGTTTTTCGCCATGCCGAGCAGCGCCTCGACACGGTCGAATATCTCGACGGCGAAGGCGACTTCCTCCGGCCCGTGCATCTTGGGCTTTACGACATACATCGAGCCCGCGCGGGAATTGGCGCGTCGTCCGTTCGGGCCGACATCGTGCAGCGCGATCAGCGCCGTCATCGCCGCATCCATGATGCCTTCCGGCACTTCGTTGCCGTCGCGGTCCGTTATCGCCGGGTTGGTCATGAGGTGGCCGACGTTGCGGATCAGCATCAGCGAGCGGCCGGGCAGGGACAGCGCGCCCCCATCAGGCGCGGTGTACGACCGGTCGGGATTGAGTTTTCGCGTAAACGTGCTGCCGGCCTTGGTGATCTCCTCGGCAAGATCGCCCTTCATCAGGCCGAGCCAGTTGCGGTAGACCAAAACCTTGTCCTGCGCATCGACCGCCGCCACCGAATCCTCGCAGTCCTGAATGGTGGTCAGCGCCGATTCCAGCACGACGTCGGCAATGCCGGCCGGATCGGTCTTGCCGATCTGGTTGCTGCGGTCGATCACAATCTCGATATGCAGGCCATTGCGGGTGAGCAGGACGGCTTCGGGATTGTCGGCGTCGCCGCGATAGCCGGCAAACTGTTTGGGATCCGCGAGCGTGGAGGCGCCGGCGCCCTCGCCGAGCCGCAGCATGCCGTTGGCCACGGAAAGCCCGTTCACCCCTGCCCATTTGCCGGTCGTCAGCGGGACCGATTCGTCGAGAAAACCCTTCGCCCAGGCAATGACCTTGGCGCCGCGCTCGGGATTGAACTTGGCGCCCTTCTCAGCGCCGTCGGTCTCTGGAATGGCATCGGTGCCGTAGAGTGCATCATAGAGCGAGCCCCAGCGCGCATTGGCGGCGTTCAGCGCGTAACGCGCGTTCATCACCGGCACCACCAATTGCGGCCCGGCAACCACCGAGATCTCGGGGTCGACATTGTCCGTCGTGACGGAGAAGGCCGGCCCTTCCGGCACGAGATAGCCGATTTCCCTCAGGAAATCCCTGTAGGCTTCCATGTCGCTGGGCGCGCCATTGTCGCGATACCAGCGGTCGATCTGGCCTTGCAGCGCGTCGCGCTTTGCGAGCAGAGCCCGGTTCTTCGGCGCCAAATCATCCACGATGGCCGAGAAGCCGGTCCAGAAGGCGTCGGCTGCAATGCCGGTTCCCCGCAACGCCTCGTTCACGACGAAATCATAAAGCTCGCGGGCAATCCGCAATCCGGCGATTTCGACGCGATCGGTCATCGGGGCTTCTCCAGACGAAAGGCTTTGGCCGGGCCTTTGACATGTCAGGGTGGCAGGGTCAATTCAGCTTAGGGTGAAGGTAGGGCAAATCGCTTCCATTTCGAATGCCGCCTCACCCTTTGCGTTGACGCAGGCTGGTGCGGCTCCCCCTTCTCCCACAAGGCGCCCTACACCGCGATCCTTGGCCTGCCCGACGCCACTGCCACCACATGCGCCTCGATGAACATGCGCTGGCCCTCGACGGTCGAGACGCGGAATTCGCTGGCGATCTCAATTTCGGCGCTGTCGGTGCCGGCGTCCCTGGCCCGCCCGGCGGCAATGGCGCGGACGTCGGTTTCCGCCGCCGCGATCGCCGCCGCCTCGTCTAAAAAATCGCGCACGGTTTCGCCCGAGGCGACGCGAAACAGCCCTTCCTGGGGCTGGCTGACGCGCGCCTCCGCCGAAACCCTGACCTGGCCGACGACGGCGCCGAGCGCATTGGCGACATCGGTATCTTCGGGCACCAGGCAGTCATGGCCGACCAGCGGTGGCAGCCCGGCATAATGCAGCGGCGCTGAGGCGCCGAGGCCGATGACCGGGCGGTCGAGCGCGACGCTCAGCCGTGCGATGCCGGGATGCGCGTCAACGGCGCGCTGGACCAGCGCGTGCGCCACGGTCGCCGCGCCATCCAGCCCGTCCTCGGCAAAGGCGGTTTCGAGGATGACTTCCGCCGACAGTCGGGTCAGCGTGGTCAGCACCCGTTCCGAGATCGCCTCCGGCGTGGCGGCGATCGCCTGTCCGCGGCCGTCGCGCTTGCGGGCGAACAGCTCGGCACCGAGCCGAGCCGTGGCGGCATCCCAGTTGGCCTGCTTGCCCAGCACATGGGCGGCGTCCGACGGCGTGAAGCCGGCAACATGCACCAGCCCGCGCGACACCAACCGGTTCAAGGTGGCGTTCTGGGCATTTGATGTCAAAAGCCTGTCGACGGCGAGCGGGGTCGCGCCGATCAGCTCATAAAGCTTGGCCTCGGCGCCGGTCAGGCCGGCAGCCAGCCGCTCCGGCACGCCGGTCCTGACCGCAAGCCGGCCATCCATGCGGCTGGGGTTAGGCGCGCGGATTTGGCGTTCCAGTTCGACAGTCACCGCTTCGCCATGCATCATGCCGGCCAGCGCCAGCGGCACCAGGCGGCGCGGCCCGAGCAGGATTCTTGGGTTGAGCGCGCCGTCCTCCAGCGTAACTTCGGAATCGCCGCCGAGCCCAAAGGTGCGCATGGCCACCGCCTCGACCATGGTGCGGAAGCCGCCGACGGTGGCGCCTTCCGGGTCAAGCCTGGGACGGCCCTGGTCGAGCACGGCAACGTCGGTGGTGGTGCCGCCGATGTCGGAGACGACTGCATTGTCGAGGCCGGTCATGTGGCGAGCGCCGACAAGGCTGGCGGCCGGGCCTGAAAGAATCGTCTCGATTGGCCGCTGGCGGGCGAAGGCGGCGGAAACCAGCGCGCCGTCGCCGCGCACCACCATCAGCGGGGCGGCGATGCCGCGCGCGGCAAGAAAGCCCTCGGTCGCCGCCACCAGCCGGTCGATCATCGAGATCAGCCTGGCGTTGAGCAGCGTCGTCAGCGCCCGGCGCGGGCCGCCGAGCTTGGCCGAAAGCTCGTGGCTGGCGGTGACCGGCAGGCCTGTTATGCCGCGGATCAGGTTCCGCGCGCTTAGCTCATGCGCCGGGTTGCGAGTGGCGAAATAGGCGCAGACGGCAAAGCCGGACACCGAGGCACCGAGTTCCGGCAGCGCTGCCTCCAGCCCGGACAGATCGAGTTTTGCCGCATTGCCGTGGACATCGTGGCCGCCGGGGCAGAACACGACAGGGTCGGTGCCGAGTGCGGCCTTCAGCCCGTCGCGGGCAAGGTCGCCCTCGGAAAAGCCGATCATCACCAGCGCGACGCGGCCGCCCTGACCCTCGACCAGCGCGTTGGTGGCAAGCGTCGTCGACATCGACACCAGTTTTATTGCTGCCGGATCGGTGGCGGCTTTTTGCAGCACCGCATCGACCGCGCCCGAAATGCCGACCGCCAGATCGTGGCGGGTGGTCAGCGCCTTGGCCTTGGCCAGAACCTTTCCGTTAGCGCCACCGGCTTCCGACCACAGCACGGCATCGGTATAGGTGCCGCCGGTGTCGATGCCGAGGAACAGGGGGGAGGATTTGGCGGTCATTGGCGGATCCGGGATTTTGCTCCCCCGCCCTTAGCCGATACGCGCCGGCGGATAAAGCCGCGAGCGCTGGGCCACGAAGCCTGATCCCCCTCAGCTACGCGCGGACGGCTTCTCAATCGCCCATCTTCAGCGCCTGGATAAACGCCTCCTGCGGGATGTCGACCTTGCCGAACTGGCGCATCCGCTTCTTGCCTTCTTTCTGCTTGTCGAGCAGCTTGCGCTTGCGCGAGACGTCGCCGCCGTAGCATTTGGCCGTGACGTCCTTGCGCAGCGCCGAGATCGTCTCGCGGGCGATGACCTTGCCGCCGATCGCCGCCTGGATCGGGATCTTGAACAGATGGTTCGGGATCAGTTCCTTCAGCTTCTCGCACATCAGCCGGCCGCGCTTTTCTGCCGCCGTGCGATGGACCAGCATCGACAGCGCGTCGACCGGCTCCTCATTGACCAGGATCGACATCTTGACCAGGTCGCCTTCCTTGTAATCGGTAAGGTGATAGTCGAAGGAGGCGTAGCCCTTGGAGATCGACTTCAGCCGGTCGTAGAAGTCGAAGACGACCTCGTTGAGCGGCAGGTCGTAGGTCAGCATGGCGCGCTTGCCGACATAGGACAGGTCGGCCTGGATGCCGCGCCGGTCCTGGCAGAGCTTTAGGATGCCGCCGAGATACTCGTCCGGCGTGAGGATGGTGGCGCGGATCCACGGCTCCTCGATGGCCGATATCTTGACCACGTCGGGCATGTCGGCGGGGTTGTGCAATTCCTTGGTCGTGCCGTCGTTCAAAAGCAGCCGGTAGACGACCGACGGCGCCGTGGCGATGAGGTCTAGGTTGAACTCGCGCTCCAGCCGCTCCTGGATGATTTCCAGATGCAGCAGGCCGAGGAAGCCGCAGCGATAGCCGAAACCGAGCGCGGCACTGGTTTCCATTTCAAAGGAGAAAGAAGCGTCGTTGAGGCGCAGCTTGCCGACTGCGGCGCGCAGATCCTCGAAATCGGCGGCATCGACCGGGAATAGGCCGCAAAACACCACCGGCTGCGCCGGCTTGAAGCCGGGCAGGGCCTGTGCCGTCTGGCGCTTGTCCTCGGTAATGGTGTCGCCGACGCGGGTGTCGGCGACTTCCTTGATCGAGCCGGTGAAGAAGCCGAACTCGCCGGGTCCGAGCTCGTCGACATTGATGCGGGCCGGGGTGAAGACGCCGGTGCGCTCGACCAGGTACTTGGCGCCGGTGCCCATCATGCGAATGGTCTGGCCCTTCTTCAGCACGCCGTCGATGATGCGGACCAGCACGATGACGCCGAGATAGGCGTCGTACCAGCTGTCGACCAGCATCGCCTTCAGCGGGGCAGCAATGTCGCCCTCGCGCGGCGGCGGCAAATCGTTGACGATCGCCTCCAGCACATCGGGAATGCCGAGCCCGGTCTTGGCCGAGATCAGCACGGCGTTGGAGGCATCGATGCCGATCACCTCCTCGACCTGCTCGCGGATGCGCTCGGGCTCGGCGGCCGGCAGGTCGACCTTGTTCAGCACCACGACGATCTCGTGGTTGTTGTCGATGGCCTGATAGACATTGGCCAATGTCTGCGCCTCGACGCCTTGCGAGGCATCGACGACCAGCAGCGAGCCCTCGCAGGCGGCCAGCGACCGCGACACTTCATAGGCGAAGTCGACATGGCCGGGCGTGTCGATCAGATTGAGGATATAATCCTCGCCATTGCTGGCGTGGTATTTCAGCCGCACCGTCTGCGCCTTGATGGTAATGCCGCGCTCGCGCTCGATATCCATCGAGTCCAGCACCTGCTCCTTCATGTCGCGCAGCTCCAGCCCGCCGGTCAGCTGGATCAGCCGGTCGGCAAGCGTGGATTTGCCATGGTCGATATGCGCGACGATGGAGAAATTGCGGATGTTCTTGATCGGCGTGGTCATGTCGGGCGCTTTAGCAGGGGCAGCTTGCCCGGGCAAGCGGCCGGGCGCCGCATGAGCCGCCGGCGATCGCAGCGTCGTTAAACTTTGCTCCATCAGATTAGGGCATAATTCGCGGCCTGCGTGACAGGCCACGACCTGTTACCGTTTGGGGAACACGAAATGCCACTGTCCGGAAGCCATTTTCTCAGTTCCGAGAGCGGCTCCTTAGCGCCGATACTAGCCATCATGCTTATCCCGATGTGTGCCGCTCTGGGCCTCTCGGTCGACTATAACGCGGCCATTGCGACCAAGGGCTCGATGCAGAATGCGCTCGATGCCGCGACCCTGGCGATCACCACGCTGCCGACCAGCACGTCATTGGCGGACCGTCAGGTGAAACTGCAGGAGTCGTTTGCGGCCAATAGCGGGCAAGGCACCGCCAAGCTCGACGGCTTCGTCGTCGCCGCCGACGGCACCGCCAGCATCAATGCTTCGGCCAGCTTTGCCATGCCGACGAACTTCATGCAGATCGCCCGCGTCGACACCGTGCAGATCGGCGTCGCATCGGCGGTGCGCAAGAGGCCGGCGCTGGTGCAGACCACGTTCAAGGTCCAAAAGGTGTCGGGCCATTGGAACAAGACGGTGTCGCTCTACGGCACGAAATTTATCGAGACGGCGGTCAACCCGTTGATGAAGATCACCTATGTCTACAACAACTTTGGTGATCCGAAAGGCTACGGCACGTCGACGGTCTATACGGTCAATGGAGCGACGGAGACGAAGGTCCAGGAACAAAAATGCACGACCAAGACGGTGCAGAATTTCAATAACCTGCCAACCGGGGCGATCACCCAGGTTAGCGGCAACAAGAAATACCTGACCACCTGCATCAACACCATGTATCCCGCGAACGGCGCCGGCGCGGTGATCGATGTCAGCCTTATGGACTCACTGTTTCTGCAGATGGATGTGCCGGATGCCGCAAGAGCAAACCCGCCCAAGCCACCCGTGCTCAAATCCAACGATTCGGCGACATCGAACCGGCTGTACATCGACGGCGTCGAGGTCGCGAACGGCGAGAAGGTGGACATATTCACCGCGGTGCCGTGCGGCCAATCCAGCCAGCAGGCCTGGGAGGACGGCGGAAATCCCGTGCCGGCTCCGGTGTCCAATGCCGACTTCTTCTACACCGTGACCGGCAAATGCGACTTCAATCAACGGCCTTCGCAAACAGTGCTTACGCAGTAGCGCTGGACGCGGAACGGCGCAACGCTCGACCTTATCGAAGCAATGCAAATCACAACGCCGCCCGCCACCGGGCGGCGTTTTTATTTGTGGGCCAATTCGAGGACGGGCGGAGATGGGCGATCACGAAGCGGTGATGGCTGTAACGAAGGCCCAGGCGGCGGCGAAGAGCTGATGTGATCGCCATTCCGGCGCGCCACCAACTCTGGGAGACCATCATGACCGCCTTCACCCGCCTGACCTTGCCGGCACTCGCCTTCGCGCTTTGCTCAACGGCGCTTTTTGCCGGCGGCATTGCCCGCGCCGAAGATGCGATGAAGCCGGCCAATGCGATGGCGACCAACGCCATGAAGCCGGCGACCGACGCGATGAAGCCCGCGGATCCGATGGCGGTCGAAAAGCTGAAGGGCTGCATGGACAAGGCTGCCATGGAAACCGACGCGATGAAGAAGGACGAGGCGACCAAGACCTGCGACGCAATGGGCACGGCCAAGTAGGCCACGTCCGGAACGGGGTCGGGCCAGCCGACGCACACGCCTGCACGGCAATGTGAAACCGCGACGAACCTATCTGTCGTATAGTCGAAAACCTAATGCAGGAGAGATCAGAGATGGCCGGCATTGAAAGAACCGCCGCGAAACGATTGACCAACGTCGCCTGGGGCGCGCTTGCGGCGCTGATGCTCGCGGCGGCTGGCGCCGCCTTGTGGCAGACGCCGGCGATCTCGGCCGAGGCGGCGGTGGTGATCCCGCCACCGGAGATGGACGAAAAACCCGCCGCCGGCACCGCCAGGGCGATCTTCGCCGGCGGCTGCTTCTGGGGCGTGCAAGGCGTGTTCCAGCACGTCAAGGGCGTGACCAGCGCCGTCTCCGGCTATGCCGGCGGCGACAAGGACACCGCCGTCTACGAGACGGTCGGCACCGGCCGGACCGGGCATGCCGAGGCCGTCGAGATCATCTACGAGCCGTCCAAAGTCACTTACGGCCAGTTGCTGCAGGTGTATTTCTCGGTCGCGCACAACCCGACGCAGCTGAACTACCAGGGTCCGGACCGCGGCCCGCAATACCGTTCGACGATCTTTGCCGAAAGCGACGCGCACAAGAAGATCGCCGAGAGCTATATCGCCCAGCTCGACAAGGCCAACGTGTTTCCGGAGCCGATCGTGACCACGCTGGAAACGGGGAAAAAATTCTATCCGGCCGAGGACTACCACCAGGACTTTTTGACGCTGAACCCGACCTATCCCTACATCGTCTACAACGACCTGCCCAAGGTCGAGAATTTGAAGACGCTATTCCCAGACCGCTACAGCGACAAGCCGGTGCTGGTGCTGGCCGGCAACAAGAGCTGATCTTTTGCCAGTGTGTACCTAGTGCGTCCTAATGGACGCTGTGGTGAGGTACAGGTCAGGCCGCGCCGAAAATGGTGGATTCCGAGAACCGGAACGGAGCGTACTTTCGGGTACGCGAGTACCGCCGGGTGCAGGCCGGCATCACCTGGATATCAACACAGCTTATTGCACGCCCAGAAACTGCCGGAGCTCCGGCGTCCTGGGATTGGAAAAAACGTCCTCGGGGGCGCCGATCTCGTGGACGCGGCCCTGATGCATGAAGACGACGCGCGAGCAGACGTCGCGGGCAAAGCGCATCTCGTGGGTGACCATCACCAGCGTCATGCCTTCCGCCGCCAATTCCTTGACGACGGCCAGCACTTCGGCGACGAGCTCGGGATCGAGCGCCGAGGTGATCTCGTCGCATAGCAGCGCGATGGGCTGCATGGCAAGCGCCCGGGCGATCGCCACGCGCTGCTGCTGGCCGCCGGACAATTCGTCCGGCAACGCATCGAACTTGTGGGCGAGACCGACGCGGTCGAGCATTTTTCGCGCGACCGCCTCGGCGTCCTTCTTCGGCGTCTTCTTCACCACCATCTGCGACAGCATGACATTGCCGCCGGCGGTGAGATGCGGAAACAGGTTGAATTGCTGAAAAATCATACCGACCTTCAGGCGCAGCGCCTTGAGATGCACCTCGTCGGGCAGGAACTGGGCGCCGGCGACGACGATCGAGCCTTCATCGATGGTCTCCAGCCCGTTGATGCAGCGCAGCAGCGTCGACTTGCCCGAACCGCTCTTGCCGATGATGGCGACGACCTCGCCCGGCGCGACGTCGATGGAAATCCCCTTCAGCACCTCGTTGTCGCCGAAGCGCTTCTTCACCTCAGTGATTGCGATGAGCGACATTGAGCTTCCTTTCCAGGAGCTGGCTGGATTTCGACAGCGGCCAGCACAAAGCAAAGTAGATGAGCGCGACCAGGCCATAGACGGTGAACGGCTGGAACGTCGCGTTGGTGACGATCGAACCGGCCTTCGACAGTTCGACGAAGCCGATGATCGAGGTGAGCGCGGTGCCCTTCACCACCTGCACCGAGAAGCCGACGGTCGGCGGCACCGCCACTTTCAGCGCCTGCGGCAGGATGACGTAGCGCATCTGCTGGAGATAACCCATGCCGAGGCTGGCGGACGCCTCCCATTGGCCCTTGGCAATGCTCTCGACGCAGCCACGCCAGATTTCGGCAAGGAAGGCGGCGGTCCACAGGATGAGCGCGACACAGGCGGCAAGCCAGGCGGGAACGTCGATGCCGAACAAGCCAAGACCGAAGAAAGCGAGAAAGAGCTGCATCAGGAGCGGCGTGCCCTGAAACAGCTGGATGTAGCCGCGTGACAGAAACCGCGCCGAATGCCGGCCGCCGATGCGCAGGAAAAGCAGGGCCGCGCCAACGATGCCGCCACCGATGAAGGAGACCAGCGAGAGGACAACGGTCCAGCGGGCGGCCAGAAGCAGGTTGCGCAGGATGTCCCAGAAGCTGAACTCGGTCATGGCGCCTGTGTCATCGCGACGCCTTCCTCGGGAACAGCATCCAGCCCAGGCCGGCCAGCAGCTGGCGCAGCAGGATGGCGAGGGCCAGGTAGATCAAAGTGGAGACGATGTAGGTTTCGAAGGCCCTGAAATTGCGCGACTGGATAAAATTGGCGGCGAAGGTCAGGTCCTCGGCGGCAATCTGCGAAACGACGGCCGAACCCAGCATGACGATGACGATCTGCGACGACAGCGCAGGCCAGATGCGCTGCAGCGCCGGGACCAGAACCACGTGCCAGAAGGTCTGGAACGGGGTCATGGCGAGGCTGGCGCCGGCCTCGAACTGGCCGCGCGGCGTGGCCTGGATGCCGGCGCGGATGATCTCGCAGCTGTAGGCGCCGAGGTTGACGATCATGGCGAGGTTGGCGGCGGTCAGTTCCGACATCCTGATGCCAAGCGACGGCAGGCCGAAGAAGATGAAGAACAGCTGGATGAGGAAGGGCGTGTTGCGGATCAGCTCGACGTAGGTTGCGACGACGGGTTTTAGCCATTTCGGCCCCAGCGCCCGCACCCAGGCGCATGCAATGCCCAATGCCACGCCGAACACCGCGCCGATGAGGATGAGCTGCACGGTGATCCGGATGCCCTTGAGCAGCACCGGCAGAGAACCGATCAGCCAGCCGAAATCGAACTGATAGGTCATGTCTTGCTATCCGACCTCAGCCACACGCGCCGATCACAGCTCAGTCGGCAGGTCCACCTTCAGCCATTTTTGCGAAATCGCGTTGAGGGCGCCATCGGACCTGGCGGCGGCGATGATGCCGTTGATCTTGGCCATCAACGCCGGCTGCTCCTTGTTCATGCCGATGTAGCAAGGCGAGTTCTTGATCAGGAACTTGAGCTCCGGCCGCTTGGGCGGGTTCTTTTCGAGGATGGCGGCGGCGACGACATTCCCGGTCGCGATCACCTCGACCTGGCCCGAAAGGAAAGCGGAAATAGTGCCGTTATTGTCCTCGTAGCGCTTGATCTCGACGCTCGCCGGCACAACCTTGGTCAGTTCGAGATCTTCGATCGCGCCGCGGGTGACGCCAACGGTCTTGCCGGCGAGGTCTTCCGCTTTTGCGACGGCGACGTCTGCCGGAGCGAACACGCCGTTGTAGAACGGAGCATAGGCTTCGGAAAAGTCGATGACCTTCTCGCGATCGGGATTCTTGCCGAGGCTGGAAATGACCAGGTCGACCTTGTTGGTCTGGAGATAGGGAATGCGGTTGGCGCTGGTGACCGGGACGATCTCGACCTTGGCGCCGAGCTTTTCGCCAATCAGGTTGGCGATGTCGACGTCGTAGCCTTGCGGCGTCATGTCGGCGCCGACACTGCCGAAGGGCGGGAAATCCTGTGGAACGGCGATGCGGACGGTGCCACGCGCCGCGATGTCGCTCAAGGCGTCGGCCCGCGCCTGCGGAGACGAAGCCATGGCCATTCCAACGGCGGCGGCGAAGGCCAGCATGCAGACATTGCGACGGTTCATTATCTTTCCCTTTGACTGGACAAACCCAATTGGTCGCCAGGGCAAAGCAACAGACATGCCAAACCATCGAAATCGCTGCGAATCGGACTTTCCCGGCGGGATTGGCAAGGTGGGATTGGCAAGGCCGTCACGAGCCGATGCCGCCGGACCAGCAGGCTGCCTAAATATTGTGCAGTTCGGCGGTTTACCTGTCAGTCGTAGGTCAGATCCGTCGCCTTGCCGCCGAAGACGCGGTAGGCATAGAACGAATAGAAAATGATGATCGGCAGCACCACCACCGTGCCAGCCAGGATGATGGCGAGGCTTTCCGGCGCGGACGCCGCCTGCCAGATAGTCAGCCTGTCGGGCACGACGAAGGGATAGAACGACCAGGCGAGGCCGGCAAAGCCCAGCGTGAAGATGGCGGCCAGCGTCAGGAACGGCGTCAGCGCATGGCGGTCGCCGGCCTTAGGCAGATGGAAGGTCTGCCGCCACAGCCCCGCGAACAGCACCGCCGACAGGACCGGCAGCGGCGACAAATAGAGCATGGCCGGCCAGACGAACCATTTGTCGAAGATGCGCGGACTGGCGAGCGGCGTGGCCAGCGAGACGGCGACCATGCCGAGCGCGGTCAGCACCAGCGCCCGGCGCAGCCATAGCACTGCCTTCTTCTGTAATTCGCCTTCCGTCTTGTAGATGACCCAGGCCGCGCCCATCGCCGCATAGGCGGCGGCAAGGCAGAGCGCCACCAGCGCGCCGAAGGCCATGCCGCCGGGGCCGACATCAAGGCCCAGCACATAGATCCCCAGCATGTAGCCCTGCGCCAGCGAAGCGATGACCGAGCCCAGGAAGAAGATGCGGTTCCAGCGATGCTTGTGACCGGCCGGCACCTTGGCCCGGAAATCGAAGGCAACGCCGCGCAGGATCAGGCCGACAAGGAGCAGGAAGACCGGAATGTAGAGCGCGGTGAGGATGGTGCCGTGCGCCAGCGGGAAGGCGACCAGCAGCAGGCCGACGGCCAGTACCAGCCAGGTCTCGTTGGCGTCCCAGAACGGGCCTATTGCGGCGATCATCGTGTCCTGCTCGGCGTCCCCGGCGGCTGCGAACAGGATGCCGATACCGAGATCAAAGCCGTCGAGGATGACGTAGATCAGGATGGCAAGGCCCATCAGGCCGGCGAAGATGAGGGGGAGCAATGTCGGCCAGTCGAGGGTCATCGCCGTTCTCCTATTTCGCCGCCGGCTGCGACAGCGGCGCGTCGAGAACGCCCGGCAGCGGCGAGGCATCGCCGTCCTTCGCCGCCTTCAGCGCCAGGTAGACCAGCACGCCGAGATAGGCGATCAGAAGCAGCGCATAGAGGATGAGATAGACCGCAAGCGACAGCGCGACCTGGCTGCCGGCGACCGGGCCGACGGCATCGACAGTTTTCAGCACGCCGGTGACCAGCCACGGTTGGCGGCCGATCTCGGTGGTGTACCAGCCAGCCAGCGTCGCCAGCCAGCCGGACAGCGCCATCGGCACCATCACCAGCGCCAGCGGTCTCGGCAGGCTGTGCCGGCGCTTGAGGAAAAAGGCGGCCGACCAGGAGACGACGAGCATCAGGACGCCGGTGCCGACCATGATGCGAAAAGCCCAGAACACCGGGAACACCGGCGGGTGGTTGCCGGCATAGTCGTTCAGCCCCGGCACGACGCCGCTGGCGCTGTGCCTGAGGATGAGGCTGGCGCCATCGGGGATGGTGATCTCGTATTTGTTCTCCCTTGCCGCCTCGTCGGGAAGCGCGAAAAGGACCAGCGGCACGTTGGGGCCGGTGTTCCAGTTGGCCTCCATGGCGGCGATCTTCTGCGGCTGATGCTCGAGCGTGTTGAGGCCATGCTGGTCGCCGGCGAAGATCTGGATGGGGATCAGGATCGCCGCGGTGAAAACACCGGTGCGCAAGGCCTTCCACATCGATTCCGAACGGTCGCCATAGAGATAGCGCAGCGCCGACAGGCCGGCGATCAGGAACGAAACCGTCAGGCCGGAGGCAAGCAGCATGTGGACGAGCCGGTAGGGCATGGACGGGTTGAAGACGATCGCCCACCAGTCGGTAGCGTGGGCTACGCCGTCGCGCATCTCGAAGCCGACCGGCGTCTGCATCCATGAATTGAGCGCGATGATCCAGAAGGCGGACAGGGTGGTGCCGCCGGCCACCAGCACGGTTGCCAGCGTGTGGATGCGGTTGGAAACGCGGCGGAAGCCGAACAGCATGATGCCGAGGAACGCCGCCTCGAGGAAGAAGGCGGTGAGTATCTCATAGGCGAGCAGCGGGCCGGCGATGTTGCCGACGGTCTCCATATAGCCCGGCCAGTTGGTGCCGAACTGGAAGCTCATGGTGACGCCCGAAACCACGCCCATGGCAAAGGACAGCGCGAACACCTTCACCCAGGTGAAATAGGCGCGCATCCAGGCGGTATCACCGGTGGCGTTGTAGCGAAGCTTGAAGAACAGCAGCATCCAGCCAAGCGCGATGGTGATAGCCGGAAACAGGATATGGAACGAGATGTTAGCGCCGAACTGAATGCGCGAAAGGATGAGCGGGTCCATGGCGGGCTCCGGCTGCTGCTATGTCAGGGAAGATAGGCCGGATGCGCCAGGCGGTCAAAGCGGCGTGGCGTCACGCGAGGCGGAACGCCGCAGGACCGCGCAGCGGTGGATGCGCCGATGTCCAGAATGTCAGGAGTGCCATTGACTTCCGGCCGCGCGCACCGACATTCAGCGGACTAAAATCAACAGACCTCCTTTCAAGCAGCCGTTTTTCAACCATGCCATCGATCATTTCCATTTCCGGGGTCACCAAGACCTACGCCGCCGGTTTCAAAGCGCTGAAGGAGATCAACCTCGATATCGAGCGCGGCGAGATTTTTGCGCTGCTCGGGCCGAACGGCGCCGGCAAGACGACGCTGATCTCGATCGTCTGCGGTATCGTCAACCGCTCGTCGGGCACGGTCAGCGTCGACGGCCACGACATCAGCCGGGATTATCGCGCCGCACGCAGCCTCATCGGGCTGGTGCCGCAGGAACTGACCATCGACGCGTTCGAGAGCGTGTGGGCGACGGTCAACTACAGCCGCGGCCTGTTCGGCAAGCCGGCCAATCACGCCTTTGTCGAGAAAGTGCTGCGCGACCTGTCGTTGTGGGACAAGAAGGACGCCAAGGCGATCACCCTGTCCGGCGGCATGAAGCGGCGGCTGATGATCGCCAAGGCGCTGTCGCACGAACCGAGGGTGCTGTTCCTCGACGAGCCGACAGCCGGCGTCGACGTCGAGCTGCGTCAGGACATGTGGGCGATGGTGCGCCGGCTGCGCGAGGATGGCGTCACCATCATCCTGACCACGCACTATATCGAGGAGGCCGAGGCGATGGCCGACCGCGTCGGCGTCATCAATCGCGGTGAGATCGTGCTGGTTGAGGACAAGGTGCAACTGATGCGCACACTCGGCCGCAAACGGCTGTTGGTGGAATTGCGCAGCCCGCTCGCCACCATACCCGAGACGTTGTCGCGCTACGCTTTGGAGCTTTCGCCGGACGGTGATCGACTGACTTACACCTATGACAACCAGAGCGAGCGGCCGGGCGTCGCCTCGCTGCTGCGCGACCTTGAGACGGCCGGCATCCAGTTCCGCGATATCGACACGCAAAACAGCTCGCTCGAGGAGATCTTCGTCAACCTGGTGAGGAAGGGCGCATGAACCTGCGAGCCGTCTGGGCGATCTACAAAATGGAGATGGCGCGCGCCTTTCGGACCGTGCTGCAGAGCATTGTCTCGCCGGTCATCTCGACATCGCTCTATTTCGTCGTCTTCGGCTCGGCCATCGGCTCGCGCATCACCGAGATCGACGGCATCAGCTACGGCGCCTTTATCGTGCCGGGGCTGATCATGCTGTCGCTGCTGACGCAGTCGATCTCCAACGCCTCCTTCGCCATCTATTTCCCGAAATTCGTCGGCTCGATCTACGAGCTGCTGTCGGCGCCGGTGTCCTATCTGGAGATCATCATCGCTTATGTCGGGGGTGCGGCGACCAAGTCGATCATACTCGGCCTGATCATCCTGGGGACCGCGTCGCTGTTCGTGCCGCTGACCATCGAGCATCCGTTCTGGATGCTCTCCTTCCTGGTGCTGACGTCGGTGACCTTCAGCCTGTTCGGGTTCATCATCGGCATCTGGGCGAAGAGCTTCGAGCAGCTGCAGCTGGTGCCGCTGCTTATCATCACGCCGCTTACCTTCCTTGGCGGCAGCTTCTATTCGATCGACATGCTGCCCGGCACCTGGCGCACGGTGACGCTATTCAACCCTGTCCTTTATCTGGTCAGCGGCTTTCGCTGGAGTTTCTACGGCAAGTCCGACGTCTCGATCGGCATCAGCCTCGGCATGACCGTGGTTTTCCTGCTTATCTGCATAGCGATCGTCGCGTGGATTTTCAGGACCGGCTACCGGCTGCGGAACTGACCGAACGGCCTGCCCAGGCGACGCAGCGCCAGCATCCGAGCGATGTTCCCGACCCAAGACGACCAAATCTGGTGACGACGCTTGAAAGCGGCCGTGCGATGGCGGCGCTTGATTTCCATATAATGTTATATATCGTGTTATCAATTGGCTGGCAGGTTGATTATGGAAGACGTCGTAAGGTCCCTTGGCTTCCTGTGCCTGGGCAGCAGGCTGAAGCGTATTGGCGAGCAATTGCAGGCGGATACGCAGCGCCTGCTCGACTGCCTCGATGTGCCGGTTCAGTCGAGCCAGTACCCGCTGCTGGCTGCGCTCGACAGGCTGGGCCCGCTGCCAGTCGGGGAACTGGCGCAATCCCTCGGGGTCGCACAGCCAGGTGTAACGCGGAGCGTGTCGCTTCTGGCCGAATTGGGACTGGTCGAGGTCAGTCCATCGGATGATGACCAGCGGCGCAGGATTGTCTGCCTCACCCTACACGGCCAGCGGCTGGTCGATGTTGCAAAGCACGACGTCTGGCCGCGCATCGAGAATGCCGTCGCGGATCTGTGCGCGGATCTTTCTGGGCCGCTTCTTGATCAGCTGGCCGCCATCGAGGACGGCCTCGCCGCGGCGCCTCTCGACCGTCGTGTAAAGAAGCCGGAAGTGCCACGCGATGAAATACCTGCTTGACCGTCCCGTGTGGAGCGCGCTTCGGACGCGACACCAAGCCTTCGCGCAAGGTGACGACCTCGCCATGCGGTATCGGCCCTCGATAGCTCCCTTCGCCGCCAGTGCCGCGGACGATGCGGAAAGCCTGCAGGCGCTCGGAAAACTTGTCTCCCCAGGCGAGAGTGCGATCCTGCTTCAGGTGGACGCCATTGCTCTGCCCGCGGAATTTTCGGCGACTTCGACCGCGCCCGGGGTTCAGATGATTGCCGAGCGGCCATTGCAGATGGTCTCAGACAAGCGCGTGCAACGTCTGACGCGAGACGATGCAGCTGAGATGCTCGCCTTGGCATTGGTCACCAAGCCTGGCCCATTCACGCTCGAAGCCTTGAGCCTCGGCGATTTTTGGGGTGTGAAGATCGAGGGCCGACTTGCGGCGATGGCCGGCGAACGCATGAAGCAACCCGGCTATACCGAACTTAGCGGGGTGTGCTCACATCCGGAATTTCGGGGCGGTGGCCTGGGCAGGCTGCTGTCGCTGTTCGTGGCAAACCAGATAGCGGCGCGCGGCGAAGTTCCCTATCTCCACGCCTTTGCCAGCAACACCACGGCCATCGGATTATACGAGTCCATTGGCTTCAGGTTGAGAAGCATGATGAACGTGGCCGTGGTTCAGCGCGCCGAATGAGCCCATCAGGCGCATTCCCGCGCATCAGGAAAAGGAAGGATTTCGTATCGACGAAATCCTTCCTTGGCGCTGCTAGCGCCTTGCAGTGATTCAGACCGCGATTTTGCCACCGCCCTGTTTGGTGATGGCGACGACCGACGGCCGCACCGGCATATCGGGCTTGAAGTCAGGCCAGCGGGTCGATGGGTCCTCATAATAGGAGGGACGGCCAAAAGCCTCCCAGTCCTCGCCGCCATCGGCCGGATGCTGGACCGCGACGAAGGCGGTCTGGTCGTCGGGCGTGAACAGCGGGCCGCAGAGTTCGGCGCCGATCGGCACGCGGAAGAACAGCTTCGAGGTCGCCCGCGCCTCGCCTTCGGTGTCGACCGCCCACAGGCCATCGGTGCGGCCGGTCGCCTTCGGGCCCTGGCCATCGGTCGACACCCAGAGCCGGCCGGCCGCATCGATGGCGCAATTGTCCGGCATGCTGAACCAGCCATTGGCGGTGGTTGCGGTCGAGAAAGTAGCGCCGACTTCGGCCACCGAGGGATCGCCGCATTTCAACATGATTTCCCACTTGCCCTTGGTGGCAGTGAAATCGCCACCGTCCTCGACAATCTCGATGATGTGGCCGAAGGCGTTTTCGGCGCGCGGGTTGGCGGCGTCGACCTGCTCCGTCTTGCGCTTCGAATTGTTGGTCAGCATGACGTAGACCTTGCCGGTCGTCGGGTGGGGCTGAATATCCTCGGGGCGGTCCATCTTGGTGGCGCCGAGAAGATCGGCGGCAAGCCTTGTCCCGATCAGCACGTCGGCCTGGCTGGCAAAGCCGTTCTCGGCGGTCAACGGACCCTGGCCGTGAACCAGCGGCAGCCATTCCAGGGTACCGTCCTCGGCGAATTTGGCGACGTAGAGCGTGCCGTCGTCGAGAAGATCCATGTTGGCGGCGCGGTCCTCGGCGTTGAACTTGCCGGCCGTGACGAATTTGTAGGCATAGTCGAAACGCTCGTCGTCACCTTGGTAGAACACCACACGGCCATCCTTGGCGACGATCGATTCGGCGCCCTCATGCTTGAAACGGCCCATGGCAGTGCGCTTCCGCGGCACCGAGGTCGGATCGTTGACGTCGACCTCAACGATCCAGCCGAAGCGATTCGGCTCGTTCGGCTCCTTGCCGATATCGAAGCGGTCGTAATGCGCAGCCCATTCATAGGAGCCGTCGGGAATCCCCAGGCGCTTGTAGTTGGCGGCTTCCTTGTGACCTTCCTGCAGCTCGCCCGAGAAATAGCCGTGTATGTTTTCCTCGGCCATGATGTAGGTGCCCCAGGGCGTGACGCCGCCGGCACAATTGTTGACGCTGCCGAAGACCTTCGTGCCGGTCGGATCGGCACTGGTCTTGACCCGGTCGTGGCCGGCGACGGGGCCGGACAGCGCCATCTCGGTGTTGGCGGTGATGCGGCGATTGAGCTTGCCGTCGCGCATCACCTGCCATTTGCCTGATACCTTGCGAATTTCGACGATGGTGCCGCCATGCGCGGCTATCTCGATATCGACCTGTTCCTTGCTCAGTGGGGCCTGCTTGGCCTCGCCATCGACGATGCTGACAAGGCCCGGGAACATCAGATGCGGATTGGTGTACTCGTGGTTGACCACCAGCAGGCCGTGCTCGGCCGAGCCGTCTATCGGGAGATAGCCGACATAGTCGTTGTTGTAGCCAAACTGTCTTTCCTGGGCCTGCGCCGACTGTTTTGTCGGATCGAATTCCGGCGAATCGGCAAACAGCGGATCGCCCCAGCGCAACAGCACGTCGGCGTCGTAGCCGGCGGCGACATGGTGCTTGTCGTCGACGCCTGCCTCGACCTCGTCGAAACTGAAGACCGAGCCGCCTCCGGCGCGGGCATCGTCGGCGAGGATCAGCGCGAGCGGGCTGACGGTGGCGGCGATGGCGGTTGCCGCGAGCGATCCCTGCAGAAAACCACGGCGCGAGAATCGCGCGGCGATGATTTCGCCCATCGTCTGGTTGTTGGTGGGATTGGTTCCTGGCCCATCGTTTTCCTCGAGCAGGCTGGTGCGGAAATGGGCGTCGGGGCGATGTTCAGTCATGGGGCTTGCCTCTGGCTCTTTGGGATGGCTGGAGCGTGTTGCTTGACTGACCGCGTATCGCCAGCAGATCACAGTTTGATGACGTTGCCGACCAATTTCCAGCCCGATCTCATGTCTTTGATCAGGCCGCTTGACCGCGACCGACGCTTCCGAAACAAGATCTGCGGCAGGCGCGCAAGCACTGCGTCGGGAGGAACGAAAAAGTGAGTTTCTGGGGACTGGGGCAGCTCGGCATTTCGACGGTGATCTTCCTGCTGGCGGCGACGGCGGCCAAGCAATGGGGGCTGGCGCCGAGCCTCGGCAAGATCGTTCTGACACTGGCGCTCTATTCAGCGGGCAATCTGATCATGCTGAGGCTGATCCGTGAATTCGGCATGTCGGTGTCGTTCAGCCTGTCGGCGGTGATCCAACTGGTGTCGGTGAACGTGGTGGCATTGGTGTTCTTCGGCGAGCGCGTCAATTCGTTGCAGGCGACCGGCATCGTGCTCGCCGTCGCAGCGGTGGCGCTGATCACGCTCGGACCCTATCTGCAAAAACTGTAGTTGCGCATGACCCCGAAAATCGGAATCGATTTCGGAAAGGATCATGCGCCAAATCAAAGTGCTACAGCGTCCTTTGCGTCCAAAAGGACGCGCGGCGCTGTAGGACGATTGGCCCGATGAAGAATACCGCAAACAAGCTGCTCAACTGGATCGAATTCCCGGTGCTGTTGGCCGGACTGGTCATCGCCGGCGGACTGTGGGGGTTCGAGGAGCTGATGGAGGTGGCGCGGGACACCACGCCGCACGCCTTCGACACGGAAATCATGCTCGCCTTCCGTGAAGCGGGACAGCCCGACAATCCGATCGGACCGCCATGGCTGGAAGGGGCGATGCGCGACATTACCAGCCTCGGCAGCGCCATCGTGCTCGGGCTGATCACAGCGGCGGTGATTGTCTATCTGCTGCTGATCCACAAGCCGGGAGCAGCGTTTCTGGTCTTCGTCGCGGTGGCGGGCGGGCAGGCCCTGTCGAGCACGCTGAAGCTCGGAATCGATCGGCCGCGCCCCGACCTGGTCTCGCATCTTGCCGACGTGGCGACGCTTTCGTTTCCAAGCGGCCATGCGATGCTGTCGGCGGTGACATATTTGACGCTGGGCAGCATGGCGTCGCGTTTCCTGCCTGGGCGAACGACCCAGATCTATGTGCTGGGACTTGCCGTGCTGACAACACTGCTGGTCGGCATCAGCCGCGTCTATCTCGGCGTTCATTGGCCATCGGACGTGCTGGCCGGCTGGTGCGCCGGCTTCGCCTGGGCAATGCTGTGCTGGCTGGCCGCATGGGCGTTCCAGCGATGGCGCGGGCAGACCGCCGGCGCCTGAACCGCCCATTCCGAACGACGATTCGCCAATTCTCCTTTAAGTTGCGGCGGCTGGGGCGTGCTGGTCCAGCAGGCGCAAGCTCGCCAGGATGCAACCGGGCCGTGTGTACATGTTTGATATGTGCATGATGATGCTTGAACCATCACAATGATAGTATTATACATGGGAATGCAGACTCAGACGGGGGTTTTTAGCCGATGATCACTGCCGCGCAGATGCGCGCCGCAAGGGCGCTGGCCGGCATCGATCAGAAGACGCTCGCCGAGCGCGCCGGGGTTTCGCTTCCAACCATTCAGCGCATGGAAGCGAGCGACGGCGTGGTCAGGGGCGTGGTCAATACACTGATGAAGGTCATCCAGGCCCTCGACGAGGCCGGCGTGGAGCTGATCGGCGAGAACCAGGCCAGCGAGCGCGGCGGCAGGGGGGTGCGCCTCAAGCCGGTCGTGCCGCAGAACCCGCCAGGCTGAGCCGAAATAGAGTCGCGACGGCGACCGCCGACAGTCCTGCCGACGATCCCGCCGCTTGCTTGGTTTTATGCGCGGCCGCTGTGCACTTTGGCGGCATGCATCAGGAGCGGAAGGCAGTCCATGCATCGAACCCGACGGGCAATTCATCAACCGGCGCAGCCGACATTTTCCGAACTGTTCACGCCGAAGCTGGCGACGGTGCTGCGCGAAGGCTACACATCAGAGCACTTCAAGGCCGATGCCATCGCCGGACTGACCGTGGCCATCGTGGCGCTGCCGCTGTCGATGGCGATCGCGATCGCATCGGGCGTGTCTCCGGAGCGCGGGCTCTACACTTCCATCATTGGCGGTTTCCTCGTCTCGGCGCTGGGCGGCAGCCGTTTCCAGATCGGCGGGCCGGCGGGCGCCTTTATCGTGCTGATGGCGGCAACCGTGGCACGGGTCGGCGTCGACGGGTTGCTGCTGGCGACGATGATGGCCGGCGTCTTGCTGCTCGTCATCGGCTACCTCAGGCTTGGCACCTACATCAAATTCATTCCTTATCCGGTGACCGTCGGCTTCACCGCCGGCATCGCCATCATCATCTTCTCCGGCCAGATCGTCGAGCTGTTCGGGCTAAAACTCGCCGGCAAAGAACCTGGACCGCTGGTGCCGAAGCTGATGGCGATCGGCGAGGCGGCCGGCACGATCAATCTCGCCGCCACCTTCGTCGCTCTGCTGACCATCGTCGCCATTGCCCTGATGAAACGGTGGCGGCCGAAATGGCCCGCCATGCTGATCGCCATCGGTCTGGCGTCGCTTGTCGTGGCGCTGTTTTCGCTGCCTGCCGAAACGATCGGCACGCGCTTCGGCGGTATCCCGCGCAGCCTGCAAATGCCGGCCTTTCCGCCGATCAGCTTCGACAGGATAGTCGACGTCCTGCCAGACGCCCTAGCCTTTGCGCTGCTCGGCGCGATCGAATCGCTGCTGTCGGCGGTGGTCGCCGACGGCATGACAGGAAGGCGGCACCGCTCCAACTGCGAACTCGTCGCGCAAGGCTTCGCCAACATCGCGTCCGCCCTGTTCGGCGGCATCTGCACCACCGGCACCATAGCCCGCACGGCGACCAATGTGCGGGCCGGCGCGCATGGACCGGTTTCGGGCATGATCCACTCGGCCCTCCTGCTTGCCCTGATGCTGGTGGCGGCGCCGCTGGCCGGCTACATCCCGCTTGCAGCCCTTGCCGGCGTGCTGGCGGTGGTGTGCTGGAACATGTTCGAGAAGCAGGCCTTTGCCACGCTGCTGCGTGCCTCGCGCGGCGACGCGCTGGTGCTGATGGCGACTTTCCTGATCGTCATCTTCCGCGATCTCACCGAAGGCATCGTCGTCGGCTTCGCGCTGGGCTCGATCCTGTTCATCGACCGCATGGCCAAGAGCATTGCGGTTGAGCCGGATCAGGGACTGGTGCAGGACGATGTCGCCGACAGAACCGGCGCCGCAAACGCATACGATTCCAGCGAGGCCAGCGATGCCGACACCGTCGTCTACCGGATTTCCGGCGCCTTCTTCTTCGGCGCCGCCTCGACCGTCGCCACGGTGCTGGACCGCATCGCCGACCAGCGCAAGAACTTCATCCTCGACTGCTCGGCCGTGCCATTCTTCGATTCAACGGCGGCCAACGTCATCGAGAGCGCTGCCCACAAGGCGAGGCGCGCCGGCGTTCGCTTCATCATATCAGGCGCTTCGCCGCAGACACGCCGCATGCTGATCAACCACGGCGTCAAACGGCCGCTGGTGACATACGCCGCCTCGATCAGGGACGCGCGAGCGCAGTTGAAGAATGCCGCGCCGGGAGAGGTCTAACCCTCTCCTCATCGTCAGCGATGTCGGACGGACGCAAGCACCGCGTCAGGCAGCGGCGCCGGGCGCGCTGGCGTCTTCGTGCGGCGCGGCGGCCAGACCGGTGCGCGCCTTGCGCGCGAGTTTTTTTGTCGAGCGCCTGGGCCTATCGCCGAACAGATCGGCTGCCGCCGCAAGACAGGTCTTTTTCAGGCTTTTCTCCGAGCGCTTCAACAGCTTGCTCGGCAGTCGCGTTTCCTGAGGAGAGCCGAGCGGCCGGTCACCGGCTTCGAGAAGGTTGCGCAGGACGAATACATCATGCAGTTCGCCCAGCTTTTCGCCGAGTTCGTCGACCGCCTTGCGCCGGGCCTTGATCGGCGTCGGCCACAGCCTTCCGAGCAGCGACAGATGCATGCCGTGAGTCTTTGCCGCCTTGCGCAGATCGTGGAAATCGTCGGCATCACTGCGGGAGCCCGCTTTGTCCAGCGCCTTTCTGGCGCGACGCAGAGTGATGCGGGCGCCTTCGGCAAGCACATCGGCGGCCTGTTCGGGCTGGTCGGGCAAGGCTAACGTATCGATGCGGTTGATGCCATCCTCGCAAGCGGCAGTCGCGGCAGCTATCGCGGCGCCGAGGCCAACTCCACCATGCAATTCGTGCTGGCGCGCCACCAGCGCGTCGCGAACGGCATCGAGACCGCCACCAGCGCATTGCTCGGGAAAGTCTTTTGCCAGCCGGTCGATGGTTTCAACGAGCGCGGTCGCCTCTCGCGGGCCGGCAAGCAGGGCAGCCACCTCTCGGTAGCATTGGTTCTCGGTACTGCAAAATGTTTCGTCTCCGGGACGGACCAGGCGCAGCAAGGCACGCACCTTCTTCAGCCGCCTGCGGCATTTGTGCAGCGCCTGCTCCGGCCTGTCATGCGCCGCGTCCAGATGGACGAGCGCCTTGCCGATCTCCTCAGCGAGGATGCGCCTGACCTCGCCAGTCAATGGCAGGCGCGGATCGATGCGGTAGCTCATGCGGCGATCTCCGGAATTCCCTCGACGGCGAGCGACGCGTTGTAGAACCTGTGCTCGCCGGTGACTTCGCGGCCGAGCCAATCTGGCAGCATTTCGCCCTGCACGTCCTGCGGCGTCTCAAGCTCGGCGACCACCAGACCGCTGAGCATCCCGCCGAAGACATCGACTTCATAGAGATGGCCGCGATGCCTAACATGGTGGCGTGTCTTCTCGATGACACGACCGATTGCGAAGGCCAGCATCTCTTCCGCATCCGCCAGAAGGATCGGATATTCGAATTCGTCGCGTTCGCGGGCCTTGCTGCCGAATTTGAGCGTCAGCTTTGCCGAGGCGCCGTCGCTGATGCGCACGCGGATCGAGCGGTCGGGCGCGGCAACGAGATAGAACTGGCGAATGCGGATGTCCGCTTCGACCAGATCCCGCCAGCCATCGCCGGAGACCAGGAACTTGCGCTCGATTTCCTTGACCATGGCTCCGCACTAAAGCGCGTGCGGCTGGAGATGGCAAGATGGACACAGACTAGTGTTGACTTTAATCATTCGATTGATTAAATGTTTGGTATGAGCAAACCGACAAACGCCAAAATTCCGCAGCGAGACGCATCCCCCGCCGAGATGACGCGCGCGGCACTTGTTCGCGCAGCGCTGAAGCTGTTCGGACGCCAGGGTTTCGACGGCACTTCGACGCGCGAGATCGCGGCTGAGGCCAGGGCCAATATCGGCTCGATCGCCTATCATTTCGGCGGCAAGGAAGGGCTTCGCAACGCTGCGGCCGACTATATCGTCGACACCATCCAGACCATTGCCGGCCAGGCGATCGGCAATCTGCAGGGGCCAAGCGAATCAGAAACGGGCGAACCAGAAACGGGCGACCCCGAAGCGGCGCGGGCACAACTGTTCACCGCGCTGGAGCGGATGGTAGCTTTCATCGTGGCAAGGCCGGAGGCCGGGGAGATCGTGCAGTTCGTCCTGCGTGAGCTATCGCATCCGACGGCGGCACTCGACCGCATCTATGACGGCGTGTTCGAGCCGACGCATCGCCGGCTCTGCCTGATCTGGGAGCAGGCGACGGGCGAGGCGGCCGAAAGCGAGGCTACCCGACTCACCGTGTTCACGCTGATCGGCCAGGTCGTCTATTTCCGCATCGGCCGCGAGGCGGTGATGCGCCGCATGGGCTGGCGCGCGATCGGCGACGCCGAGGCCACCAAGATCGCGGCGGCAGTGACGGATAATCTCGGCGCGATTTTGGCTCGGCGTCACTTAACCGACCGGAAGGATCGTAGATCATGAGTTTCCTCTGCTCTGTGCCGCTCGCCGCCCTGCTTTTCAGCACCTGCGCACCGGCGGCGCCGCTCGCCGTCGGCTATGTCGAGGGCGACTATGTGCTGCTCGCGCCGATCGAGGTGGCGCAGGTCGAGACGATTTCGGTCAAGCGCGGCGATCGCGTCGCGCCGGGCACGCCAGTGGTGACGCTGGAAAGCGCCGACGCAAAAATAGCCGTCGCGCAAGCCGAGGCGGCCCTTGCCCAGGCCCAGGCGCAACTTGCCGACCTGCAGGTCGGCAAGCGGCCGGAAGAGATTGAGGTGCTCAAGGCGCAGGTCGACATGGCCAAGGCGCAAGCCGCCGACGCCAAACGCAGATACACCCGCGCCAGCGATTTGTTCAAACGCGGCACTGGCACCCAGGCCGATCATGATACGGCTTCGGCGTCGCTGGAAATTGCCAACGCGCAGCTCGGCCAGGCGGAAGCCAATCTCGCTGTCGGAGGCCTGCCGGCGCGGCCCGAGACGATCAAGGCCGCCGACAATCAGGTCAGGCAGGCGCAATCGGCGCTGGAGCAAGCGCGCTGGCGGCTGTCGAAGCGTGTGCTGGCGGCGCCTTCGCCCGGCCGCATCAACGATGTGATCCGCTATCCCGGCGACACCGCCGGGCCGACCGCGCCGGTCATTTCGATTCTGCCGGACGGCGCGGTGAAGCTCAGCGTCTATGTGCCGGAAAGCGCGTTCTCGTCGGTGGAAGTCGGCACGCTGCTCAACGTCCATTGCGAAGGCTGCGGGCCGGACGTGAAGGCTCGCGTCAGCTACGTGTCGCCGGACCCGGAATTCACGCCGCCGGTGATCTACTCGCTCGAGACCCGGCAGAAGCTGGTCTATCTGGTCGAGGCGCGGCCGGAGGGCGACGCCGGCGCGCTGCAACCGGGGCAGATCGTCGATGTCGAACTGGCGGATATCGGCAAATGAACGTCATCGACGTCCACGGCCTGGTCAAGCGTTTTGGTGACAAGACCGTCGTCGACCATGTGACGATGACGGTGGCCGAGGGCGAGATCGTCGGCTTCCTCGGCCCCAACGGCTCGGGCAAGACGACGACCATCCGCATCATGTGCGGCCTGCTGACGCCGGATGAGGGCGAAGGCACGGTGCTCGGCTTCGACATCCGCACCGACAGTCTGAGGATCAAGCGCGAAGTCGGCTATATGACGCAGAAATTCTCGTTCTACGACGATTTGACCATCGCCGAAAATCTGGAATTCGTGGCGCGGCTCTATGGATTGAAGCCGCTCAACGAGCATGTGGCCAGCACGCTGGAGGATCTTGGCCTCACTTCGCGCAAGGACCAGTTGGCCGGCACGCTGTCCGGTGGCTGGAAGCAGCGGCTGGCACTGGCCGCCTGCATCATGCACAAGCCCAGATTGCTGCTGCTCGACGAGCCGACGGCGGGCGTCGATCCGAAGGCGCGGCGTGAATTCTGGGACGAGATCCATCGGCTGGCCAGCGGCGGGCTGACCGTGCTGGTCTCCACGCATTACATGGATGAGGCAGAGCGCTGCCATCGCATCGGCTACATCTCCTACGGCAGGATGCTGGCCACCGGCACGGTCGACGAGGTGGTCAGGAATGCCGGGCTGACGACCTTCGTCGTGCAGGGTCCGCGGCTCGACCAGGTCGCTGCCGCACTCAGCGGCCGGTCCGGTGTTGACCAGGTGGCGCCGTTTGGCGCGACGCTGCATGTCGTCGGTTCCGACAAGACGGCGCTCCAGGCCGCCCTCGCCGATGTCGAGAAAGACCACAAGGGCGTCACGGTGACGTCGGGCGAGACCAGCCTGGAGGATGTGTTCATCCAGTTCATGTCCGGCTCGAAGGACAATATGGGATGAAAAACGGGATAAACAGCGTCTTTTCCCTCGCCAGGCTCGGCGCGCTGCTGATCAAGGAGTTCATCCAGATGCGGCGCGACCGCATCACCTTCGCCATGATGCTGGGCGTGCCGCTGATGCAGCTGGTGCTGTTTGGCTATGCCATCAACAACGATCCGAAGAGCCTGCCGGCAGCCCTGGTGGCGATGAGCAGCGATCCTTACACGCGAGCCATGGTTTCGGCGCTGCAGACCACCGGCTACTACCGCTTCGACCATGTCGCGCAAAATGCCGCCGAGGCGGAATTCCTGATGGCGCGTGGCGACGTCGCCTTCGTCGTCACCATTCCCGCCGACTTTGCCCGGCGAGTCGAGCGCGGCGACCAGCCGCAAATCCTGATCGAGGCTGATGCGACCGACCCGGCAGTCGCCAGCGGGGCCATTTCGACGCTCGGCACCGTTGCCAACCAGGCGCTGCTCAGGGCGCGCGGCATGCAGGAGACGGCCGCCGAAGCCGCCCGAGGCCAGCTCGAAGTGGTGGTGCACCGACGCTACAATCCGGAAGGCATCTCGCAATACAACATCGTCCCCGGCCTGCTCGGCGTCATCCTGCAGATGACGATGGTGATGATGACCTCGATCGCGCTGACGCGCGAGACCGAGCGCGGCACGATGGAAAACCTTCTGGCGATGCCGTCCAGCCCGCTCGAAATCATGCTCGGCAAGGTGCTGCCCTATCTGGTGGTCGGCGCCGTGCAAGTGGCGGTGGTGCTGGCGGCGGCCAAGCTGCTGTTTGGGGTTCCCTTCACCGGGTCGTTATCGCTGCTGCTTGCGGCGGTTCTGGTCTTCGTGCTGGCGCTGGTGCTGCTCGGCTACACCATCTCGACGATGGCGCGCACGCAGATGCAGGCACTGCAACTCACCTTCTTCTTCTTTCTGCCGTCGATCCTGTTGTCGGGCTTCATGTTCCCCTATCGCGGCATGCCTGGCTGGGCGCAGATCTTCGGCGAGATCCTGCCGCTGACGCATTTCCTGCGCATCATCCGCGCGGTGATGCTGAAGGGCGCCGACCTGCCGGCGGTCGCAACCGAAATAGGCTGGCTGGTCGTGTTCGTGGCGCTGTTTGCCGGCGTGGCGCTGGTGCGGTTCCGCCGGACGCTGGATTAGGAATTAGGATCCAACTCAAGCAGCTTACGCAAATGGCCGAGGTGTCACCTTGGATGCATGATCATTCGGGTCGAGGTTCATGCGGGCGTCCCGGGACCGGCGACAATTCAGGCGCATCCAGTCCTTTGAAGGGATCGCGCCAGGCGTCGATCTCTTCAAGCTGGCGATACCAGCGACTGACCGAAGGATAATCGTCGAGCGGCAATCTGGCGACATCGTTGAATGGCAGAAACGTCGCCATTCTAAAGTCGGCATAGGAAACCGAATCTTCGACCAGCCAGTCTCGCTCGGAAAGCGCGTTCTCAAGTGTTGCAGCGGCCGTGCGAAAGTCCCTCAGCCCCTCCTCAACCCGGTGCTGATCGATCGGGCCAATCCCATAGCGCTGCTTGGTGCCGCGTTCGAAATGCACGACGTCGCAAGCTCTTGCAAAATTCTCTTTACCCCAACTGAGCCATCGGATCATCTCGGGTTCGTCGTCGCCGGTGCGCCAGAGATCCGAATGCGCGTCGCGTGAAAGCCGGCAGGCTATGGCGTCAGCCTCCCAGAGGCTGTTTCCCGAG
Organism: Mesorhizobium sp. WSM2561; assembly: GCF_000513915.1. Taxonomy (NCBI): domain Bacteria; kingdom Pseudomonadati; phylum Pseudomonadota; class Alphaproteobacteria; order Hyphomicrobiales; family Phyllobacteriaceae; genus Mesorhizobium; species Mesorhizobium sp. WSM2561. The sequence continues at coordinate 69,384 of NZ_AZUX01000030.1, forward strand.
CCTACGAGTATCGGCAATGAAAGATTGGGATTCAGCGGGCGATATCGCTCAGCCTGCCCGGGAGCGAAGGGCGATGCGAACTCAAAGTCGAGCTTTGCGTCGAGATAGCGTGCCACGGCGACCGCGAGGCGAGGATTGGGATTGCGGCTGAAGAGCAGTTTCATTTCGTGTCAGCCTTTGAATGGTGCCGGTTCGGTCGCACCCTAAGCCGCGGCCATGATCTCCGCATAGGTGCCGAAATCGACATTGCCGCCGGACAGCACCACGGCGACGCATTTGCCTGATAGCTCGATCTCGCCCGATGACAGCGCGGCCAGCCCGACGCAGCCGCCGGGTTCGACCACCAGCTTGAGATGGGCCATGGCGTCGCGCATCGCCTGTGCCGCCGCTCTGTCGGACACGGCAATGCCGCCGGCGAGATTCCTGCGGTTGATCTCGAAGGTGATCGCGCCCGGCTCCGCGGTGAGGAGCGCGTCGCAGATCGAAGTGTGGCCGGGTTCGATCGAAACCCGGGCACCTCTGGCCAGTGAACGACAGGTGTCGTCGAAATGCTCGGGTTCCACCGCCCAGACGGCGGTGCCCGGCGAGGCGTCCTTGACCGCGATGGAGATACCGCTGCTCAGGCCGCCGCCGCCGCAGGGGATGACGACCGCGTCGAGGCTCACCCCGAGTGCTTTTGCCTGCGCCATCAGTTCGAGGCCGATCGTTCCCTGGCCGGCGATGATGGCCGGGTCGTCGAAAGGCGGAACCAGGACCATGCCCCGTTCCATGTACGGGCGAACCACCGCCATGCGATCGTCGCGAAACCGGTCGAACGCAACCACTTCGGCGCCCATTTTCCTGACATTGCCGACCTTCATTGCCGGCGCATCGGTGGGCATGGCGATAACCGCCTTGACGCCGAACATCGCCGCCGACGCGGCGACGCCTTGCGCATGGTTGCCCGACGAGAAGGCGACGACGCCGCGGCTGCGCTGCTCATCGCTGAGCGACGACAGTTTGTTGTAGGCGCCGCGGAACTTGAACGAGCCGGTACGCTGCAGCGTCTCCGGCTTGAACAGGATCCTGGCGCTGAAACGCTTGTTCAGCTCCGACGATTCGATCAGCGGCGTTTCGACGATCAGGCCGGACAATCGCGTTGCTGCGCGGTGGATATCGGCGATGCCGGGAAGGGTGGTCATGGTGAGGTCCTGCAGAATGAGACCGCCGCATGGTGCACGGAAAACCAGACCGCGCACCACTGGAAAAATGTGACCGAGACAATTCGTGGATTGCGAGCAGAGAGTGGCGCTCTTCGCCAACCGCTCCTCACCCCAAAAGCGTCCGTTGCCGTTTGGCGCCGCCCATCTTGCGCCAGGTGTTGAAGCGATGGGTGGCGGCTGCGAAGGATATCTTCATCTGCTGGGCAACCGAATAGCGCGACTTGCCCTCGTCGAACAGGCGGTAGCAGCATTCGACGCCCTCCTCGGTCAGCTTGCCGTCGGGGGCTTTGTTGTGCGGATTGGCCGGGTCGAATTTTTCAACCTGCTGCTCAACCAGGCCTTTCAGGCGCTGCAGATCGGCCTCGATGCTGGCGATCAGGTCGAGAACGGGTTTCGGGTCAAATGCATGGGTGGGCTGTTTTGCCGGCATCCGGATTCCTTTCTCTTGGCTTAAGCCCACTATATAGGTGAACATTCGCCAATAATGAAGGGCGCTGGCGGAGGATTCCCGCAGCCATAAATTTGAACCTCCGGCTACAAGCGATTGACCAACGGTGCACCAAACTCTAGTTTAGAACTATTCTAAACTAGGGCGGATTTCTCATGCTTTCCCGTGTTTTCGGTTTTGGTCGCCGTCCCTTCGAGTCGCTCTCGGAGCAAGAGATCCTGGCGCTCGCCATCTCTTCCGAAGAGGATGACGGGCGTATCTACCGCGCCTATGCCGACGGGCTGGCGGATAGGTTTCCGCATTCAGCCAAAGTGTTCGAGGAAATGGCGGAGGAGGAGGACGGCCATCGCGACTCGCTGATCGAGCTTCACCGCGAGCGTTTTGGCGAGCGCATTCCGCTGATCCGGCGCGAGCATGTAAAGGGCTATTACGAGCGCAAGCCCGACTGGCTGGTCCGGCCGCTCGGCATCGAACATGTGCGCCAACAGGCCGAGTCGATGGAGCGTCAGGCCTACCTGTTCTACGTCGAGGCGGCGAAACGCACCAGCGACGCCTCGACGCGAAAGCTGCTCGACAATCTGGCGGTGGCCGAACAGGGCCACGAGACGCTGGCGCAGCGGCTGGAGCAAAAGCATGTGCCGGGCGCGGTGAAGGCCGAGGAAGCAGCGGCCGAGCAGCGCCAGTTCATCCTGACCTATGTGCAGCCGGGACTGGCCGGGCTGATGGACGGATCGGTGTCGACGCTGGCGCCGATCTTCGCCGCCGCGTTCGCCACGCACGACACGTTCCAGACCTTCCTGGTCGGGCTTGCCGCCTCGATCGGCGCCGGCATCTCGATGGGCTTCACCGAGGTCGCCTCCGACGACGGCAAGCTGTCGGGCCGCGGCTCGCCGGTGAAACGCGGCATCACCACAGGCGTGATGACGGCGCTGGGTGGCCTCGGTCACGCCTTGCCCTACCTCATTCCGTATTTCTGGACCGCGACAATTCTCGCGGTCGTGGTGGTGTTCTTCGAACTGTGGGCGATCGCCTTTGTGCAGAACCGTTATATGCAGACGCCGTTCTGGCGCGCCACCTTCCAGGTGGTGCTGGGCGGCGCGCTGGTGTTTGCGGCTGGAGTGCTGATCGGGAATGCCTAGCTCGATCTTCCCTTCTCCCCTTGTCGCCCGAAGGGCGGGCGAGGCCCGTGACTCGCCCCGGGCGGTGGATCGGCGCGCAGCGCCGAGACGGAAGAGGGGTGTTGGACGGAGTGCTGTCGGTGCCAAGCTGGAACACCCCTCATCCGTCGCCTTCGGCGACACCTTCTCCCACAAGGGGAGAAGGGAGAGCCGCGCCACGCCGCCCCACTCACCCGTTCGCCGCGCGGCTGTCCTCAGGCGCCTCGGCCCTTTCGGTCAGGCCATAGTCGCGCACGACGTGGGCGATGCGCAGACGGTAGTCGGCAAAGATGCCGCCGCGGCCGGCCTTCTGCGCCTGCCTATGTTCCTCCGTGTTGCGCCAGGCTTTCACCGCTTCCTCGTCACGCCAGAACGACAGCGACAGAATGCGGCTCGGGTCGACAAGGCTCTGGAAGCGCTCGATCGACAGGAAGCCGTCGATGCCTTCGAGCAGTGGACGCAGGTCGGCGGCGAGGCCGAGATAGGCGTCGCGCTTGCCCGCTGCCGGCTCGACTTCGAAGATGACGGCGATCACAGTTTCACCAGAGATGCGTGCGGCCCGGATGCGAGTTTCAGAAAAGTCCGATCCTCTTTCAGGATGAATTTTTCACGCCGGGCGAACTCGTAATTGGCCTTGCCGGCCGGGTCGGCGGCGAGCCTGATGCGGTAGGCTTCGTAAGCCGCCAGGCTGTCGATGTTGTAGGCGGCATAGGCTGTCGTGGCCGAGCCCTCATGCGGCGCGAAATAGCCGATCAGATCGGCGCCGCAGCGCGGGATCGCCTGGCCCCAGTTGCGGGCATACTCCTCGAACGCCGCCTTGCCGAACGGGTCGATCTCGTAGCGGATGAAGCAGGTGATGGTCATCTTTTGTCTCCTTGCTGAATCTGTTTTGTTGCGGCGACAGTTCGAGCGGTGTCGAAACGTTCTGTGGTTCTATGTGCTAGGCAATTTTCCATGCTGATCACGCTTGCCAGAAGGATTTCGCGCATTCGCGGCGAACGTCTTGTGGTGTCAGGCCAAGATCGCGCAAAAGGTGCTCGTCAATCTCGGCGAGGTCGAGGCGTTGCAGATGGCGGTCATACCACCGCGCCAGCAGCCGCAGATGCACCCGGCGCAAGATCATGAACGGAGACGGCCGACAGCCGAGGCGGCTGACAGGCACGGTGGGGGGAACGGTTCTTGCGGTCATCGTCGTCTCCTTGATCTCGGCGCAGGATAGTGGTTATCCGACGTCAATGCTTCGATAAAGGACGAACTATGCGTGAAGGACCAGACATAGCCCGCATCGCCAGCCTGGTCGGCGATCCGGCGCGGGCAAACATGCTGACCGCGCTGATGGGTGGCACGGCGCTGACAGCGAGCGAACTGGCGCTCGAGGCCGGCGTGTCGCTGCCGACCGCCAGCTCGCATCTGTCGAAACTGATGGAGGGCGGGCTGCTGACGCTGGCAAGCCAGGGGCGGCATCGCTACTACGGGCTCGCCGGACCGCAGGTGGCTGGCATGATCGAGGCGATCACCGGCGTCGCCGCTGCGGTCGGGCCGCAGCGGGTGCGGCCGGGTCCGCGTGATGCGGCGATGCGCGTGGCGCGGGTCTGCTACGACCACCTCGCCGGCGAGCAGGCCGTGGCGATGCTCGACCGTCTTGTCGCTCGACAAGTGCTCCTGCGCGACGACAAGGAGATCCGGCTCGGGCCTTCGGCCGCCTCGCATTTCGCCGCGATCGGCATCGATGTCGTGAGCAAGGCGCGGCGGCCGGTGTGCCGGGCCTGCCTCGACTGGAGCGTGCGGCGCTCGCATCTGGCCGGCACGCTGGGCGCTGCCATCCTCGATAAGATCCTTTTGGAAAAATGGGCGCGGCGCGAGCAAAACAGCCGCGCGGTAATCTTCTCGCCGATGGGCAAGCAGGCGTTCGAGAGGGTGTTTCTCGACTGAGAAACTGATCAGCCTCGCTTGAGCGGCTTGCCCTGCTTGAAAAAATCCACCCAGGGATCGGCTTTCGCCAACTGTTTCAGCGTCGTCTTGTCGCCGATCGGAAATGCGTTCGGCGCCAACCCGGCCTCGACCTCGGCCCAAATCGCCGGCATCGATACCGTGGCGCCCTTTTTGGCGCGCGACGAATAGGGCGCCACCGTGGTCGAGCCGCGGCCGTTGCGCAGATAGTCGACGAAGATCTTGCCGGTGCGCGCCTTCTTCGACAGCGTCGCCGTATACCGATCAGGGGCGGCCTGCTCGAGGGCGCGGGCGAAATCATGGGCGAAGTCCTTCGCCTCGTCCCAGTCCGCCGACGGTTTCAGCGGCACCACGACATGGTAGCCCTTGCCGCCCGAGGTCTTGACGAAATTCGGCAATGACAGCGCATCGAGCCGGCCGTGAATTTCGTGCGCCGCCGCGCGCACCGCTTTCATGTCGACTTCTTCGTCGGGATCGAGATCGAAGATGATCTGGTCCGGCTTGTCCAGTTCGTCGATGGTGCAGCCCCAGATATGGATCTCGACCACGCCGAGTTGGACCAAGGCAGCGACACCGTCGAAATCACGGATGAACAATATCTCCTCGCCGTCAGTCGGATCCTTCATCCTGGCGATTTTTTCGTGCATGCCCGCGGAGGCATGCTTCTGAAAAAAGCGTTGGCCGTCGACGCCGTCCGGCGCGCGCACCAGGCTGAGCGGCCGATTGACGACGAATTGGTGCATGCGCGGCCAGACCAAAGCGTAATGATCGAGCAGGCCCTGTTTCGATACCTTCTCCTGCGGCCACAGAAGCTTGTCCGGATGAGAAAGTTTTATGACGGTGTCTGCCGCCCCCGTGGATTTGACAGCGGCGGATATCTCGCCCTTGCCCCCAGCAGGCTTTGCCTTGGTATCGGCAGGCTTTGCCTTGCTGTCGGCCCTGCTAGCGGGTGCTTTCGGCTTTTCCTGCACGACTTCCTCCGCCGGTTTGTCCTCGCGCAATCCCTGGAACGAGCGTGGCCCATTGTACGGTCGACGTCCAGCTACGGAAAGTGAGGCAAAGCCGGTTGTCCGGCGTTGCCTCGATCGACAGTCTACTCGGCGGCCTGAAGGTTGACCTTGGCTTCCGCAATCTCGGTGAGCTTGCGGTCGGTCGCCTGCTCTTCCTTGATGTTGTTGGCCAGGACATTGGCGCAGTCGGTGCGGCCAAGCTGCTTGGCCCAAGCGATCAACGTGCCGTAACGGGTTATCTCGTAGTGCTCGACCGCCTGCGCGGATGCGATCAGGGCGGCGTCGAGAACGTCCTTGTCGTCGATGTCGCCGCTGACTTCATCGGCTTCCTCGAGAATGCCGTCGATGGCCGGACAGTTGACCGTCTTGGCCTTCACGCCATGCAGTTCGAACACCTTCTCGACCCGCTCGATATGACCTTTGGTCTGGCCGAGATGCTTCTCCAGGCCGGCTTTCAGCTGCGGATCGGTCGCCTTGTCGATCATCTTCGGCAGCGACTTCTCGATCTGTTTCTCGGCGTAATAGATGTCGCGCAGCGTGTGGACGAAGAGGTCGTCCAGCGTCTTGATGTCTTTCGAAAAGAAACCCATGGCTTTGCCTTTCCATTGTTCTTGCTGTGTTGGGGGTTCCGGCGGCGGTTCCGCTCGGAAGCCGCTGGGCCAGGATTGGTCCCGGCTCTCAGCGTCAACGTGCTTCTATCGGACGGGTTCCTGGCTTTCCCCGAGCAAGCACGGAAATTTCGCGGCACCGGCCAAAGTTGAAACACAAGCGCGTCGGAGCGACATCCAAACGAAACATATGTGATGCAAAAGTCACACTAGCTGGAATGCCGACGAACTGCATGGAAAGACCCCGAATCAGCCGCATTCCAGCCACGAACCAAGGCCTTTTTGACCAAAGATTAACATCGTGTTCACCGAGTATTCACGCCTCGACGCTATGATCCCACGCAATTCGGAAGGGACATCCGAAATCGGGACAGGGACAGGGAAAATGAACTTCTTGACGCACCTCATCGGCTACGCTGCTGCCATCCGCGAATTCGTCGCGCCGACCTACCGGCCGGAGCGCTATTACATGCGCGGCCCAGGCCCCGCTTGCGCACGCCGCGGCCACACGCTCGGCATCAGCGCGCACTGATGACGACCATGGAAAGCCGTCACGATAGCCGGATATGCAGGCCGGCCGTCGATCATCGTGCGACCACCTATCGCACGGAACGTCCTGGGCTCGCCGACAAGCGGCGTGCGACAACGCCAAGGGTCTGAGTTTCCAGAATTTTGAGATTCTGGGGCTTCGAGAATCTGGGCTTCGAAATTCTGGGGCTTTGATCTCGCCGCCGGCAAGCTAAGTGCCGTTTGACACCAGGCAGCCGGGACTCGCGTGACCGCCCAGTAGCTGCAAGATCCCATCCGCCGAGTTGGCCTCCGAAAATCTAGAGCGGGATTGCGGTCGTCTCCTTGGCGGTTCGAATCACAAACATGGTGTAATACCGCGCCACATTCGTCCGATCGCAGAACAGCCGCTCGCACAAAGTGTCGAACTCGTCCATATCCATCAGGCGCAGCATAAGGACAGCGTCGGTCGAGCCGCTCACGCTGTAGGCCTGGATCACCACCGGTTCCATGGCGGCAAGCTCGAGGAAGCGGCGCATGTGCTGCTCGCCGTGGCGCTCCAGCTCGACCGTGACGATAGCCTTCATCCCCCTGCCGGCCTTGGCCGGATCAAGAAGCGCGACAACGCGGTCGATGACACCGACTGACTTGAGCCGCCGTATGCGGCGCAAGCAGCTGGAGGGCGAAAGCCCGACCTCCGCCGCCAGGTCGGCATTGGTGCGCGAAGCGTCTTCTTGCAACAGCTTGAGAAGCTTCCTGTCGATCCGGTCCATTGCGGTCCTCCGTCGTCGTCTGCCTGCAATTTTATTGCACAAGTCCGCAAATTTTGACCACAAATGCGAACCGTCTCACGGTAGTCATTTGGCGTCAATCACGGAGACATCGCCATGGCAGTGCAGGCCGCCCTCTATCGAAGGACGCTGGAAACGCTTGAAATCTATTGGGAATTGGTTCGCATTATCGTTCCGGTCACGATAGCCACACAGATCCTGCAGGATCTTGGTGTCATCCGGGCGATCTCTCCGTTCTTCACGCCTCTCATGACGCTGGTTGGACTGCCGCCCGAGCTCGCTCTTGCCTGGCTGACAGGATTGCTGGTGGGATTTGGGGCGCGGTGGTGACCGTGTTCACCCTGGCCCCGGTTTCGACGTTGAGCACTGCCGACATGACCGTTCTTTCAACCCTTTTGCTATTTGCGCATGCCATTCCGATTGAACAACGCATCATTCAGAAGGTTGGGCCAAGCTTCGTGGTCACTGCAGCGCTTCGCATTGGCGGCGGATTGATCCTTGCCGTGCTCCTGCACCAGATATTCGCAGCAACCGGATGGCTATCCGAGCCGCTGAAGCCGGCGTGGATACCGATGAGCGAAGGCGCTGATTGGAGCAGTTTTTTTCCAGGCATGCTCAAAACCCTGGCAACCATGCTCGTCATTCTCCTCGCACTAAGCTGGCTGATCGAGCTACTCAATATGTCGGGCATCCTGCGTTGGCTGAACAAGGCGCTTGCGCCGCTCTTTCGCCTTGCCGGCATCCAATCACAAGCGGTGCCGTCCACTGCGGTCGGTCTGTTTCTTGGAATTTCCTATGGCGCGGGACTGCTGATCCGCGAGGCGCGCACGACCAGCGTAGAGCCGCGCCAGATCTTCCTCGCTTGCGTGTTCATGGGCTTTGCCCACAGTCTCATAGAGGACACACTGGTTGTCATCGCGCTGGGTGCAGACTTCACCAGTGTGTTTTTCGTTCGCCTGATCTTTGCCGTGCTCGCAACCGCGTTGATCGCGCGGGCAATCAGTTCGGCTTCCGAAATTCTGTTTTTCAAAGCATTCTTCCGCAAGGAAGAACGTCGGCTTGCTCAGTCGGAATCCGGTTTTGGCGGCTAACGAAACGATGGAGCGTCTTCCGCCCGCTTATGTGGCTGTGCCCGGCACTCGACATCCGACAACGCCCTGGAGGACGAGGTCCCGCACCCGCTTGCCGACCGTCCGCTACCGCGGCTGGTACTAACCTTCGCACGGCTCCAGCACCGTCGTGTCGCCTGCCGCCTTGCCCAGTTCGCGGCAGCCCTGAACCGTGCACAGCGTCCAGCCTTCACCGGTCGCGCCGGAGGCCGCGAGCACAAGGCGCCGCTGCGGCGCCATCTTGGGTTTATAGACCCACCAACCGTCCCGCAGCACCGAGCCTTCCGGCGGTTCCATGCCGGCGCCCGAGCCCTTGATCCGTGCCTCGGCGATCTCCAAGCCGGAAGGCGTCACCTTCCAGTCCTCCTGCCAATGCGTCTTTTCCACCGAATGCGTCCAGGCGAGCGTGAAGGCGGCCACCGTGAGCGTCACCGTCTTGCCGGCTGCGAGGATACAGAGGCTCATGCGGTGCCGGTGGCCTGCCGCGCACGCCAGCAGTGCCAGCCGATCCAGGCGACAGAGAGTGCCCACCCGGCTTCGTCGGTGACAGGCAGTGCGGCAACCAGCAGCACGCCGGCGGCGAAGGCGACGAGACGCTCCCACCAGGCCATGCGCCGGGCCAGGAACCCGACGGCGGCTGCGCCCCACAGGGCAATGCCCATGCAGGCCTTGGCGACGATATAGGCGACCTCGACGGGATAACCGAACTGGGCGGCGATCGGACCGGGGTCCTGCAGCATCAGCGCCGGGGTGTAGACCGCCATGAACGGCACGACGAAGCCGGCGACGGCAAGCTTGGTGGCCTGGATGCCGATCTTGAGCCCGCTCTCCTTGGCCATCGGCGCGGCCGCGAAGGCGGCCAGCGCCACCGGCGGAGTGAGGTCGGCCATGATGCCGAAATAGAAGACGAACATATGGCTGACCACCAGAGGCACGTCGAGTGACAGCAATGCCGGCCCGGCCAGCGACGAGGTGATGATGTAGTTGGGGATCGTCGGTATGCCCATGCCGAGCACCAGGCAGGTGAGCATGGTCAGCACCAGCGACAGGAACAGATTGTTCTCGCCGATGGATATAATCCAGCCGATGAAGGTGGAGGCGATGCCGGTGAGCGTCAAGGTGCCGATGACGACGCCGACGATGGCGCAGGCGATGCCGACCGGCAACGCGTTCTTTGCGCCCTCGGCCAGCGAATCTATGCATATCTGCAGCGTCTCGCGTCCGCCCCTGAAGGTGACGCATGCGACGACGAGCCCAGCGATGACAAAACTCAGGATGTCGACGCCGAACCTCATGAAGGAGGCGGCGGCAAGCCCGAGCGCCACCCAAAAGACGATGCGGAAGGCAAGCGGCCCGATCAAAGCCGCCAGCGGCGTGCCGAGGATGAGCACGATGGTCAGCGCCAGCCCCATGGTGCCGGCGAAGATCGGCGTATAGCCGGCAAACAGCAGATAGATGAGCGCGGCCAGCGGCAGCACCAGCGGCCAATGTCTGCTCACCGCGTGCCACGGATTGGGCAGGTCCGCCTTGGCCATGCCCTGCAGGCCGGCCTTGCCGGCTTCCAGGTACACCTGCCAGAAGCAGGCGCCGAAATAGAGCAGCGCCGGGATGATCGCCGCCTTGACCACCTCGGCATACGGAATGTTCAGTGTCTCAGCCATGATGAAGGCGACCGCGCCCATCACCGGCGGCATGATTTGGCCGCCCATCGAAGAGGTCGCCTCGACCGCGCCGGCGAAAGCCGAACGGAACCCGAAGCGCTTCATCAGCGGGATGGTGAACTGGCCGCTGGCCACCACATTGGCGACGCCGGAGCCGGAAATGGTGCCCATCAGCGCCGACGACAGGACGCAGACCTGGGCCGGGCCGCCGCGCCACGTGCCGACCAGGCCAAGCGCGAAATCGTTGAACAGTGCGATCATGCCGGCGCGTTCGAGAAAGGCGGCGAACACGACGAAGATGAAGATATAGGCGGCCGAGACGTAGACCGGCGTGCCGTAGATGCCTTCGGTGCCGAAGGCGAAGGTGTCGATGAGCTGTGCGAAATCATAGCCGCGATGGATGAAGGGCGGCGGCAGGTGATTGCCGAAGGAAGCGTAGGCGAGAAAGATCAAGGCGATCAGGGCAAGCGGCAGCCCCATCAGCCGCCGCGCGGCCTCGAAGACCAGCACGACCAGCACCGTGCCGACGATCAGGTCCGGCGTGGTGAGGAAGCCGGAGCGCCGGATGAGATCGGCGTAGAACACCCAATTGTAGAGGCCGGTGCCAAAGCCGAGCAGGCCGAGCGTCCAGAACGCTGCTTTTGCCGGTGTGCTTGTGGCGCGCAGGTTGGCGATCAGGCCGAAGCCGAGCAGCAGCAAGAAGCCGACATGCATGGCGCGCACCACCTGGCTCGGCAGGCTGCCATAGGCGGCGATGTAGATCTGGAAGATGGAGAAGGCGATGGCGATGAGAAAGGCGGCCTTGCCGGCGATGCCGTCGCCGAAACCCGGCGGCAGGCCTTCGACCGGGGCTTCGGCGGTGGGGGAGAGAATGGTCTGGGTTTCGGGAGGGGCGTCGGTCATTGGCGGGTTCCTGGCGGGGCGCAATCCCTCCCCCTTGAGGGGAGGGTGGACAGCCGCCGAAGGCGCATGGACGGGTGGGGTCGTTGCGGCAGTGCGCGGCCTGANCCGNCCCCNCCCGCCTCGCTTCGCTCGGCACCCTCCCCTCAAGGGGGAGGGAGCGGCCCTATTTCACCAATCCCTTTTCCTTGTAATACCGCTCGGCACCGGGATGCAGCGGCACCGGCATGCCGTCGAGCGCCTTGGCCATGTCGATCGCCTTGGCGGCGGCGTGGGCAGCAGTGAGCTGTTCGAGATTTTCGAACAGCAGCTTGGTCATCTGATAGCCGGTCTC
>NZ_AZUX01000031.1:0-80070 GCF_000513915.1 Mesorhizobium sp. WSM2561
TGTTCCCTGGAACATCCCTCATCCGTCGCCTTCGGCGACACCTTCTCCCACAAGGGGAGAAGGCAGGATCGCCATTTTAGACAACTTGCAACGAGAGCAACGCGATTTGACCACCAACCCGCTCCTGGACGCCACCGGCGTCGTGAAAACCTACGGCGCCGTGGTGGCGTTGCGCAATGCGTCGCTGTCGGTTCTGCCGGGCGAGGTTCACGCGCTGATGGGCGCCAACGGCGCCGGCAAATCGACGCTGGTCAAAATCCTGACCGGCGCCATCCGGGCCGATGCCGGGCATATCCTGATCCGCGGCGAGACGCGCGACGTGCGCTCGCCTGCCGATGCGCGCCGCGCCGGTCTGCTTCCCGTCTACCAGGAACCATCGCTTATCCCCGATCTCGACGTCGCCTCCAACCTTCGCCTGACCGACACGCCTGTCGAGCCGTTCCGCGCCTGGGTGCGCGAACTCGGCATTCCCGACCTCGACATACGCGACACCGCGCGCGACATCCCGCTGGCCGTGCTGCGCGTGCTCGACCTGGCGCGGGCGCTGGCGGTCGAGCCCGACGTTTTGCTGCTCGACGAGATGACCGCAGCATTGCCGGCTAACCTTGCCGAAAAGGTGCTTGAGGTCGTTCGCCGCCAGGGCGACAGCGGCCGTTCTGTGATCTTCATTTCCCACCGTTTTGTCGAGATATCGGCGCTTTGCGACCGCGCCACCGTGCTTCGCGACGGCGAGACTGTCGGCGTCGTCGACATCGAGCCGGGCGTCGAGGAGCGCATCGTCGAGATGATGCTCGGCGCCAAGGTCGAGAAGACGCGCGTGACGGCGCGCCAGGCGGGCCAGGCCGCTTCGCCTGGGGATAGCCGCGCGCGCCTCGGCGTGGCGAACCTTCGTGTCGGCACCAAGCTCAACGACGTCTCGTTCGACCTGGCGAATGGCGAGGTCGCTGGCGTCGTCGCGCTCGAGGGCCAAGGCCAGGACGAGCTGTTCGCCGCGCTCGCCGGCTCGATCCGCCCGTCCGGCGGCACGATCGAGGTGGACGGGCAGCCGGTGAAATTCGCGCATCCGGCCGATGCGATCCGCGCTGGCATCGCCTATGTGCCCGGCGACCGCACCGAAGCGCTGACCATGCAGCGCTCGGTGCGCGAAAACATCGCGCTCCCGTTCAGCGCCGCCTTGCGCAACTGGGGACCGATCAACATGGCGCAGGAACGCTCAAGGGTCGTCAGCGCGATCGAGCGTCTGCAGATCGACACCCGCGCCCAGCGCGAGGTGCAGCGCCTGTCCGGCGGCAACCAGCAGAAGGTGACGATCGCCCGCTGGATCGCCGCTGAAGCACAGACCATCCTCTGCTTCGACCCGACGCGCGGCATCGATGTCGGCACCAAGCAGGAGATTTACAAGCTGCTGCGCGAACTCGCCGACCAGGGCAAATCGGTGCTGTTCTATACATCCGAACTTGAGGAGGTGCAGCGTGTCTGCGATCGCGTCATCGTCATTTTTGGCGGGCGCGTCGTCGACGTCTTCCCCGTCGAACTCGCCGACGAACCGGCACTGATGCGCGCCGCCTACGGCTTGCCGCGCGGCGCCAAGGTGGACGTCGGCATCCTTGCCGACATCCACTCGAGCCCGGTGGCGAAACCTTGACCCGCCTCGTCCGTCGTCAGGGCTGGGTCGCCGGCCTGCTCGTCCTGTTCGTGGTCCTGTTGGTGATCACCAGGCTCATCCAGCCGGGCTACGGCAGCGGCGATTTCGGCTCGCTGGTGCGCGCGGTGCTGCCTTACGCCTTTGCCGTGGCCGCCCAGACGATTGTCGTCATCGCCGGCGGCATCGACCTTTCCGTCGGCGCGATGATGGCGCTGACCAGCGTCACCGCCGCCTCGATGATGGACGGCGCCAGCGAGGAATACGCGCTTTTCGTCGTGCCGTTCGTGCTGGCGATGGGGCTGGTGCTGGGCGCCGTCAACGGCATGCTGATCGTCGTCACCCGCGTGCCCGATATCGTCGTCACGCTGGCCACCCTCTTCGTCCTGCAGGGCGCCGCGCTGCTGGTGCTCGGTGCGCCCGGCGGCGCGGTGGCCGAATGGCTGCGGGCGACCATCGTCGGCACGGTCGCGATCCCGGGCTTGCCAGAAATCTCTGCCTGGATACCGAAGGCGCTGGTGCTTCTGGTCGTCTGCCTGTGCATCATCTGGATACCGCTCAAGCGCTCAAAACTCGGCCTGTCGATCTACGCCATCGGCAGCAGCGAGCTCGCGGCGTTTCGCAGCGGCGTGCCGGTCGCGCGCACCAGGATCATCGCCTATGCCCTGTCGGGGCTTTTCGCTGCCATGGGCGGGCTGGCGCTGACCATGAGCACCGGCATCGGCGCCCCTATCCCCGGCCCCTATCTTCTGGCCAGCGTGGCGGCAGTCGTGCTCGGCGGCGTCGCACTCGGCGGCGGCAAGGGCGGACTGCTCGGCCCGATCGTCGCCGTCTTCGTGCTGCGGCTGGTGCGCACCGACCTGACGCTGCTGGCCATCGATCCCAACGTCACCGCAATCATCGAGGGCGCGATCATGGTCGCCGTCGTCATGTTCGGCGCGTTTATTACGATGAGGGGGCGGCAATGATGAGAGGTGCCGTGAGGCTGGTTTACGAAGTCGGCGATCCACGGCGCCCTCCTCTGTCCTGCCGGACATCTCCCCCACTTGGGGGGAGATTGGACGGCGCGACGGCTTTCGCCAATTGTCGACGTTGCAAGAATGAGCGAGGCGCCGAAGCTGCCAATCTCCCCACCCGGGGGGGAGATGTCCGGCAGGACAGAGGGGGGCGCCGTAGAACACCGTCCCCTCCCGGCATCGGGCAAAACCGATCGCGAGCAAACCCATGAGCACAACCGCGATCCAACCCGTCCCCTTCGGCCGCCGCCTCAAGCGCTTCATGGCCGACCGGCCGCTGATCCCGCTGATCATCCTGCTGGTCATCCTGGTGGTGGTCCTGCAACTCCTGCGCCCCGGCATCGTCAACGAGCGCTGGCTCGCCAACACCGTCAAATTCGCCATACCGCTGGCAATTCTTGCCGGCTGCCAGACGATGACCATGTTGACCGGCGGCATCGATCTGTCGGTCGGGACCGTGGCGACGATGAGCGCCTTCATCATGGCGACGCAGGTCGTCCATCATGACCCGGCGGTGGCGATCCTGATCGCCTTGGTGCCGGCGGTGTTGATCGGCCTGGTCAACGGCATCGGCGTCGGCGTCTTTCGCGTGCACCCGCTGATCATGACGCTCGGCACCAGCCTGATCGGCACCGGCTGCCTGCAGGTCTATCAGCGCACCGTCATCGCTTCGGGCGCCAAGATTCCGCCCTTCCTGGCCTGGCTCGGCACCGGCCTCACCTATGGCGTGCCCAACGCGCTGCTGCTGTTCGTGCCGATCGCCGTCCTCATCGTCTTCACCTTGAACCGCACCGGCTTTGGCCGCCTGCTTTATGCAGTCGGCGACAATGAAGGGGCAGCACGCCTGTCCGGTGTCCGCTACTGGCAGGTCATCACAGCGCTCTACGTCATCTCGAGCGTCCTCGCCGGCATCACCGGGCTGCTCTATATCGGCCTGATCAAGGCGCCGTCGCTGTCGCTGGCCGAACCGCTGGTGCTGCCTTCGGTGGCAGCCGCGGTGATCGGCGGCACCTCGATCTTCGGCGGCCGCGGCGGCTACACCGGCACCATCATCGGGGCGCTGATCCTCACCGTGCTGACGACCCTGCTGACCATCCTGCAAATGCCGGAAGGCGCGCGGCGGATACTGTTCGGGCTGATCGTGCTGTTCGTCACGGCGGCTTATTTGAGGATTATTGAGGATAGGTAGAAGAGGGCTGACGCGAGCAGCTGCTTTTGACCCGGACCGGACATCGGCGATGGCCAAGACGGAGGTCGGTAACAAGTGTGGTGAGGGGTCATTCGCGGACAATCAGCATGGCGAGCTAGCCTCGATCCCGGAATTTGATATCCTCCGGGCATGCGACTATAACCACGCACGGGCTAGGCCGCCCCAATTCTGACCGAGGCACGGTGATGCCATACTCAACGCCCGCCAACGAGGCGGAGCGGCTTGTCGCGGTTCGCGCGCTCAATATTCTCGATACCGCGCCGGAGATCGCTTATGACGACATTGGCGAACTGGCTGCGCAGATTTGCCATTGCCCCGTAGCCTATGTCAGCTTAATGGACGACGACCGCCTCTGGCTAAAGGCCAAGTACGGTCTTCCGCCGAACTTTAACCAGTGTCCGCGCGAAATCGCATTCTGCGCAACGACTGTTTGCGGCACCGAGATGGTCGTAGCGCCCGATCTGCTCTTGGATGCCCGATTCAATCAAATCCCCTTTGTTACGGGCGAACCGCACTTCAAATTCTATTGCGGCATTCCGCTTGTGACCGAAGCAGGTTATGCGTTGGGGACACTTCGCGTGATGGATTTCGTGCCGCGTCAGCTGACCTTTGAACAGGGTGAGGCACTACGCCGCCTTTCGCGCCAGGTGCTGGCCCAATTGGAGCTGCGCCGCAAACTCATCGAGTTCGACCAGGCACTGAAAGAGCTGGACCACGCGCATGTGGACTTGGTCGCAGAGAAGGCGCGTACCGAAGAGCTGCTCATCAACATCCTTCCAGTGTCAGTTGCCGACGAGCTCAAAAAGAGCGGCAAGGTGCAGCCGAAATATGAGCCATCGGCGACGATCCTGTTTGCGGACTTCAAGGGTTTTACCCTGTTGGCCGAACGCATGGAGCCGGCCGCGCTCATCGGGCTCCTGGACCAATATTTCACAGCTTTTGACGAGATCGTAACGTGCCATGGGCTGGAAAAGATAAAGACGATCGGCGATGCTTACATGGCCGTTGCCGGCGTGCCTACGGCCAATCGCCGGCACCCGATCGATGCCTGCCTCGCGGCGCTGGAAATCCACGCCGTCACGGCGCGCATGAAGGCGCAGCGCGAGAAGATGCGGTTGCCGGCACTGGAGTTGCGTGTCGGAATCCATACTGGGCCGGTCATATCGGGCGTCGTCGGCCGGCGGAAGTTCACCTTCGATATCTGGGGCGATGCGGTCAACACGGCTGCGCTCATGGAAGCGAATGGCGCTCCCGGACGGGTCAATGTTTCGGAGACGGTGGCCGGGAATGTCAAGACGTTATTCGAACTCGAGCCGCGTGGCGTCGTCGAGACCAAGCACGGTCGCAGGCTTGAAATGTTCTTCCTTAACCGGCTGAGGCCGGAGTTTTCGCGCGATGCGGATGGCCGCATGCCAAGCGAAAAATTCCTCACCGAATGCAACCGACTGCTCAGCGGCTTTCTCGGTTAGAGACAAGTAAACGCGGCTGGGGCGGAATGCAGTATGTCCAGTGATTCCGCCGGCAGCCCGGTCATGCGGATACTCCTTCACAACTCCCCAAGCTTCATTGTAGCGCTCAGGCTGTGAACGGCGCCGCAGTGTGACCCCACCTGCCACTGAGATTTCAACGGCTTATCGTGCCGATCGGCGCGGAGACCCCACGCCGATTGACAAACGTCCACAGCCGAGACTCTGCTCCGGCACTCGATAAAGGCGCGCAGCTCCTCGTCGGTGGCGGCTTCTAGTTTCGGCTCCCGGAACTCCGAAAGGAGATACGTGAGCTAGTCGATCGGATTGAGGACCCGGTGTACTAGCTCGCCTCGGCGTCGTGCGATGATCGGTGTTGACCCCATAAATGACGTCCGCGTGCTGGGCATCGACGACAGCTTTTGGCGCTACCTGTGCATTCCGGGAAAGAGAAATTCGAAGTCTGGCCACTGACATCCACTGAGCGACTCGTGGCCGGAAAGTCGCATTCGATGCAGTGTCGAACCTTACGAATGTCGGCACGGTTTTGGCGATCGCCTAAGCGCGGAAAGCAGGGCGGCAGGTGGCACAAACCGCCGAAACCTCCGGCGGAAGTCCGTCACCCGAAATCATAGCCACCACGGCCTTGGCCGCATGGATACCCTACGCCGCCTGAACGATCTCGACCAGTTCAACGTCGAACACCAGATCCTTTCCGGCCAGCGGATGATTGCCGTCGAGCTTGACGCTGGCGTCGTCGACGCCGACGACCGTCACCGGCATGGGGCGCCCTTCGGGGGTTCTGGCCTGCAATCGAGTACCGATATCGATGTTGATGTTGTCCGGCACCCTGGCGCGGTCGACGGTCATGACCGCTTCGGGGCGGTGGGGGCCATAGGCGGCGTCGGCGGGAACGGTGACGGTGCATTTCGCGCCGACCTCCATGCCCTCGACATGGGTCTCAAGACCGGGGATCACTTGCCCTTCACCGAGCTTGAATTGCAACGGTTCGCTGCCGGAAGAATCGAATTGAGTGCCGTCGGCTAGACGTCCAGTGTAATTGATGCGCACGGTGTCGCCATTCTTGGCCTGTGTCATGGCAGTCATCCTTTGGGAGTTTTTGAGGGACCGGCCAGAGTTCACGGTCCCGTTTTCGATCATCCACGCAGTAAGGTGCGCGGCGCGAAACTCTAAAACTAGGGGCTTGGCTGCCGATGTAAACCCACAATGCCGATTGAGCCAACTGCGTAAAGACAGGTCGCGGAGGCGGACTGGGGATCTGTTCGCCAAGGGCGCGCATTTTTCGAGCATGTCGTGGCGACAGAGATTGCGAAGGCTCTGATCGGCCACCCACCCCGGCGGCTCTTGGCGCTTTGCTGATGCTGAGCGACGTCCGTTTTCGCCCAAACCGCATCAGCCCTCACACAGCCAAACTGCCCTGCTCCGCCTCCTCGGCACCGGGATCCCCCGGTGCCGTCGCCCACGCCAGTTCCACCAGCGTCACCGTCCGCCTTCCAACCCCGTCAAGCTGGCACACGATCAGCCCCTGTTCCTCGATATAGGTCAGCAGTCGCCGGGCGCGGCGCAGCGAGTGCGAGCCATAGGCGCGAGCGATCGCTGCGTCGCTCGGGCAGGGCCAGCCCTCCTTCGCCGCGCGCGCGATCATCATGAACACACCTTGCATATCCTCGGGCAGCAGCGAGGCGCGCACCGAGACATCCTGCCATGCGTCATCCCCTGCCATATCGGAGCCCAGCCCGGCGCGGGCGCGCGTCAGCATGCGGCGGAAGGCGGGCAGGTCCGGCACGACCGAGGCGAGACCCTCTATGCGACAGCGGACCACGAACTCCTGATAAAGCACGCCGATGACACGGAACCCCGCATCGGGCTGCGCCAGCACGGCGCGCAGGACACGGTCCACGCGCTCACGCCGCTCCGCCAAATCCTCGGCGCTGATTGGCGGCTCCACCGGTTCGGGGCGGATTTCCAGCGCCGCCGATTTCGCCGCCATCAGCTGATCGAGCAGGTCCGGCGACGACCGCCGCTGCGGCCGGACAGTTTCCGGCGGCGGGGCTGCCAGGATGATCGCGCGCGCGTCCTCCAACGCCGACTCCGGCAGCGGCATCAGCCGCGGGGTGCCGTTGCGCGGACTTGTATCGGTCGGGCCGATGCGCAAGCCGAGCGGACGGCGCGACAGCGCCGGGCCCAGCGCCATGAATTGCCCGCGCTCCAGGTCGCGAAAAGCCTCTGCCTGGCGTCGCTCCATGCCGAGAAGGTCGGCGGCGCGCGCCATGTCGATATCGAGGAAGGTTCGGCCCATGAGGAAATTGGACGCCTCGGCGGCGACGTTCTTGGCGAGCTTGGCCAGCCGCTGGGTGGCGATGATCCCGGCAAGACCGCGTTTGCGGCCACGGCACATCAAATTGGTCATGGCGCCGAGCGAGAGTTTGCGCGCCTCGTCCGAAACCTCGCCCGCCACCGCCGGCGCGAACAGCTGCGCCTCGTCCACCACCACCAGCATCGGGTACCAGTGGTCGCGGGCGACCTCGAAAAGCCCACCGAGGAAGGCGGCGGCACGCCGCATCTGGTTCTCGGCGTCGAGCCCCTCGAGATTGAGCACCGTGGAGACGCGGTGGATGCGCGCCCGCTCGCCGGCGCTCTGCAGGCCGCGCTCGGTATGCTCCTCGGCATCGATCACCAAATGGCCGAAACGGTCGCCCAGCGACACGAAGTCGCCTTCGGGGTCGATGATGGTCTGCTGCACCCAAGGCGCACTCTGCTCCAGCAGCCGGCGCAGCAGATGGGATTTGCCGGAGCCCGAATTGCCCTGCACCAGCAAGCGGGTCGCCAGCAGTTCCTCAAGATCCAGCGCCGCCGGGGCGCCCGCCGTCGTGTGGCCCATCTCGATCGCAACGGTCATGTCTCGACTCTCCTTGAGGAGAGGGCTTATCAACCGCATCACAGCCCGTCGAGCGCCGATGGCCGGCGGCTCGGTGTTGCGCACAGGTCGACGCTGGGCGCGGCGTCAGTTCGCTGACGTAAGCATCACGGGCGCAAGAGGCTGCCGCCTGATCAGGATGATTACCGAAAAGGCCAGTATGCCGAGCATGCCGACCGTGGCGGTCAGCCAGAGTGATGGCTGGACGCCGATGCCTGCCATCGCCATCGCAAGGGCAAATGGCGCAAGTGCTGACGAAAACTGACGCGCGGCCGTCACCCAGCCGAGCCGGGCGCCGTAGCGCTCCCGTCCGAACAGTTCCAGGGGCAACGTGCCGCCGACGATGCTGGCGAGGCCCGAGCCCAATCCAAACAGGATGACGAAGGCGATGGCTCCGGGCAGCGATGGTGTCGTCGCCAGCAGGGCGACAAGGCCGAGCGGCAACAAGGTCGCGCCGATCACCGCGAGCCAGGTCTGTGCCAGCCGGCCACCGAACAGCATGTTGATCAACCGGCTCGCCACCTGGGACGGGCCGAACAGCGTGGTTACGACAAGCCCGGCGGAGCCAAGCCCGAGCGCCGTCGTCAGCGGCACCATGTGAACGAGGATCGAAGACAGCACAAAACCCTCGATGGCGAAGTCGCCAAGCATAAGCAGAAACACTCTGCTGCGGTCGCGCGCGGTGAAGGCAACCGGCCCGCCTGCCAAGCCGATGGCCGCAGCTGTCGCCGAAGCGCTTTTGTCCGCCCGACGCGACAGTCGTGCCAGCCAGGCATGGATTGGCAGGCAGATGGCGACATTGATGACGGCAAAGACCAGATAGACCTCGCGCCAGCTCAGGTATTCGTGCAGTGCAGCCGTCAGCGGCCAGAACAGGGTGGAGGCGAAGCCGGCGATCAGCGTCAGATGGGTGATGCTGCGCTGCGCCCTGGCGCCGCCAATCTGGACGATCGCGACGAACGCAGCGCTGTAGAGCACGAAGGCAGACGCCAGTTCCATCGCCATCAGCGCCAGCACGAAGGTCACCCGACCGGGTGCCATCGCGCAAGCGACAAGCGCTGCTGCGGCCGCAAGCGAGCCAAAGGTCATCACCCGGCCGGCGCCGAAACGATCGGCCCAGCGCCCGGCTGTCGGCGCAAAAAGGCCACCCGCCAGCAGCGACGCCGACAGGGCGCCGAAAACCCATTGTTCCGGCCAGGCGAGCTCAAGCGCGATCGACGGCACCAGGATGCTAAAGCTGTAATAGAGCGTGCCGTAGCCGATGATCTGCGTCAGCCCCAACGCCCAGAGCGCGGCAGCCGGGATTTTCCGGTCGCTCATTGAGCGGCGATCTCGAGATCGTCGCTGCGCACGGCTGCAATCGCCTGCGTGCTGCCGCAGCCGCAGCCCGACTTCCCGCTCGCCTTCGCCTTGGCGTCGTCGGCACAGCAGGCATCGACAGCAGCCGGCGCTGGTCCGCCGCAGCAACCCTGGGATGACGCGCCTGAAAGTGACGCCGGCACCGTGCAGACGCCGGTTTTGGGCAACACCAGCTGCACGGCATCGGCGGCAGCCATGTCGCCGGCGAGCGCCGCGGCGACCGAGCGGACCTGCTCATAGCCGGTAAGCAGCAGGAATGTCGGCGCCCGGCCATAGCTTTTGACGCCGACCGTGTAGAAATCGGGCTCGGGGTGGCTGAGCTCTCGATGTCCATGCGGCGGGACATCGCCGCATGAGTGCTCGTTGGGATCGATGAGCGGTCCGAGCGCGTTGACGCCTTCGAGCCACGGATCGAGGTCCAGCCGAAGCTCCCGGGTCAAGGTGAGATCGGGGCGCTGCCCCGTCGCGGCGATGATCCTGTCGACCGGGCCGAGCGTGCGCAACCCGTCCTTTGCCTGGCCCTCGACAACCAGGCGGCCGTCGACCTCACGGATGGCAACAATGGCAAAGCCGGTCACCAGCCGCACGCGGCCGCTCTCGGCAAGCTGCCGGACATCGGAACCGAGTTCGCCCCGCGCCGGCAGGGCGTCGGCATCGCCGCCGCTGTAGATACGGACAAGGTCGGTGCTGCGCGTCACCCATAGTGCCGAGGTACCCGGTTCGGTTTGCGCGAGCTCCGCCAATTCCAGCAAGGCGTTGGCGGCGGAATGGCCAGCGCCGACCACCAAGGTCGTGCGACCTGCGTAGAGATGACGGTCGCGGCCGAGAACAGTTGGGATGCCATAGGCGATGCGGTCGCCAAATACCGTCTCGCCTTCGGCCGGCAAGCCGCCCGCACCGAGCGGGTTCGGCGTCTGCCAGGTGCCGGACGCATCGATGACGGCACGGGCGCTGTCCCGGCGCGTGCCTTTCGCCGTTTCGACCACAAGCATGAACGGCCGCGCTTCCCGCGCCTTACTCAGAACCTTGTCGGCTCCCCAGCGGGAAACGGCGACAACGCGAGCACTGGTCTCGATTGACGGCGCCAGCTCGGGAAGCTTTGCCAGCGGCGCGAGATAGTGGTCCACGATTTCATCCGCCGTGGGGAACGCCTCCGGCTCGGGCATTTGCCAGCCGTGGCTCTCGAGAAGTTTTCGGGCGACCGCATCGACGCAATAGCGCCATGGCGTGAAAACCCGCACATGACCCCAATCCCGAAGGTTCGAACCGACAGAAGCACCGGCCTCGTAAACCTTGACCGGCAGGCCACGGCTGACCAGTTGGGCGGCAGCTGCCAGGCCGACAGGTCCGCCGCCGATGATGGCGACCGGGAGATCGTTTTCAGAAACCATGGCACACCTTCTATGTTTCTAGGATTATAGAAATAGATGTCAAAAAAAGAGTTACGCAGCCGCAGCCGGGCCGCATCCGGCATCGGCGCAACATTCGTCGGCAAGAAAACCAAGAAGATCGTTCATCACGGGGTAATTGGCACGGCAGATCAGCGTCGTTGCCTGGCGTTCCTGGGTGACCAGGCCGGTCAGGATGAGCCGGTGGAGATGATGTGACAGGGTCGACGCGGCAATGCCGAGGGCTTCCTGCAGATAACCGACCGGTCGCCCGGTTTCGCCTGCCCGCACCAGCGTGCGATAAAGACTGAGCCGCGTCGGGTTGCCGAGCGCCTCGAGCTGTTTGGCTGCTTGTTCGAGTTTCATAGAAATAAGCTAGCGCCGAAACAGCGCCGCGTCAATACTATTTCGAAAATTATCGAATTAGCAGACGCCTCACATCGACCGCTGGTTGACCCGCTTGGCGACCTCTTCGGCGCTTTCGACGCGCTCGGAATAACGGTCCGTGAGATAGGCGGAGCGATCACGCAGCAGCATCGTGAACTTCATCAGCTCCTCCATCACGTCGACGATCCTGTTGTAGTAGGGGGACGGCTTCATGCGGCCGGCCTCGTCGAACTCGTTGAAAGCCTTGGCTACCGACGACTGGTTGGGGATGGTGACCATCCGCATCCAGCGGCCGAGGAGACGAAGCTGGTTGACGGCGTTAAAGCTCTGCGAGCCGCCCGACACCTGCATCACCGCCAGCGTGCGGCCTTGCGTCGTCCTGACGCCGCCGGCCGAGAGCGGCAGCCAGTCGATCTGCGCCTTCATCACTCCGGTCATCGAGCCATGCCGCTCCGGCGAGCACCAGACCTGTGCTTCCGACCAGATCGACAGGTTTCGCAGCTCCTGGACTTTGGCGTGGTCGGCCGAGGTCGAATCCGGCAGCGGCAGGCCGGAGGGATTGTAGATGCGCACCTCGGCGCCCAGGCGGCGCAAAATGCGAGCCGCCTCCTCCGTCGCGAGCCGGGAATAGGACCGCTCGCGCAGCGAGCCGTAGAGCATCAGCACGCGAGGCTTGTGGATCGACCGCGGCACGTCGAGCAGCGCCTGCAGGTCGATTGGCCGGAACTGGTCTTCGTCGACGTTCGGAAGCGAGTCTTCGGGCATCAGGTCAGGCAACGCGCTTGCCCTGCTCGTCGATGACGACTTCGCCGTCTTCCTTGGTGAACGGCCCGATCTCCGGATTGGGCAGGATGTCGAGAACCGTTTCGGACGGCCGAGCAAGCATGGTGCCAAGCGGCGTCACGACGATCGGCCGGTTGATCAGGATCGGATGCGCCAGCATGAAATCGACGATCTCGTCGTCGGTCCATTTGGGATCGCCAAGATTGAGTTCGGCGTAAGGCGTGCCCTTCTCGCGCAGCAATTGGCGCGGCATCATTCCCATCGCCGCGATCAGGTCGACCAGCCGTTCACGCGACGGCGGGTTTTTCAGATACTCGATCACCTCAGGCTCTTCGCCGGACTGCCGGATGATGGCGAGCGTGTTGCGCGAGGTGCCGCAGTTGGGGTTGTGATAGATGGTGATGGTCATTTCGTGGCTCTCATCTGTCTGGTTGGTTTAGGCTCACTGAGCAGCCATCCTGCCAAGGCCATGGCAAGCAGCGCGCCCAGCAGCTCGGCGACGATGAACCCCGGCAGGTCGATCGGCCGGATGCCCGCGAACGTGTTGGAAACCGCCCGCGCAATGGCGACTGCCGGATTGGCGAACGAGGTCGAGGCGGTGAACCAATAGGCCGCGGTGATGTAGAGGCCGACCAGCCAGGGGATGGCATCCGAACGGAAGCGAAGGCCGGCCAGAATGGTGAAGACCAGGCCGAAGGCGGCCACCAACTCCGCAATCCATTGTCCGTTTCCGGTCCGCACGGTTTGCGAGATCTGGAGAATCGGCAGTTCGAACATGGCGTGCGCCAGCAGCGTTCCGGCGATGCCACCGGCAATCTGGGCGATCAGATAAGCCAGTGCAGCGTTTGCTTCGATTTCCCGCCTGAGGGCAAAAACCATCGTCACCGCCGGATTGAAATGCGCCCCGGAAATCGGTCCCAGTATGGTGATCAGCACCACCAAAATCGCTCCAGTCGGCAGCGTGTTGCCGAGCAGGGAGAGGCCCACATCATCCGACAGCCTGTCAGCCATGATGCCCGACCCGACGACCGTCGCGACCAGCATTGCCGTGCCGAGCGCTTCCGCGACGATGCGGCGGGACAGGTCAGCCGCCATGATGTCAGCCGGCCTTCGGTAGATCGCGGCCGATTTCGTCCAGCCGTTTCTGCAGGGCGAGCTTGTCGATGGTGTTCATCGGCAGGCTGACAAAGATCGAGATCCGGTTGTTGAGCATGCGATAGGCTTCGGCAAAGGCCAGATGCTTTTCGGCGTCGGTGCCGTCCACGGCGGCCGGGTCGGGCACTCCCCAATGCGCCGTCATCGGCTGTCCCGGCCAGACCGGGCAGGCCTCATTGGCCGCGTTGTCGCAGACGGTGAAAACGAAATTCATCTCCGGGGCGCCAGGAGCCGCAAATTCCTGCCAGTCTTTCGAGCGGGCGAAGGACGTGTCGTGGTTGAGGGTTTTCAACAGCTGGAGCGCGTAGGGATGAACCTCTCCCTTCGGGTGCGATCCGGCCGAATAAGCCCTGAACTTGCCGGCACCGACACGGTTCAGGATCGCTTCGGCGAGGATCGACCGCGCCGAATTGCCGGTGCATAGGAAAAGCACGTTGTATGGCTCGCTCATGGCGTAGTCCTCCCTTCTAACAGTTACAAGTCACCGCCTGAATGACCGGCTGGCAGAGCTCCGGCGCGCCGTTGCAGCAATCCTCCATGAGATAGGCAAGCAGATCGCGAAAACCGGTCATGTCGGCGAGGTAGCGGATCGTCCGGCCGTCGCGCTCAGCGCGGACCAGGCCGGCATGGTCAAGGACCTTCAGATGCGCCGACATGGTATTCTGCACCGCACCGAGGCGCGCGGCGATCTCGCCGGCTGGCACACCATCTGCGCCCGCCCGGACCAGCAAGCGAAACACTTCGAGCCTGGTGTCCTGGCCAAGCGCTGCCAATGCGAGAAGAGCGGTGTTCTTATCCATATATCCTAGAATCCGGAATTATCGATGTATATGGCCGGTATGTGACAACCGGATGACATAGGCAAGCGGCCGGCCACTTCTGAGCCGCTGCATTCTTCGGCTGATGTCACGGAATGGATCCCAGGGTCTGCGCCGCGTCGCTTCGCTCCTTGCTCCGCCATGGGATGACGAAGTGGAGGATGATTCGGCTAATCCTAGAGGTTGGCGGTTTGCCACTGGACCGAATTGTCGACGTTCGCTGCCGGCCCAGACCTGTCAAAATCACTGTGCCGAGGAACTTAGTTGCGCAGGGCGAACGAGAATGGCGCGGTGCGGGTTATGCGGGAGCCGAGTTCCGGCGGTGGCTCCGGCACGGACGCGCCCTGTAATGCGCTGAGCGCCGCGCTATCGAGGTCTGGATCGCCGGAGGAACGAGCCAGCCGGGCGGACAGGACCCGGCCGGATCCGTCGATCGTGAAGGTCACGCTCGGACTGCCTTCCGCGCGCCGGGCCTTCGCCGCCCTTGGATAATTTGTGTGCCGTCTTATCCATGCACGCAACCGCGAATTCCACCTGTCCGGACTCACGCCGGATCTCGCAGCCGTTGCTTTGGCCGATTTCGGGGCGGCCGCCCTGGCTGCGGATGTCGCAGCGACACTGGCCGTCGTCCGCGGCAGTGTGGCCTTTTCCTTTTTCGGACGCTTTTTGGCTTCTTTGACAGGCTTCTTCGCCTTGACCTCAGCCGGCTCCTTTACCTCAGTCTTTGCCTGTTTCTTTGGCTTGGCCTCGACGGGTTTGTCGACCGGTTTCGGCTGCGGCAGCGGAACGACCACTTCCGGCGTGACGGCTTCGGCAATTTCGGGCACGACCTCCTCGAGCGGCGGCTGGTCGACCCGTTCGGCCACTGTCGGCGGGGTCGGCTCGACCGTGTCGGCCGGAGCGGCCTCCGATGGCTTGGTGACCGGCTCGGCCTGCTCGACGGGCGGTTCGGGCGGAGGCTCCGTTTCGGTTATCTCGGGCTCCTCGGCCGGGTCCGGCTGATCGGGCGTTATCTCATCCGATATCGGCGCCGGCTCGGCCGGCGTGAGCGCCATTGGCGACAGCTCGATCACCTGCGCCTGCGGCGGCCCGCCATCGGGCTCGGCCGGGCGCCAGCTCTGCATCGCATAGCCGACCGCGGCATGCGCCATCAGGACCAGCGCAGCCGCGCCCGCCCACCAGGCGATCTCGCGCGCGCCGAAACGCCGCTGATCGGCCATCGGCAGGGCGGCCGCCGGCGACATTATTGGCCGGTTCCGACTTGCGGCGACGCGGCATCGCCGGGCGCGGTCTCGAGGCCAACCAGCGCGATCTTCAGATAGCCGGCGCCGCGCAAAAGGTTCATCACCTCCATCAGCTCGCCATAGCCGACCGCCTTGTCGGCGCGCAGGAAGATGCGCGTCTGCCTGTCGCCTTTTGTCCTGCCGACCAGCGCGGCGGCGAAGGCTGCGCGCGGCACGCTGTCGTTGCCGATCGCCAGGCTGAGATCGTTCTTCAGCGTCAGGAACAGCGGCGTCTCCGGTCGAGGCGCAGGCGTTGCGGTCGAGCCCGGCAGGTCGACATTGACATCCACCGTCGCCAGCGGCGCCGCGACCATGAAGATGATCAGCAGGACCAGGATCACGTCGATGAACGGCGTGACGTTGATCTCGTGGTTTTCCTCGAGATCGCCGTCGATGTTCTCTCGAATTCTAGCCGCCATGGCGTCGCTCCGTGTTCATTCCGCGGCCATCTGCTTTGCCGGCGCGACCGTGCGGAAATCCAGATCCCGGCTGACCAGCCGCTCGACCCCTGCCGACGCATCGGCAAGGATCTGCTTGTAACCGGCTATCGATCGCGCGAAGACGTTGTAGATGACCACTGCCGGGATCGCCGCGACAAGGCCCATCGCTGTGGCCAGCAAGGCTTCCGCAATGCCCGGGGCAACGACGGCGAGGTTGGTGGTCTGCGCCTGCGAGATGCCGATGAAGGCGTTCATGATGCCCCAGACGGTGCCGAACAGTCCGACGAAGGGCGCGGTCGAGCCGATCGTCGCCAAGACGCCGGTGCCGCGCGACATGCGCCGCGCCGCCGCCGCCTCGATGCGCGACAGGCGCGAGGTGACCCGCTCCTTCAGCCCTTCGCCGGACACATGGTCGAGCGAGCCGGCCGAAAGTGCGGTCTCTTCTTCGGCTGCCTGCACCAGCAGGGCGCCAGGACCGTTATTATGGCCAAGCGCGCGCCCGGCCTGGTTCAACGTCGCGGCATTGCCGATCGCTTGTGCCGCGCGGCGGGCGCGCAGCTTGCCGCCAAGGATCTCCAGCGATTTGGCCAGCCATATCGTCCAGGTGACGAAGGACGCAAAAGCCAGCCCGATCATCACCGCTTTCACGACGATGTCGGCCGCCATGAACATGCCCCATGGCGACAGGTCACGCGGCAGGGTCAGGGACGTTGCCGTCGAAGGGCCAGTCTCGGTAAACGTGGTCTCGGTGGGGGTCGCCGGTGGCACGGCCGTGTCCGGCGCGGCCTGCCCAGGCGCGGGAGCCGGCGCCTCGATCGCCGGGGCCGCGCCCGGTTGCTCCTGGGCGGCTGCGCCCGGCTGCTCCTGGGCGGCTGCGCCGCCGGCCGACATTATGACGGATGCGAGCAACGCCGCGAACAAACCATGTCTGGACAAGGGCTTCTTCCTTATTCTCACAGTGGCCTCATTGCACATAGCCGATGGGCTGGCCGGTGACGGGGTGCGCAAACACGCCCATCTCGACACCGAAAATTCCTTTGAGCACGTCGCCCTGCATGATCTGGTCCGGCGTGCCGCGCGTCAGCAGCCTGCCGTCCTTCAGTGCGATCAATTCGTCGCAGTAGCGCGCCGCCATGTTGGGATCGTGCAGCACGACGACGACGCACAGGTCGCGCTTGCGGCTGAGGTCCCTGACCAGCCCCAGCACCTCGACCTGATGGGCGATGTCGAGCGCCGAGATCGGCTCGTCGAGCAGCATGACGCCGGCATTCTGCGCCACCAGCATGGCCAGCCATGCGCGCTGGCGCTCGCCTCCGGACAATTCGTCGACGAGCCGGTCGGTGAAGTCAGCCATATCGGTGAGGACAAGCGCCTCCTCGACATGGCGCCTGTCTTCGTGCCCGAAACGGCCGAGCGCGCCGTGCCAGGGATAGCGCCCGAGCGTCGCCAGTTCGCGCACGGTCAGGCCGGTCGCCGCCGGCGTCGTCTGCGGCAGATAGGCGAGTGCGCGCGCCAGTTCGCGCGCGCCCCACTGCACCAGCGGCCGCTGCGCGAAGGTTATGCCGCCCGAGCTTGCCGGCTGCTGGCGCGCCAGGAGCTTGATCAGCGTCGACTTGCCTGAGCCGTTGTGCCCGATCAGCCCATAGACGCGCGAGCGTTGCAACGCGAGTGTGACGGGACCGAGCAGCGTTCGCTCGCCGACGGCGAACCGCACCGCTTCGACATGAAAGGCAGTCTGGGCATGAATTCCTGCCACGGTCTCGGCCTTCCTCCAGTTTTGCGCGCGCATTTCGAAATCCGGTTTTCGGCAATCCAGGTTGCGGGCGCCGATGTCCGGTTGACTATGAAACATGAGTTTACTAGTCAACAATGAAGATGACTTAGTCAACAAAATGTCGTGACGCGCCGGATTGCGTCGAAACACGAAATGTGGAGCGCGCCGAGATGGTCGTTGGTTCAGGTCGCGGAAGAACTCAAAGCGAAGTGACTGCGCGCCGAAACCTGCTGGTCGCGGCGATGTCGCTGCCGGTGCTGCTTGGCGGTGGTCACGCCGTCGCGCAGGAGGCGACCTCCACCCTCGACCCGATCAATATTCAGGAACGCGTCGAAAGCGCCTTTGGGACGGTCGACGGCTATGTCGCCACCCAGGGCTCCACCGCTACCAAGACCGAAACACCGCTGATCGAGACGCCGCAGTCGATATCGGTCATCACCAAAGACCAGATGGAAGCGCAGGCGGTGGACAGCCTGAACAGCGCGCTGCGGTATACGCCAGGCGCAACCGGCAATCTCTACGGCACCGACAATCGTGGCCACGGCTTGCAGATGCGCGGCATTTCGAACTCCAGCGGCGTCTTCTACAAGGACGGGCTGCAGCTCAAGGAAAGCAATTTCACGCTGTTCACGGCGCTCGATTCCTACGGTGCCGAACGTTACGAAATCCTGCGCGGGCCGGCATCGGTTCTCTACGGCCAGGCAAGCCCTGGCGGCATCATCAATTATGTCAGCAAGCGACCGACCGAGGAGACCCTCCGCGAGGTCGAACTCGGAGCCGGAAGCTTCGACCGCTATGAAGGAAAGTTCGACTTCAGCGGGGCTGTCAACGCCGACAAGTCGCTGCTGTTCCGCCTCACCGGCGCCGCGCACACTGGCGATACGCAGACAGACTTCGTCGAGGACGACCGCATCTTCATCGCGCCGGCGCTGACCTGGCAGCCCGATGCCGATACCAGCCTGACCATCCTCGCCAACTATCAGCGCGACCGGTCCGGCTGGGCGATGCAGTATCTGCCGGCATACGGCACGATCAGGCCGGGCAGGGACGGAAAATACCTGCCGAACAGCATGTTCGTCGGCGAACCGGGCTTCGACACCTACGACAACGACCAGGCGTCGATCGGTTACGAGTTGGATCACCGCTTCAACGAGACGTGGCAGGTTCGCCAGCATGCCCGCTACGTCTATCTGAAGCACTATGAGGAAGGCGTCTTCGGCGGCGGGCTTCTGAATGATGAGGGCGACTATTCCCGCTATGCCGATGCCGGCGGCAGCAGGCTCAGCGGCGTGACCATCGACAACCAGGCGCAGGCCGATTTCGACACCGGGCCGCTCGCCCACACGCTGCTTCTCGGCCTCGACTACAAGCGCTACACCTACCGCGACTATGCCGCCAGCAACGATATGACCGACGATGATTTCAACATATTCGACCCGGTCTATGGCTACCCGGTCGGCGAAATGACGCCCTATACAGACACCGACACCGCCCAATCGCAGGTCGGCCTCTACGCACAGGACCAGATCAAGCTGGGCAACTGGCGGCTGACGCTGGGCGGCCGCCAGGACTGGGCCGACGCGAAAGTCCACGACAATCTGGCCGGCGCTTTCGGTCCCCGCCAGAAGGACGACGCCTTCACCAGCCGCGCCGGTCTGCTTTATCTCGCCGACAACGGCCTTGCGCCCTATGTCAGCTATTCCGAATCGTTCCAGCCGGTGTCCGGCCCCGACAGCAACGGCAATCCGCTCGTGCCCGAAACCGGCAAGCAGTACGAGGTCGGGCTGAAATACCAGCCGGTCGGCTGGAACGCCTTCGTCACCATTTCGGCGTTCGACCTGGCCCGGCAGAATGTCGTGCGCTATGGCGGTGTTGGCGCGCCCAACGATATCTTCCAGACCGGCGAGATCCGCTCGCGCGGCATCGAGCTGGAAGCTGTTGCGAACCTCGATTCAGGCTTCGATTTCCGGGCGGCCTATACCTATCTCGACACCGAGATCACCAAGGCCACCTCGATCACCGTCGACGACGATAGTGGCGAGACGGTCAGCGATGAGGGCAACACCCCGTTCGGCGTGCCGGAACATGCGGCTTCGCTGTGGGCGAATTACACGGTCGGCAGCGGCAAATTGGAAGGCTTCGGGCTCGGCGCCGGCATCCGCTATGTCGGCTCGACCTTCGGCGACGACGCCAACACTTTCAAAGTGCCGGCAGTCACTCTTGTCGATGCCGCACTCCACTACGAATGGAGGAACGCCGAGCTGAACCTCAATGTCAGCAATCTGTTCGACAAGCGCTATGTCGCCTCCTGTTACGCGGAAAGCTTCGGCTGCTTTTATGGCGAGGGTCGCCGGATCAACGGCTCGGTGAAGTACACATGGTGACCCGCGCGTGCAGGCCCGGACCCAATTGGCGCCACTGACGCGGCGCCGGTGCCTGGCCGGCCTGGCGGCGACGAGCCTCGGTCTGCGCGGCGACCCGGCGCATGCGGCGCGGCAGCCGCGGATCGCCTGCCTTGAGTGGACCTCGGCCGAGATGGTCGTCTCGCTCGGGATCGGCCCGGTGGCGGTCGCCGATACCAAGGGCTACCGCGACTGGGTCGCGGGTCCGGCTCTTCCCGCCGGCTGCCTCGATCTCGGCTCGCGCGGCGAGCCCAATCTCGAACTGCTCCTCGAACTCAAGCCCGACCTTATCACCGGCGCCTATGGCTATGGGTTGGACGAAGCTCCGTTCAGGCGGATCGCGCCACTGCACACCGTGCCCTTCTACGATGGCAGCGAAGCGCCTTATCGCCAGGCCGAGGATGAGACGCTGAAACTTGGCTCAAAGCTCGGCCGCGAGGCTGAGGCTCAGCGCCTCATCCAGGCGACGGCGGCGGCAATCGCCCAGATCAGGGCACAGTTTTCAGGGCGGGCAGACCAGCCGCTCGCGGTGGTCAGCATGTTCGACGATCGTCACGTCCGTGTCTACGGCAAGGGCAGTCTGTTCCAGGACGTGCTCGACAGGTTGAGCCTCACCAATGCCTGGACGGCGCCGACCGATAGCTGGGGCTTTTCCATGCTGGGCATCGAAGAACTGGTTGCGATCGGCGAGGCCCGCGTGATTTCCCTCGATCCCATCCCGCCGCATGTGAAGATCAGGATCGACCAGAGCAGCCTCTGGGCGAACCTTCCCTGCGTCAAAGCCGGCAACGTCAGGACAATCCCGCCGGTATGGCCGTTTGGCGGGCTAGCCGCCGCTACCCGTTTTGCGACGTTTTTGGCCCGGGCATGACCATCATGCAGTCGACGGCCGGCCATCGTGCTCGTTTCAAGGCAGGGATGCTCGTCGCCTTCGTCGGCGTGCCGGCGGTGCTCGCCGCCTATCTCACCGCTGCCGGGCTTTTGCGCCTGTTGCCCGCCGACATGTGGTGGCAGTCGCTCGGGGCGACCGACTTTGCCGATCTGCGGCAGCTGCTTTACCGGCATGCCTTTCTGCCGCGTCTGGCAATCAGCCTGCTGGCCGGCGCGGCGCTCGGCCTGACCGGCACGCTGCTCCAGCAGGTGCTGCGCAATCCGCTCGCCGAGCCGACGACCATCGGCACCAACGCAGGCGCGACCGTCGCCCTGACGATCGCCACGCTCTACGCGCCGTGGATGCTGGAGCAAGGTCGCGAATGGGTGGCGCTCGCCGGCGGCGCCCTGTCGACACTGGCGGTTTTGGCTCTGGCCCGGGGCCGGAGTTTCTCGCCGGTCGCGATCATCATTTCCGGCCTGGTGGTCAGCCTCACATGCAGTTCGGCGAGCGCCCTGCTGATGGCGGCCAATCGCGAATATTCCGAGGAACTCTTCATCTGGCAGAGCGGTTCGCTGATCCAGAACGGCGATGCCGTGGTGCTCGGGTTCGCGCCATGGCTGGCGATGGCCGGCATTGCTGCCTTCCTTCTGCTCCGGCCACTGCGGCTTCTCGACCTCAGCGACGAGGGAGCCGAAAGCCTCGGCACGAAACCCGTGGTGACACGGCTGGCCGGGATGACTGTCGCCGTCGCGCTGAGCAGCATGGTGGTCGCAGCCGTCGGTGTCATCAGCTTCGTGGCGCTTGCAGCGCCGGCGCTGGTCAGGCTCGCCGGCGCACGGACCTTGCGCCAGCGCATGATCTGGGCGCCGCTTGCGGGCGCCACCCTGTTGTGGCTGACCGACCGGCTGGTGCAGGTTCTGCCGTTTACCTCCGAAATCCCTGCAGGTGTGGCGACTGCTTTCCTCGGTGCGCCGCTGCTGTTTCTTCTCCTGCCGAAATTGCGCACCAGCCCGGATCGGGACGGCGCCATGCTGTCTTCCGTGCGCAGGCGCAGCGGGTGGCCCTATCTGCTGCTGGGGCTCGTCGCGATGGCGCTTCTTCTCTGCGCCGCGCTTGTCATCGGGCGAGGCGCGGCCGGCTGGCACGTGGCCTCGGCCGCCGAACTTGCCGACCTGCTGCCGCTCAGGGCGCCTCGCATCGCCGTCGCGGTTTGCGCTGGAATGATGCTGGGCGTGGTCGGCACGCTGATGCAGCGGATGACCGGCAATCCGATGGCGGCGCCCGAGGTGCTGGGTATCTCCGGCGGCGCCTCGCTAGGCATCCTGCTGCTCTTCGTCGCGACTTCTGATGTCAACCGCCCGGCGATGATCGCGGCCGGCCTCGTCGGGGCGCTAGTCAGCCTGGCGATGGTTTCGCAAACCGGACCCCGGCAGCCCCTCGCGCCTGATCGGTTGCTGCTTTCCGGGGTCGCCGTGGCGACGATGGCGTCGGCATTCTCGGCGGTGATGCTCGCCAGCGGCGATCCTCGGCTCGATACGCTGATCGGCTGGCTGTCCGGCTCCACCTACCGGGCCACCGCCGCCGATGCCACAATCGCCGCCGTGACGGCGACTGCTCTGCTGGCCATCGCGCCCCTCACCAGCCGCTGGCTGGAAATACTGCCGCTTGGAGAAGCCGCCTCACGCGGGCTCGGGCTTGGCCTGTTTCGCGCGCGGGTCGTGCTCCTGGTGCTTATCTCGGTGCCGACGACAATAGCCACGCTGGTCATCGGGCCGCTAAGTTTCGTCGGATTGATGGCGCCGCACCTGGCCCGCATGCTCGGTCTTCAACGCGCCTTGCCGCAGCTATTCGCTTCCGCGATGCTTGGCGGGATGATGCTTGTCTCGGCCGACTGGGCCGGCCGGATGCTGATTTTCCCGTGGCAGATTCCGGCGGGTTTGCTTGCTGCCCTGGTCGGTGGGCCTTACTTCATGGTGCTGATGTGGAAAGGCCGGCAATGAACGGCCCCGCCACGCGCTTCGGGCTCGCGGCCACAAAGCGCATAATACGCGCTCAGCCGGCGCGTGCTTCCCGGATCACGCGAGGCGCAAACGCGCCGGGCTGAGGGACATCGGCCTCGCGGCGCGTCAGCGAATTGCGCAGCAGCGCGATCACCTCGCGGCCAGCCGCCGCGATGTCGCCCGGCCTGTCGACACCGACGATCATGAACTCCTCGATTCCCAGGGCAGCATAAGGAAGCAGGGAAAGCGCGACTTGTGCCGGCGGCCCGGTAATTTCGACCGCCTTCTGGCAGGAAGCGTTGTCCTCCAAACGGATCCGGACGGGAAGCGCGAAGCGCAGCTTGCCGGCCCGACCGTGTTCGGCGGCGGCATTGCGCACCCGCTCCATCAGTTGCCGGATCTCGTCGAGCGAACCCGGCGTCAGTTCGAAGACATCTGCATGCCTCCCGGCGACCCTGAGCGCCGTTCCGGACCGTCCGCCCATGCGGATGCTCACGCCGGCGCTACGCGGCCCCTTGCGCGGCACATAGCCGCCGCTGACGCTGTAGAAGGCGCCTTCATGATCGAACGGCCTGTCGTTCGACCACAACCGTTTCAGCAGCACCAGATATTCATCGACGCGCTGCCAGACGACCGTATGACCGACCGGACGCGTTTCGGCATCGTCGTCGCTCAGCGGCTCGCTGAGCATCCTGAGCGACAGCCGACCGCCGCTTTTTGCGTCGAGCGCCGCCAATTGCCGTGCCGCCACCGTCGGCTCGATCACACCAGCCCAATGCGTTAGAACGATCTCGAGCGAAGAAGTGCGGTGCAGCGCCCGGGCGGCAATATCCATATTGGTCAGCAGCCCGGCCGGATCGTCGACGACGATTTTCTGGAAACCGATTTCCTCGATCAGCGACAGCTTTGTCGCTGTTTCCACAAAATCGTAGAAAAACGGCGCGGTTGGGTCGGCCGGGTGAGTTTTACCGGGAACATGCGTGAACTCGATCGGCATTGCCATCTCCTCCATCACGTTGGGGCAAGGGGCGCGCGAAAGCGCGCCGGCATGCGGTCATTCAACTCCGATATTGCGAAACGGCAGACAGCTATCCCTTTAGTCAGGCCCGATGACTCGCGGGCTCCATAGTCAGGGAACAAAACCCAGAACGACGGCCCCGGTGAACACGAACGCAAGGGCAAAGACGAGATAGGCAAAGGCGCCCGCATAGGCCGGCCGCCAAGTCTGCTCAGAACCGAGCATTTGGCTTTTGCGGGCAGTCCGGGCGTTCTGGAAATAGGACATATCGACCTCCGTCTCGGCGGTTAATCTATAAAATCAGTAGACTTTGTCGAGTGCTATTTTCCAGCGATCCTTGGAATTTTTTTCTCAAATCAGACGACAATTTGGTTTGTTTGCTGCTTAGCGCCGCACTTCCGAGGTCGACCGGGCCCGATGGCAAACGCCTGGCTCATGCAGGCGGAAGGCGGGAATGGGGCAGCGGCCGCTTATTTGGCGGGCGGCCTGTAAGCTTCCAGCCCGAACAGCATCAGCACGATCGACACCAGGAAGAACCCAACCGCCACGCCAAGCGCGATCTGGGCGTAGAGTTTATAAACGTCGCCCATGATGGTGCCGAACACCCGTCGCGCCGAGGCATCGGCTGGGCGCGATTTCTCATCGAGGTAGAGCCAGACTTCGGTGTGCTTGGGATTTTTGAAGGCTGCGGTCGTGGCTTTCCACATCAGGGCCAGAACCATGGTCAGCGTGAGGAATGCGCCGGAGCGAAATGCAGACACCGGGTTGAAGGAGAAGCCGACCATGACACAGCCGATGGCAAGCGAGCCGAACATGACGGCGCGCCCGATGCACCCCACAGCAACCCGCCTGATCTCATCCATCGGCGCCTCGGCAGCAAACTCGCCGACAATGTGGGAGCGCTGCGACCGTATCAAATCACTTTAAGGCGAATGTGCCGCCAGGACGGGTATACCTCTGGGGATTCAGCATCACGTGCAGGCGCGCAACTCCCCAGCGCAACTTTGCGGACGCAACAGCCTGAAATACGGCCATCGACGCCGCCCGCCGGCGCGCTCTATGTTGCATGGCAAGCCGGATCGAACCTTTCCGGCATCGACAGGCGCTGTCTCGGACAGGCGCTGTCTCGGCGAGACATCCGGCAGAGGAAGGCTATCGGCTATGCCGCAGGAGACGGAATTGAAGCCGGCGAGCGGCGCGACACCGCTGATAGCAATTGCGGCTGCCGCCGTCGACACCGAAACAACCGGGCCCGACGCCACCAAGGCGCGCGTGGTCCAGATTGGCGCGATCGGCATCGCGCATGGCAAGGTCGTCCGGGAAACTCAGCTCGATCTCCTCATCGATCCCGGTGAAGCAATCCCGTCCGAGGCTTCGCTCGTCCACGGCATCACCGATGCCGATGTTGACGGAGCCGGCAGCTTCCCGGATGCATGGGCACAATTCCAGGAGTTCGTCGGCGACCGCGTCCTCGTCGGCCATTCGATCGGCTTCGACCTGGCGGTATTGGAGCGCGAATGCCGACGCGCCCGCTTGCCCTGGAAAAAGCCTCGGGCGCTGTGCGTCCGGCTTCTTGCGACCATAGCAAATCCCAATCTGGCAGACCATTCGCTGGAAACGATCGCCGGGTGGCTGCGCCTGGAAATAACCGGCCGGCATTCGGCTCTGGGCGATGCGATTGCGGCCGGAGACATCTTTGCCGCGCTGATTCCGGAGTTGCGCAAGCGCAACATCCGAACACTTGGAGAGGCCGAGGTTGCCTGCCTTGCCCTTTCGGACGCTCTCGAAGCCGGCCATCGCGCCGGCTGGGCCGAGCCGGTGTCGCGACCCCAGGCTCCCGCGTTTCAGCCGGTTGATCCCTATGCCTATCGCCATCGCGTCGGCAGCCTCATGAGCAGCCCGCCAGTGGTGGTGACGTCCACCAAACCGACAAGGCAGGTCATCGACCTCATGGTCAAGCGCAAGATCAGCTCTGTCCTCGTGTCCGGGCGTGGAACGCCGGATCAAGCGATCGAGGATTATGGCATCGTTACCGAGCGTGACCTGCTGCGCCGCATATCGTCCGACGCCGAGCGGGCTTTTGACATGCCGGTCGGAAACATTGCAACGCGACCGCTGATAAGCATCCGCGCCGCCGCCTTCGCTTATCGGGCGATCGGCCGCATGGATCGGCTGAAAGTCCGCCACCTCGCCGTCCGCGACGAAGGCGGCATGCTGGTCGGCGTGCTTTCGGCGCGCGACCTGCTGAGGCTTCGCGCCGCCGCTGCCATCGATCTCGACGACACGATCGAACATGCCAGGGACGCCGCCGAACTGGCGGCCAGCTGGTCGATGCTGCCGGGCGTGGTACGATCGCTCCTCGGCGAAGCGATCGACCCGCGCGTGGTGGCGGAAATCATCAGCGACGAACTTTGCTCGCTTACCCGCCGCGCCGCCGTGCTTGCCGAACAGCAGATGCAGATCGAAGGTCACGGCCCGCCGCCCTGCGCCTACGCCGTGCTCGTGCTCGGCTCAGGCGGCCGTGGCGAAAGCCTGATGGCCCCCGACCAGGACAACGCCATCGTCTTTGCAGATGGCGAGCCGGATGGGCCCGAAGACAGCTGGTTCAAGAATCTCGGCGCCAAGCTCGCCGACATGCTCGACATCTCAGGCGTGCCGTATTGCAAAGGCGGGGTAATGGCCGCGAATGCCGCATTCCGCGGAAGCCTCGACACCTGGAAGGGGCGTGTCGAGGATTGGGTTCGCCGCCTGCGGCCTGAGGACCTGCTGAACGTCGATATCGTCTACGATCTGCGGCCGGTGCATGGCGACACCACGCTGGCCGCGCAGTTCGTCGAATATGCGTATGACCGCGCCCACGCCGAGCCGGTGTTCGCCAAGCTGCTCGGCGAGCAGATGACGACCGGCAATCCCTTCACTGTCTTTGGCGGCTTTCAGCTTGAAAATGGCCGGCTGGACATCAAGAAGCATGGCCTTTTTCCAATCGTCGCAACCGCACGCACGCTTGCAATTCGCCACGGCATCCGCGAGCGGAGCACCCGTGCCCGGCTCGAGCGACTGATCGCGCTGGATATTGGCGGCGAGCCCGACATGAAGACGATGCTGGCCGGTCATACCATGCTGATCGGCTTGCTGCTCGCTCAGCAGACGCATGACATCTACGCCGGTATACCGGTATCCAACCGCGTCGAGATCAATGCGCTGGCGCGCGAGCAGCAGGCACAGCTCAAGACACTCATCAAGCGCCTTCAGTCGGCACCCGACCTGGTGCGGGACCTGATGTTCGCATCGCCGGCGACGCTCGGACAGTAAACTCAGCTGCGTGCGGCGCCAAGCAATTGGTCGACGAGGGCGCCGCGGTCGGCCTGCACCAGGAAATCCTCATGCGCGCGCAGCAGATTCATTCTCAGGAAGTTGAAGATATAGTCGTAATCGTTGGTCAGCAGATTGGGGTGGATCGGGACCATCTCGAAAACCGTTCGCGCCAGCGGCTCGGGGATCTCGCGCACCGGGCGCGGTGGGCCGATCTGGGTGGCGGCGAGGCGCTGACGGGTGATCTCGGCGGCGTCCTCCCAGAAAGTGGCGGGCGAACCCGCCGGAACGGCATATTTGGAGAAGCTTGCCAGGGCGACTTTTTCCAGCGCCGCTGGCAGGCCCCGCTGGCGCAAGCCGGCGGGTTCGCGCAGCGCACCCTCCACCATTTCCGCCACCATGGCGTAACACGCAGGGTAGGCGCGCCAGCGTGAATGGTTGAGCGCCGCCTGGAACTCCTTCTCGCTGAACAGCTTCTGCCAATAAACTCCTGCCCTGACGCGGCAGAACTCGACGATGCTTTTCTGCGCCAGGAATGCGGCGCGCGAATCCATTAAGTCAGCCAGTTCGCCGACGCTGCCGATCGGCTGCGGCTTGCGCAGGAACTCGGGCAACAGGTCGTTCAGCAGGCCCATGGCGCTCTCCCTTCGGTCTTGTTCCCAACCGATGTTAACCGTTTAGCCTCCGCCACGCCGCACCGCCAGTCCTCTTGCTGATTCAAGTCCTCTTGCCGATTCTCCAGTCCTTTCACCGATTCTAAAGTCGTATGAACAGCAGCGACAAAAAGTGATACTCCTACAAAGTTACGGTCGGCTGATTCTATACCCGGCCGCAACATATGCCGGAGGGCTTCCGCGTCAGCGGAAGAGGCAAGCTTTAAACGGCGCCTTGCGGTCGAGACGGTTCGCAAGCTGCCAACCAAGGGAGGGTTCAAGCTATGGCGACGCCAGACCGCATAAGTTATTGGAACAAGACCAAGAGGCTCATGTTCGTCATGCTGGGCCTGTGGGTGTTCTTCGGTTACTTCATCCACCTGTTCGCGGTGCAACTCAACACCATCGTCATCTTTGGCTTTCCGCTCGGCTTCTACATCGCCGCTCAGGGTTCGCTCGTCGCCTTCGTCGTCATGCTGTTCTGGTTCGCACGGCGCCAGAACGCAATCGACGAAGAGCATGGCGTCCACGAAGAATGATCGGGGGAAACTCAATGGCTAACACGACAGTTACCACGGCAGGCAGAGGCGACTTCACCTCCAATCTCGGTCGCATCTACGGCATCTACACCGGCGGCTTCATCGCCTTCATCATCCTGATGGCGATCATCAGCGCGATGGGCGTCCCGAACAGAATCATCGGCTATATGTTCGTGGCGTTCACGATCACGATCTACGCCGTCATCGGCATTCTCAGCCGCACCATGCATGTCGGCGAGTACTACGTGGCGGGGCGCAGGGTTCCGGCGATCTACAACGGCATGGCGACCGGCGCTGACTGGATGTCCGGCGCGTCCTTCGTCGGCATGGCTGGCACGCTCTATCTGCTCGGCTATGACGGCCTCGCCTTCGTGCTGGGCTGGACCGGCGGCTACGTGCTCGTGGCCATCCTCGTTGCACCCTATCTGCGCAAATTCGGCGCCTACACCGTTCCAGACTTCCTGTCGGCGCGCTATGGCGGCAATCTGGCGCGCTTTATCGGCGTGATCGTGCTGTTCTCCTGCTCTTTCACTTATGTGGTGGCGCAGATCTACGCGACCGGCATCATCTCGGCACGCTTCCTCGGCCTCGACTTCAACGTCGCAGTCTATGTCGGCCTTGCGGGCATCCTGGTCTGCTCAATGCTGGGCGGCATGCGCGCCGTCACCTGGACGCAAGTCGCGCAGTACATCGTGCTCATCATCGCCTACCTGATCCCCGCCATCTGGATGTCCACCGTGAAAACCGGCGTGCCGATCCCGCAATTGATGCAGGGCCAGGCACTCGCGAACATCACCGCGCTTGAAACTGCGCAGAACATCGCGGTTCATCACATCACGCCGTTCGTGCATGGCGGCTACAACGCGCTCAACTACTTCCTGCTTATTCTTTGCCTGATGGTTGGAACGGCGTCACTGCCGCACGTCCTGATGCGATACTTCACCACCCCGTCGGTGCGTGAAGCGCGTGTCTCTGTCGCATGGTCGCTGCTGTTCATCTTCATCCTCTACTTCACCGCACCTGCTTATGCGGCATTCGCCAAATGGACGATGCTCGATCTGGTGGCATCGGGCCTGACGCCCGAGAACATCGGCGAGAAAGCCGGTTGGATGATGCGCTGGGCGGCAGCCGACGGCACGCTCGTACAGATCTGCGGCAAGGCTGCCACCGACGCCGCGGCAATCGCAGCGGCCTGCGCCGAAAAGGGTGTGACGGCA
The DNA here is from genome assembly GCF_000513915.1 of Mesorhizobium sp. WSM2561. Classification (NCBI taxonomy): domain Bacteria; kingdom Pseudomonadati; phylum Pseudomonadota; class Alphaproteobacteria; order Hyphomicrobiales; family Phyllobacteriaceae; genus Mesorhizobium; species Mesorhizobium sp. WSM2561. The sequence goes on from NZ_AZUX01000031.1 coordinate 29,675, forward strand.
CTTTCCTTCGCCGACATCAACCTCAACGCCGACATGATCGTGCTGGCCACGCCCGAAATGGCCGGCATGCCTTACGTAATCTCGGGCCTCGTCGCCGCCGGCGGCCTTGCCGCCGCGCTCTCGACGGCAGACGGCCTGCTGCTGGCCATCGCCAACGCGCTCAGCCACGACATCTACTACAAGATGATCGACCAGAATGCTCCGACCGCCCGCCGTCTGGTGGTGTCACGTATTTTGCTCGTGCTCGTGGCCATCGCCGCCGCCTACGTGGCGTCGACCAAGCCGGGCGACATCCTCGCCATGGTGTCTTGGGCATTCTCGCTCGCCGCCGCGGGTCTGTTCCCCGCGCTGGTGCTCGGCGTTTGGTGGAAGCGCACGAACTCTCCCGGCGCCGTCGCAGGCATGATCGCCGGTTTCGGCATCTGCCTCTATTACTTGCTAGGCACCCGCTACGGCGCCGTAGGATTCTACGAAACGTGGAGTGGCCTGTCCGCAGCACCGGCTGACGCCGTTGCGAAATTTGCGGAGCTGAAGGCGGCTTGGGCTTCTGCAGCTCCGGACGCGCAAGCCACGGCATGGGCGGCGCTCGACAAGCATGCCCAGACCATCGCCAACTGGTGGGGCGTCAAGAACCTGTCGGCAGCCGCGTTCGGCCTGCCGGTCGGCTTCCTGGTCATGATCGTTGTCTCCAGGCTGACCAGGGAACCATCCTTGGCAATGCAGGAGTTCATCGAGGAACTGCGCATACCGCGCGGCAAGCAGATGATGGAAGAAAAGACTGCCTGATCGCGCATAGCGATCGGCGCTCGAGGCGGGGTCCGGTGACGGACCCCGCTTTCATTTGGGGGGCGTCGCTGGCATAACGCGGCGCCGCCGCTGCTTGGAAAATCCCACATGAACGATTTCTGGTCCTATTGGTATTTCCACATCCCGAATTTCATCCTTGCCGCGGTGATGTACACGCTGATCGGGCGTCTCGTGCTCGGTCTCTTCGTGCCCGAAAGCTGGGACAACTACATCTGGCGCTTCTTCAAGACTGTCACGGACCCGTTCCTGCGGATCGTGCGGACCATCACGCCGTCGATCCTGACCCAGCCGGTGGTGATCGTCTTCAGCGTGCTCTGGCTTATGGCCTTGCGCGTGTTCTACCTCGTCTTTCTGATCAATTTCGGCATTGCGCCGATGGCTTCGCAGGGGGGTTGAGGCAATGGACAGAAACGCTCTTGTGCCTGTCATGGCGGTCGCCATCGTCAACGGCATCTTTTCGCCGTGGGTGCTGATGGTGTTCCTGTTCTATCCGGTCTGGTATCCGGGCTGGGCGCCTCCCCTGAGCCAGATCGTCTACATGGCAAGTGCGCTGATCCTGTCGACGATGACGATCATGCTCGCCGGCGTGCCGGCCGCGCTCTATGAGCGCTGGTCGGCGCGCCCCAGAAGCATCGTCGTTGCGTCGATCTGGCTTGCCGGCACGGTTTTGCTGACGCTGCCGGCGCTGCCGAATGTGATGCGGGCGATAAGCGGCGGCTGAGAATTTCGCCCGAGCCTGTCAGCGTTCTTCCCGGCGGAACGGCTTGAGGAGCGCCGAAGGCGCGACGGCGTTGCGCGACATCACCGCCATGGCCACGATCGTAAAGATGAAGGGCAGCATCAGGAACGCCTCATAGGGAATGTGGCCGAGCCCGCTCGCCTGCATGCGCAGTTGCAGGGCATCGACGAAGGCGAACAGCAGTGCGGCCCCTGCCGAACGCCAGGGATCCCAGCGGCCGAAGACAACCAGCGCGATCGCCACCCAGCCACGCCCTGAGACGAGGCCGAAGGTGAAGGCGTTGAACTGCACCATCGACAGGAAAGCCCCGGCCAACCCCATCAAGGCACCGCCAAGGATCACCGCCTGGAAGCGCGTGGCGATGACGCCGACGCCGGCCGAGTCGGCGGCACGCGGATTTTCGCCGACCATGCGCACCGACAGGCCCCATGGCGTCCGATAGAGCACGAAGGCGGCCAGGGGAACGGCTGCCATCGCCATGTAAACCAGCGAAAACTGGTTGAACACGGCCGGTCCGAGCACCGGGATGTCGGAGAGAACAGGGATCGGCAGCGTTTCGAAACTCTTGATGCTGGGCGGCACCGATTGCTGGCCGAAGATCAGCCGGTAAAGGAAATAGGCGAGGCCCGACGAGAACAGCGTCACGCCGATGCCGCAGACATGCTGGCTGAGGCCGAGAGCCACCGTGAACAGCGCATGCACGGCACCCATCAGCGCACCGGTCAGCGCCGCCGCAAGCACGCCGAGCCACAGGCTGCCGCTGAGGCTGGTCGCGGTGAAGCCGGTCATCGCCGACAACAGCATGATGCCTTCGATGCCGAGATTGAGCACGCCGGCCCGCTCGGAGAACATCTCGCCCAGCGTCGCGAAAGCCAAAGGCGTGGCGATGCGGATGATCGCGGCGAGGAAGCCGACCTGAAAAATCTGTTCGAGCACGACGCTCATCGTGCGGCTCCGACGCGGCGGATGCGATAGGCCGTGAACAGCAACGCCACCAGCATGGCGAGCAGCGCGGTGCCCTGGATGACGTCGCTGAGAAAGGCCGGAACGCCGGTGGCCCGCGACATCGCCTCGGCGCCGGTCATGACGGCGGCGAGGAACAGCGCTGCCGGCATCACGCCAAGCGGATTGAGCCTCGCCAGCATGGCGACGACGATGCCGGAATAGCCATAGCCCGGCGAGATGTCGCTCATCACCTGGAAATGCACGCCGCCGACCTCGCTGACGCCGGCAAGCCCGGCGAGCGCGCCGGACAGCAGCGCCGTCGAGATCAGCACGCGCTCGACATGAATGCCGCCATAGCGCGCGGCCTCGGGATTTTCGCCGATGACCCTGATCCTGAAGCCGAGCGTCGTGCGCGCGATCAGGAACCAGATGACCGGCGCGGCCACGAAAGCCGCCACGACGCCGAGATGCAGCCGCGTGCCTTCGAGCAGCACCGGGAAATTCGCTGAATCCTCGATCGGCGGCGAGATCGGGTAGCCGCTGAAACTGTCTTTCCAAGGGCCTTCGATCAGCGCCATCAACGCGTAGAAGATGACCGAGTTGAGCAGCAGTGAACTGACGACGTCATCGACTTTGAATTTCACCCGCAGCGTCGCCGGGACCAGGGCGACCGCAGCGCCGGCGGCGGCGCCGGCGAGCGCCATCAGCAGCATGGCGAGCGGCCCCGGCATCGGGATGGCGCCGACGGCACAGCTCGCCACCGCACCGGCAAGCAACTGCCCCTCGGCGCCGATATTCCAGAATTTGGCGCGGAAGGCGACCGCTACGGCAAGGCCGGTGAAGATCATCGGTGTTGCGCGCACCAGCGTTTCGGTGATCGCGTAGCTGTCGCCCAGCGACGCCGAGAACATCACGCCATAGGCCTCGATCACCCCGGCGCCGGCCAGCGCAATGAGGCCGCTGCACAGCACCAATGTCGCGCCGATGGCCAGCAACGGCAGAGCCAGGTTGAACCAGGCGGGCGTTGAGGTGCGGGCTTCGAGGCGGAACATCAACTATGGCCCTCCGCCCCGGTCATCATCAGGCCGAGCCGCGCGATCGTGGCGTCGGCGCTGTCCAGCGTGCCGACGATGCGCCCCTCATACATCACCGCGATGCGGTCGCAGAGCATGAGCAGCTCTTCGAGATCTTCGCCGATGACGACGATGCCGCAGCCCCTGGCGCGCATGTCGAGGAACTTTTCGTGGATGAAGCGCGCCGCGCCAATGTCGAGGCCGCGCGTCGGCTGCGACACGATCAGCACCTTGGGGTCGAAGGCGAGCTCGCGCGCCAGCAGCGCCTTTTGCAGATTGCCGCCGGACAGCGCTCCGGCCCGCGTCATCGCCCCGGGGCAGCGTATGTCATAGGCCTTGATCTGTTCTTCGGTGAAGGCGCGGATCGCATCGGGCCTGAGCAGACCGTTGCGGCTGAACGCCCCGGTGCCGATGCGCGGCAGCACCATCGAATCCGCCAGCGGCAGATTGGTGACCAGTCCCGTCGTCATGCGGTCTCCCGGGATGCGGCCGAGGCCGAGCGCCTGCACCTCGCGCGGCGAGAACCGCGAGACAGATTTGCCGGCTATCGTCATCCGCCCTGCATCGGGCGCGCGAACGCCGGAGATCACCTCCGCCAGCGCCCGCTGGCCATTGCCCGAGACGCCGGCAATGCCGAGGATCTCGCCGGCGCGCACCGAAAGCGAGACATCGCGCAGCGCCATGCCGGAATGGCGCGACGTCGAGATGCCGTCCAGGGTCAGCACCGCGGCACCCGGTGTAGACGGTCCCCTGGCCGGCGGGACGATCTCGTGGCCGCACATCAGCCGCGCCATCTCCGATGAGGTCGTGCTGGCAGGTGCGTCGACGCGCCCGGTCACGCGGCCATGCCGCAGCACGACGCAGCGATGGGTCAACGCCCTGACCTCGTTGAGCTTGTGCGAGATGAAGATGATGCCGAGACCCTGGGCCGCCATCGACCGCAGCGCCGAAAACAGCCCGTCGACCTCTGTCGGCGCCAGCACCGCCGTCGGCTCGTCGAGGATCAGCAGCCTTGCACCGCGAAACAGCGCCTTGACGATTTCGAGCCGCTGCTGCTCGCCGATCGACAGCGCCGAGACGGGAAGGTCCGGATCGAGCGTGAGCCCATGCTGGCGGCCGATATCCGCCAGTCGCGCCAGCCCGCCGGCGCGGTCGATCCGGCCCGATTTGCCGGGAATGCCGATCAGCAGGTTTTCCAGCACCGAAAGCCGCGGCGCCAGATGAAAATGCTGGTGCACCATGCCGATGCCGGCGGCGAGCGCATCGGCCGAGTTGTTGATCGTCACCGGCCGGCCCTGAACCAGGATCTCGCCGGCGTCGGGGGCATAGGCGCCGAACAGCACGTTCATCAGCGTCGTCTTGCCGGCGCCGTTTTCACCCAGCAGCCCGAGAATTTCGCCTTGTGCGACGCTAAGATCGACGGCCTCGTTCGCCATGACGGCGCCGAAGCTCTTGGAGATGCCGCGCATTTCGATGAGAGGGGCGGGCAAAGGCGAGGGTGCTCCTGGTGGGAGATGGCGCTGATATCCCTGCCCCTCGAGGGGAGGGTGGCCCGAAGGCCGGGTGGGGTCCGCTGTGACGCGCTCCATCCTTATCGGTCTCAAGGTCGAGGCAGCTGAGGTGNCCCCNCCCGCCTCGCTTCGCTCGGCACCCTCCCCTCAAGGGGGAGGGCTGCGCCGCTCAATCCGAAACCGGCGTATTCTCGTCGACGACGACACGGAAATTGCCGTCGAGGATTTCGGCCTTCTTCTTCTCGACCAGCTCCTTGACGTCGGCGGGCAGCGTCTTGTCGAATTTGTGATAGGGCGCCAGAAAGGAGCCGCCCTTGGCCATGCGCGAGAAATCGCCGTAATCCTGCGCGGTGAAGACGCCGGCCTTGACCAGTTTGATCGCATGCTCGACCGTCGGATACATGTCCCAGACCGGGCCGGTGATCACCGTTTCCGGGCCGAGGTTGGACTGGTCGGACATATTGGAGATGGCGAGGATCTTCCTCTCGACCGCCGCTTCGATGACGCCGAAACGTTCGGCATAGATCACGTCGACGCCGGCGTCGATCTGGGCGATAGCCGCTTCCTTGGCCTTTGGCGGGTCGAAGAAGGAGCCGATGAAAGCGACCTTCCTCTTGATGTCAGGATTGACCTCGCGGGCGCCGGCAAAGAAGGCATTGACCAGCCGGTTCACTTCCGGAATGCCCATCGCCGCAACCGCGCCGATCGTGCCTGATTTCGACATCTTTCCGGCGATCAGGCCGGAGAGATAGGCGGGCTCGTGGATCCAATTGTCGAAGACAGCGAAATTCGGCTCGGCCGGCCCGGCGCCGGAGCCGAACAGGAAGGCGACCTTCGGAAATTGCTTGGCGGTGCGGCGGGATTCGCGTTCGGCAGCGAACGCATCGCCCAGCACCAGCTCATAGCCGCCTTGCGCATATTCGCGCATCACACGGCTGAAATCGGCCGTCTGCACCTTCTCCGACCATTTGTACTCGATGCCGAGTTCCTTCTCGGCCCTCTGCAGGGCGACATGGATCTGGTGGACCCATGGCTCCTCGGTCGGCGTGGCGAAGATCGCCGCCACCTTCAGCTTCTTGTCCTGCGCCAAGACCTGGCCCGGCAGCATGGTTGCCGCCAGGCCGAGCGCGCCGAGTTCCAGCAAATTGCGTCGCGAAAGTCCTTCGCGTTTCGACTGGATTTTGCTCTTCCCGTTTTCCATTGCATGCCCCTCTGATTGGCGCCGTGTCGAGCCGGCTGTTTCTTTGGATATCAGGCGAGGGAACTATGGAACGGCGTCCGACCTTTGTCCACATGGTCAAATTTGTCGGGAAGCTGCAGCCGGCTGCCCTCCTGGCAAGACCACGGCGGCAGTGGATTGCTTGCTCAATGCTTGATGCGATCGCGCATGGCGTACCAGAGCATGCCGAGCACATAGAGCGGGCCGCGCAGGGCGGTACCGCCGGGAAATGGCATTGGCCTCAGCGTCGAGAACAGATCGAGCCGCGACGCATCGCCGGTGATCGCCTCGGCAAGCAGCTTTCCCGACAGCGTCGACAGGATCACGCCCTTGCCGGAATAGCCATGCGCAAAATAGACTTCGCCATAGTGGCCGACATCCGGCAGGCGCGACGTCGTCACCGAGACCAGCCCGCCCCAGGCATGATCGATGCGGCGGCCGCGCAATTGCGGAAAGGTCTTTTCCATATGCGGCCGCACGAAGCCGGCAATGTCGGCGGGCGGCGACGGCGTGTAGCGCTCGCCACCGCCGAACAGCAGGCGGCCGTCCGCCGACAGCCGGTAGTAGTTGACGACGAAGCGTGTGTCGGAAACGGCGGCATTGCTTGGGATGACGTCGCTGGTGTCGTCCAGCGGCTCGGTGGCGATGATGTAATTGCCGACCGGCATGATGCGGCTGTTGACGCGCGGTTCGAGCCCCTGAAGCAGGGCGTCGCCGGCCAACACGACATGTCTGGCCCGGACCGAGCCCTTGGCCGTGGAAACCCGGATGGAAGGTTTCCGCTCCAGCCGCAGCGCTACCGAATTCTCGTGGATGGTGACGCCTGCCGCTGCCGCGGCGCGGGCAAGACCCAGCGTGTAGTTCAGCGGATGCATATGGCCGCCGAGCTTCTCGTACATGGCGCCGTGATAGGGCGTGTTCACCATCCCACGCGCCTGCGCTGCCGACAGCATCTCGACGTCATGAAAGTTCATCACGCTGGCAAGGCACTCGGCCTCTTCCTCGAGATCGCGCAGGTCGGAGCCGTTTATCGCACCGGCCAGATGGCCGGTGAACCGGAGGTCGCAATCGATGGCATGGCGCTCGATCAGGTCGAGCACCAGCCCGCGCGCCTCGAGGGCGAGAGCGAAAAGCGCCCGCGCCCGCTCGGGCCCATAAAGCTTGACCAGGCCCTTGGCGCCCTTGCGCAGGCCGGGGATGATCTGGCCGCCATTGCGCCCCGACGCCCCCCAGCCGATCTTGCCGCCTTCGAGGAGAACCACCTTCAGCCCGCGCTCGGCGGCATGAAGGGCTGCGGACAGGCCGGTGCAGCCGCCGCCGACCACCACCAGATCGGCGTCGACGTCGCCCTTCAGCGCCGGATGATCAGGGGCCGGATTGGCGGTCTCGACATAGTAGGATTTGCCGATGTCCAGGCCGGAATTGAAGCCCATCATCAGACCTTGAGCAGCAGGTGGTCACGTTCCCAGCTGGTGACGACGCTCTGGAACAGGTCGAGCTCGACGCTCTTGACGCGCAGATAGGTCTGGACGAAATCCTCGCCGAGCAAGTCCCGAACCGGACTGCAGGCGGCGAAACGGTCGAGCGCCTCCTCCATGGTTTTCGGCAGCGTGCTCTTGCTGCGATAGGCGTTGCCCGATGCCTCGGGCAAACGCGAGAGCTTTTCCTCGACGCCGAGATAGCCGCAGAGCAGCGAGCCGGCCATCGCCAGATAGGGGTTGGCATCGGCGCCGGGCAGCCGGTTTTCCACTCGCCGCGCGGCCCGCCCGCCGGCCGGCACGCGCAGCCCGCAGGAGCGATTGTCGTGCGACCACTCGATGTTGGCGGGCGCGCTGTGGTTGGGCCGGATGCGGCGGAACGAATTCACGTTCGGCCCAAACAGCGGCATCACCTCGGGAATGTATTTCTGCAGGCCGCCGATGAAATGCCCGAACATCTCGGTGTCGGCATCGTCACGCCCGGCGAACAGCGTATTCCCGGCCTCGTCGATGACCGACATGTGGAGATGCATGGAGCTGCCGGCTTGTGCGGCAATCGGCTTGGCCATGAAGGTCGCATGCATGCCATTGTCCTGCGCGGCCTGGCGCGTCATCCGCTTGAACAGCAGCACCTTGTCGGCCAGCGCCAGCGCGTCGCCATGCAGGAAATTGATCTCCAACTGCGCCGTGCCTGACTCGTGGATCAGTGTATCGAGCGGCAGCCCGGCCTTTGCGGCATAGTCGTAGAGCCGCTGGATCACCGGCTCGAATTCCTCCAGCGCCGCCATGTCATAGGGGTGCTGCACGGTTTCGGAGCGGCCATTGCGCCCGACCGGCGCGATCAACGGCCGATCGGGATCGGGATTGGGCGCAGTCAGGTAGAATTCGAGCTCCGGCGCCACCACTGCCCGCCATCCGCGCTGGTGATAGAGATCGAGCACGGCCCTCAGCACATGACGTGGCGAGGCCATCCACGGACGGTCGTCCATGTGAAACGCATCGGCGAAGACATAGGCCTTTTCAGCTCCAGCGCCGGGCGCAAGGCAGAGCGTCGCGACATCCGGCACCATCCGCATGTCGGGATCCTGATAGGCGAAGCCCTCGTCGTTGGAACCGGAATAGCGGCCGTCTATGCAGACCAGGAAGGCGCTGCTCGGCAGGTAGAGCGCGCGGTCTTCGAGCGACTTCAGGAACTTGGCCGTTGGCAACGCCTTGCCGCGCAACACGCCATTCACGTCCGGCACCAGGCATTCGACTTCCCTGATCCCCTGCTGCTCCAGCCATCGCTTCGGATCGTCCGTTGGGGTCATTTGCGGTGCATCCGTTGTCGTGGTGTTGAGCATCAGGTCACGTCCTTACGAGGGCGAGAATGGATTCGGCGGCGATTTCGGTTCCCGGCGCCCGTGCCATGGTGGCTGCATTCTCCTTGAGACGAAAGCGCATCTCGCCATCGGCCATTAGGCCAAGGATGGCGTTTTCCAGTTCGTCGTCGCTCCAGCCATCGCGGCTGAGGTGGCGGCCGACGCCGGTTTCCTCGGCGCGTTGCGCATTGTCGTGCCCGTCCCAGCAATAGGGCATGATCAGCGACGGCACGCCGAAACGCAGCGCTTCGCAAAAGCTGTTGTTGCCGCCGTGATGGATGAAGAGATCGGATTTCGCGACAACCGACGGCTGCGGAAACCAGGCGTCGAGATAGACATTGTCCGGAACCGCGCGATAGCTGTCGCGCAGACCGCCGACATTGACGATGAAGCGGGCCGGAAGCCGGTCGAACACGGCGAGCATGCGCTCGATCAGGCCGACATCCATCGCGCCCAGGCTGCCGAAGCTGAGATAGACCAGCGGCCCTTCATTGCGTGGAAAGACCGGCACGTCGAACGGCCCTTCCGAACGGACGCAGCCTTCGAGATAGACGAAGCGGGCCGGGTCGAGCGGCTCGGCGCGCTGCCTGCGCACGATGGTGGGGGTCAGCAGCAGATTGAGATCGGGCGAAGCTTCGAGAAAAAGCCCCTTCGGCAAGGGCGCAAGACCGGCGTCGGTCCGAAGCCGGTTGAACCGGTCATGTGCCGGAGCGACGGCTGCCAGGTAGCGCGCCTCGAAGGCCGCGCGATCGGGGTCGTCGGCGGCGAGACCCGACAGATAGGGCGGTACACCGGCATCGGGCAGCTCGGTCTCGGCGCAGGAGACGACGCGCACCCATGGGCAGCCGGCGGCAGCCAGCGCCGGAAACATGATGACGTTGTCGAGCACCACGGCGTCCGGCTTCAACCGGGTCAGCAATTGGCGCAGCGGCGCCTCGGCATTGACCGCGGTATCGACGATCGCTTCCCAGGTCGGGGCGACATAGGTTTCGAGCTGGTCGATCGGGCTCAGCCTGAAATGCGGCAGATGCCGGCGCACGAAGGCCTGCCAATAGCTCTGGCGTTCGCTGTCGGTCAGCGGATCGTCGGTCGGCAACTGATATTCCTGAAACCCGTAGTCGGCGAACACGCCGGAAAAGCCGGCGTGACAGATGAACACCGGCCGCGCGCCCCTTGCGCGCAAGGCCTGCGCGATGCCGACGCAATTGAGCGCGGCGCCGAAGCTCGCTTCGGGAAACAGCGCGATGGTCGGGCTGGCTTTGCGCGTCACTGTTCTCGTGGTCCTCGTCAATCCGGCCGGCTGATCATGCCGAACAATGCGGGGGCGCCGCGACTGGCCGCCTGCGGTCGCTGGCTGCGGGACAATCGCAGATGGACGCGAAGCAGATCGGCTGCAACCTCATACTGCCGGCTTTCCAGTTGGTCGAGTATGGTCAGGTGCTCGCGCAGCGATTGCTTCAGCCGGAAGACGTTGACGCCGGCATAGGTCCCCGGCAGCCGGCGCAGCCTGAGATGGTCCGACAGCGCGTCGGTGACGAACCGGTTGCTGGAGCCGTCGGCGATCATGCCGTGAAAGTCGATGTCCAGCCGCTGGAACTCTCTGATATCGAATGTGGCGTCGGGCAGCGCCAGCAGCGCCTCCATGCGCTGGCGCAAGGCTGCCGCGCGGGTCCCGTCCAGCCGAAAGCCAGGCGCCAGAATGGCGGCGGGTTCGAGCAGCAGGCGGAACTCGTAGCTTTCCCCTTGCGCCTCTGGATCGTCAGGCACCCGCCTGAACAGCCAGGCCTGTCCCGGTGCGCGATCCAGAAGATTTTCGTCTGTCAGTTTCTTTAGCGCTTTTAGTACTGTCTTTCGTTCGGCACTGTAGCGTCGCATCAACGCGCCGACGGTCACCGTCTGATCCAGCCGGCGCGCCGACCGATCGCGCAGGATCATCTCCGCGAGTTCGTCCTCCTCGGCGCTTGGCAGGTCAGTGGCAAGGGTCGCCTGCTTGGTGAGGTCGACGGCCAGCCGATAGCCGGATTCGGCTTCCCAGCGCACCACGCCTTTTTCGGTGAGCAGGCGCAGCGCGGCCCGCACCGGGGTCCGCGAGACGTTGCAGAGCGAGGCGATCTGCTGTTCCGGGAGATGGGCGCCGGCCTCGAAGCCGCGCTGCCGGGCCACGTCGAGAATGCGCTGCGCGAGATCAAGATGATTGGTGCGCGGGCGTCTGGCAACGGCTTGCATGGCGTTTCTCGTGAACGGGCTCGACCGCTGCGGTTTGGCCGATTGCCCTTGCGGGCGCAATCGGCTAGATTTCGCGGCGATTTTCCAAATTATGGATTGACGTACTTTTTTCTGCAATAGTACTGTGACGTCAATCGGCAACAAAAAAGACCGGGGAACAGGATCGAAGCGGCGGCATGGTCGCAAGCGCTGGTCCGATGATTGAATTCGACGATCAACCAGAATGGGAGTCTGTCATGACCGCCACCACCCTGCGGCACCGTTCGTTAAAAACATCCGCGATCGCGCTTGGCCTCGCCATGGCGCTGTCGGCGCCGGCGGCCGCCGCCGACCTCGTTATTTCCAACTGGGACGGCTACATGGCGCCGGACGCCATGAGTGCTTTCAAGGCGGCGACCGGTGTCTCCGGCGAGGTCGTCGTTCACGCCACCAATGAGGAGATTATGGGCAAGCTCGTCGCTTCGGGCGGCAAGGGCTATGACGTGGTCTTCGTTTCCTCGCCCTTCGCCGAAGTGCTGAACAATCTCGGCCTGATCGAGACGATCGACCACGCCAAGATCCCCAATCTCGCCAATCTCTATCCTGAGGCGGCCAAGCTGCCGCACGATGTCGGCAACAATTTTTCCGTGCCTTACACCTGGGGCACCACCGGCCTCTGCTACCGCTCGGATCTGGTGAAGACCGAGCCGGCCAGCTGGAACGATCTTCTCGCCCCGTCCGAGGCGCTGAAGGGCAAGACCACGATGCTGGCGACCGACCGCTGGCTGCTTGCCGCCGGGCAGCTCGCCAAGGGCTATTCGGTCAACGAAACCGATCCGGCCAAGCTCGCCGAGGTCAAGGACCTGCTGATCTCGGCCAAGAAGACCTTGCTCGCCTATGACGACACCACCTTCTATTCGAAGCTGGTTTCGGGCGAGGCGCTGATGGTGCAGGCATGGGATGGCTGGTGCAACTATGGCATCGCCGAGAATCCGCAGATTAAATACACCATACCCAAGGAAGGCTCGGACCTGTGGGTCGATACGATGGTGGTGATGAAGGCATCGGCCAACAAGGACGCCGCCTTCCAGTTCATCAACTTCATGCTGGACGCCAAGAACCACGCCTGGGCGGCTCAGAACATCGATTACAAGGTGCCGAACAAGCCGGCTATGGAAAGCCTGCCGGCGGATTTCCTCGCCAAATTCCCGAATATGAACATGCCTGTGGCCGAACTGGTCAAGTTCGAGCAGTTGCGCGACGTCGGCGACGCCCAGCGCGACTATTCGAAGATCGTCAGCGAGATCAAGGCGGCGCAGTAGTTTCGGCATCTGGAATCAGGCTTGCGTTCCTTCACGCCCCCCTCTGGCCTGCCGGCCATCTCCCCCTCAAGGGGGGAGATCGGACGTGGCACCGCTTTCGCCAATCTCCAAAGCTTGAAGGTGAGCGGGACGTTGGGGCTGCCAACCTCCCCCCTTGAGGGGGAGATGCCAAGTTTTGGCAAAGAGGGCAGGCCAGAGGGGGGGTACTCCTCAATGAGATCTTACACACCTTCCCGCTCCTCCTTGCTGATGGCGCCGGCGCTGGCTTGGCTCACCGCCTTGATGGTGGTGCCATGCGCGCTGGTGCTGGCGCTCGCCTTCTTCCGGCGCGGCATTTATGGCGGCATCGAATACACCTTCACGCTGGAGAATTTCGGGCTGGTGCTCGACCCGCTCTATGCCGGCATCTTCCTCAATTCGGCGCGCATCGCCGGCACGGCAACGCTGATCGCGGTAGTGATCGGCTATGCCGCCGCCTATGCGATCGCGGCAGCACCGCGCCGGTGGCAGCCGGTGTTCCTGTTCTTCGCCGTCTTGCCTTTCTGGTCCAATTACCTGATCCGCACCTATGCATGGATCGTGCTGCTCAACCGCGAAGGCCTGATCACCCAGCTCTTGCGTTGGTTCGGCTATACCGGCGAGCCGCCGTCGATGCTCTACACCGAAGGCGCCGTCATCGCCGGTCTGGTCTACAATTACCTGCCCTTCGTCATCCTCGCCTGCTACGCGCCGCTGTCGCGGCTCAATCCGGAGCTCGCCGAGGCCTCGCGCGATCTCGGCGCTTCGGCCATGACCACATTTCGCCGGATTATCCTGCCGCTGACGGTGCCGGGCATCGCCGCCGGGGCGGTGTTCGTCTTCGTGCTGTCGATCGGCAATTTCGTTACGCCGGCACTGCTCGGCGGTGGCCGCTTCCAGATGATCGGCAATCTCGTCTACGACCAGTTCCTGACCGCCAATGACTGGCCGTTCGGCGCAGCGCTTGCGATGGCGCTGATCGCCATCATGCTTTTGGTGCTGACAGCGCAGGCCTTGGCCGCCGATCGCGCCGCCGGCCGTATCGCCGTAGCGAAAGCAGGCGCCGATGACTGAGCGCTCCCCTTTCTTTCCCTTCTCCCCGTTCACGGGGAGAAGGTGCCCCGCAGGGGCGGATGAGGGGCGGCGCAAACGCCGGCAACGTTGGGCGCTGCCCCTCATCTGCCTGCCGGCATCTGCCCGTAAACGGGGAGAAGGACGCTCGCCGCTCGCTCACCTCCAGACCATCGGACGTCAGCCATGACTTCATCTCCAGCGCGCATCTTCGGCCTGCGAACGATACTCGTCATCGTCTTCGCCTTCCTTTACATTCCGATCGCCGTGCTGGTGGCGCTGTCCTTCAACCAAGGTGGGCTGCCGACCGTCTGGTCGGGCTTTTCGCTGAAATGGTATGCCTCGCTCGCCGGAAACGCCGCGATCCTTTCGGCCGCCCTCAACACGCTGATCGTGGCTCTGGTCTCGACAGCCATCGCCACGCTGCTTGGCACCCTGCTGGCGATCGGCGTCGAAATGCGCCGGCAGTATGGGAGCGGCCTCGAGGCGCTGATCTTTGCGCCGATGATCATTCCCGACATCGTGCTGGCGGTCGCGCTGCTCAGCTTCTTTTCCATGCTCGATTTCACCCTGGGCCTGCACACCATCATCCTCGCCCATGTCGTCTTCAACCTCGCCTTCGTCTGCTCGGTGGTGCGCGCGCGGCTGAAAAGCTTCGACTGGTCGATCGTCGAGGCCTCCGCCGATCTCGGCGCCTCGGCCGTCACCACCTTCAGGCGGGTGACATTGCCGGTCATCCTGCCGGCGGTCGTCGCCGGCGGGCTGCTCGCCTTCACCCTTTCGGTCGATGAGTTCATCATCGCGTTCTTCACCGCCGGCGCCGGCCGCGCCTCGACCACACTGCCGATGCAGATCTATTCGATGATCCGCTTCGGCATCACGCCGGAGATCAATGCATTGGCGACCATCGTCATGGCGGTCTCAATCACCGCGCTGACCCTGTCGCAGCGGCTCAACCGCGGAGTCATCGGCCAATGAGCGAGCCCCGCACGCTGCTGGCGATCGACAAGGTGTCGAAGAACTTCGGCCGGGTCACGGCCGTCGACGGCATCTCGCTCGATATCCGCGAGAACGAGTTCTTCGCCTTGCTCGGACCTTCTGGCTGCGGCAAGACCACGCTGCTGCGCATGCTGGCCGGTTTCGAAACGCCCAATGGTGGGCGCATCCTGCTCGACGGCCGCGACATCGCCAAAACCCCGCCCAACAGGCGGCCGGTCAACCTGATGTTCCAGTCCTATGCGCTGTTTCCGCATATGAGCGTCCGGGCCAATGTTTCCTACGGCCTTGAAATGGAACGCTTGCCGGCAAACGAAATCCGTTCCCGCGTCGATGCCATCCTGGCGACGACCGAGCTCGTCGCCTTCGCCGACCGCAAGCCGGAGCAATTGTCGGGCGGCCAGAAGCAGCGCGTCGCGCTTGCGCGGGCGCTGGTCAAGCGGCCGCGGCTGCTGCTGCTCGACGAGCCGCTCGGTGCGCTCGACAAGAAATTGCGCGGCGCCATGCAACTGGAGCTGAAGCGGCTGCAGCACGAAGTCGGCATCACCTTCGTCATCGTCACCCATGACCAGGAAGAATCGCTTGTCATGGCCGACCGCATGGCGGTGCTGAGGGACGGCAAGCTGCTGCAATGCGACACGCCGCATGCGGTCTATGAGCGTCCGGCCGACCGTTTCGTCGCCGACTTCATCGGCGTCATGAATTTCGTGCCGGGCAAAGCCGCCGCCGACGGCGTGCTGGCAGCCAATGGTGCGCGGATATCAGGCACAGTTCCCGCAAAGCTTTCGCCCGGCGCTGCGGCGGTCGCTTCAGTGCGGCCCGAGCGCATCCGGCTGTTCCCGCCGCCAGAGACGGCCAACCGTGTTGCCGGCATCGTCGAGGCGCTCGCCTATCACGGGCTCGACCTGCAGCTGCATGTCCGCACCGCTCTGTCACAAAAACCGTTCCTGGTGCGCGTCACCGCCGACGCCGCCGACCGCCGCCCGGTCGCGTCCGGCGATGCGGTCGAGCTCGGCTGGGATGCCGCCGACGTCAGAATTTTCGCAGATTGATCGAAGGAGAACTTTCATGGCGCAGAAGACCATCGCGTTTTTTCCGGAAGCGGCCTACGGCCCGGCGCTTAACTCCGTCGGTATCGCCCAGGCGGTCGAGGCGCGCGGCCACAGAGCAGTGTTCCTGTCGGATCCCGGCTTCGTCGACGTCTACAAGGGCTACGGCTTCGAGGCCCATCCGGTGAACCTGTCCGAGCCGATGCCGCCCGAGCAGATGGCCAAGTTCTGGGAAGACTTCATCAACGGCCACATCCCGAATTTTCGCAAATCGCCCTACGACCAAGTCGACAACTACGTGAAGGACTGCTGGACGGCGATCGTCGACAGCGCCAAATGGGCTGAGAAGGACCTGCCCGGCGTGCTTGCGACGATCAAGCCCGACGTCATCTGCGTCGACAACGTCATCCTGTTCCCGGCGATCAAGCAGTATGGCAAGCCATGGGTGCGCGTCATCTCCTGCTCGGAAAACGAGATCGAGGACGAGGACATCCCGCCGCATCTGTCCGGCTGCGGCGAGAACGACCACGCCTGCCATCAGCGCTACCGCGACCATTTCAACGCCGTCATCAAGCCGATCCATGACGACTTCAATACGTTTTTGAAAGCCAACAACGAAGCGCCGTATCCGATCGGCCAGTTCTTCGAGGCCTCGCCTTACCTCAACCTGCTGCTTTATCCCGAGGCGGCAAAGTTCAAGCGCCGCCATCCGCTCGACCCGGCAAAATTCCAGTATCTGGAAGGCTGCGTGCGGCAGGAGAAGCCCTACACTGTGCCGACCTTTGCCGAGAACAATGACGGGCCGCTGCTCTACGTCTCGTTCGGCAGCCTTGGCGCCGGCGAGGTCGATCTCTTGAAGCGCATCATCGCGACGCTGGCCGAGACTCGCTACCGGGCGCTGGTCAATGTCGGCGGCTACAAGGACCAATACGCGCAAGTGCCGGGCAATGTCATCGTCGAGAGCTGGTTTCCGCAGCCCTCGGTGATCCCGCAGGTCGATGCGGTGATCCACCATGGCGGCAACAACTCGTTCACCGAGTGTCTCTACTTCGGCAAGCCGGCGATCATCATGCCCTATGTCTGGGATGGCCACGATAACGCGACCCGGGTCGAGGAGACCAGCCACGGCTTCGGCATGCCGCGCTACGACTGGAGCACCGCCGAGCTGATCGCCAAGATCGAAACCTGCCTGTCCGACCCGGCAATCAGGGCCAAGCTGGCGAAGACGTCGGCGCAGATGCAGGCGCAGAACGGCCCGGAGAAGGCAGCGGGGCTGCTGGAGAAACTGCTGTGAGCGCGATATTTGACATGCCGAGCCAAGCCACCCCCCTCTGGCCTGCCGGCCATCTCCCCCTCAAGGGGGGAGATTGGCAGCTTCGCCGACGGCTTCTCCCAGTACCCGTTGGTAATTGGCGAAAGCCTAGCGGCAGTCCGATCTCCCCCCTGGAGGGGGAGATGTCCGGCAGGACAGAGGGGGGCGCCGTAGAGCCAAGCCATCTCGAAAATGAGCATCGCACCAGCGGAGCTCCCACATGACCTCCTCCGCCCCACACCTCCACCAAGCCTCCACCCGCACCGACTTGATCGACTGGGGCGCCCAGCCCGATGCGTTGGAAGGTGCTTCGCACTCCACCGGCAGGCTCGTCCACAAGGGGCCGAACAATCAGCCGGAATCCGGCATCTGGGTCTGCACGCCCGGCCGCTGGCGGCTGGCTATCCCGCGCGACGAGTTGTGCCATTTCGTTGCCGGCCGCGCGACCTACCGATCGAACGACGGCGAGGTGATAGAAGTCTCCGCTGCCACGGTGGTCATGTTCCCGGCCGGCTGGGCGGGCGAATGCACCGTCCACGAGACGATCCGCAACATCTACATGCTGGCCTGAAGCCGGCCACTGGAGCTTCACGACATGCCGACACCGATCATGAAATCGCCGCTTGCCCCGACCGACCTCGTCGACTGGGGCGTCATCCCCACCGTGATCGAGGGCGAATCCCGCACCTCCGGCAAATTGCTGCACAAGGGGCCGGAAGGCCGCTCCGAATGCGGGCTGTGGGTCTGCACCCCAGGCAAATGGCACTGCCACGTCACCCGCGACGAATTCTGCCATTTCCTCGAGGGCCGCTGCACCTATGTCCACGAATCCGGCGAGGTGATCGAGATCGAACCCGACACCGCGGCGTTCTTTCCGCAGGACTGGAAGGGCGTCTGCACCGTCCACGAGACCATCAAGAAGGTCTACATGATCCGCTGAGCGGCTTGAAAGGACGACCATGGACTTCTCACCTGACCGGCCGGCCTTCTTCGTCAATCCGGATTATCGGCCGATGACCGGTGCGGCAAAACCGGTGATCGATCCGGCGACACTGGAAACCGTCGGCGCCATCGCGGCTGCAACCGACGGCGAGATCGACGCCGTGCTCACCGTTGCGGCCAGGGCGCAAGCTGCGTGGAAAAAGCTCGACGCCAAGAGCCGGGCCAGGCATCTGCATGCAATCGCCAATGCCATCGAAGCGGCCGACTTCACGCGCTGCGCCGAACTGATGGTGCGCGAGATGGGCAAGCCCTATCCGGAAGCAATCGGCGAGATCGCCAATTGCGCGCCGATCTTCCGCTACTACGCCGAAATGGCGCGCGACGATGCCGGCAAGATCGCCGGCACGACGCAGGCCGGATCGTTCCAGTATGCGCGCTACGAGCCCTACGGCACGTCGGTGCACATCATGCCCTACAATTTCCCGATCCTCTTGATGTGCTGGACCGTTGCCGCCTCGCTTGCCGCCGGCAATGCCTGTGTGATCAAGCCGGCCGAAGCGACGACATTGTCGACGCTGGATTACATGACCGTGTTCCGCTCCCTGCCGGAGGGCCTGGTTTCCTGCCTGCCCGGCGCGGCGGCGACGGCGCAGGCTTTGATCGCTTCCGACCGCACCCACGCGGTTGCCTTCACCGGTTCGGTCGCCGCCGGCAAGGCTGTCGCCGTCGCCTGCGCCGAGCGCATGAAGCCATGCGTCATCGAGGCCGGCGGCAGCGATCCGCTGATCATCAGCCGACACGCCCCGCTCGACGTGGCGGCCGCCGGCAGCGTCACCGCCGCGTTCCATCTTACCGGCCAGGTCTGCACCTCGGCCGAACGCTTTTACGTCGTCGATGCCGTTCACGACCGCTTTGTCGAGCTGTTTGCGCAGAAGACACGGGCGCTGCGCATCGGCAACGGCCTCGACAAGACCGAGATCGGGCCGCTGGTCAGCGAGGCGGCGCGGGCGAAAGTCATGCGGCTGGTCGACGATGCGGTGCGTAGCGGTGCCAAGGCGATCACCGGCGGGCGTATTCCGCCGGCGCACAATGTCGGCTGGTTCTACGAGCCGACGATCCTGACCGGCGTCACCCCCGACATGGCGATCGTGCGCGACGAGTGTTTCGGGCCAGTCGCCGCGATCTGCCGGGTCAAGGATTTCGACGAGGCGATAGAACTTGCCAATGACAGCCCGTTCGGGCTCGGCGCCTCGGTGTTCACCACCGATCTCGCCGAGGCGCATGAGGCTGCGGAGCGGCTTGAGGCCGGCATGGTCTGGGTCAACAATCCGCTGATCGACAATGACGCACTGCCGTTCGGCGGCTGGAAAGCGTCGGGCCTCGGCCGCGAGCTTGGACGCCAGGGACTGGATGCCTTCCGCCGCTCGAAGATGGTCATTATCGACCACAAGCCGGCGCTCCAGGACTGGTGGTATCCCTATCCCGACAGCTGGTTCCGCGAAGCCGGCGGGCGCAAGCACGTATGAGGTACGAACGGTTGCGGTCAGCCGATGCTCTCGCCGCCGTCAATCACCAAAGCCTGGCCGGTCATGAAGGACGAACGATCGGAGACTAGGAACAGGATCGCTTCGGCTATTTCTTCGGCGCTGGCCCAGCGCTGCATGGGAATCTTGGTGCGGACATAGCGTTCGATCGCGGCCCGCCCGCCCATCTGGGCGATGAAGGGCTCGTTGAAGGGCGTATCGACCCAGCCCGGACAGAGCGCGTTGACGCGGACATTGTGCGTGGCAAAGTCGAGCGACATCTGCCGGGTCATCGCCACCACGGCATGTTTTGAGGTTGCGTAGGCGATCATCTCGCGGTCGTAGAACACACCCGAATTCGAGGCGGTATTCAGGATGACACCGCCGCCCTGTTCGATCATCGACGGCATGACGAGCCTGGCAGCGAGGAACTGCGCCCGCACATTGATCCGCCACGAGGCATCCATGCCGTCGACGCCGACTTCGGTCAGCGTGCCGCCGACCTGGACTCCGGCGTGATTGTGCAGGATGTCGATCCGGCCATGTTTGCCCAGCGTTCCAGCGATGAGCTGCTCGACCGCCGCGTCCTCGCCGACATCCGTGGCGATCGCCTCGGCCCGGCCGCCGGCGGCACGGATGTCGAAAGCCGTGGCTTCGCCGGCAGCCTGATCCCTGTCGGCGATCACCACCACGGCGCCTTCCCTGGCGATGATCATGGCACCGGCGCGCCCGATGCCCGACCCGGCGCCCGTCACCACGGCGATGCGATCTTTCAGAATCATGATGCGACTTTCAGTTTGATGGTTTGCGTTGGCGCAATTGCCATTGGGCAAGCACCACAAGCAGAACGGAGGCGACGAGGACGATCGTCGCGATGGCATTGATTTCGGGCGTCACGCCGCGCCGGATCGAGGCAAAGACATAGATCGGCAATGTCGTCTGTGCGCCGGCGACGAAGAAGGCGACGATGAAATCGTCGAAGGAGAATGTGAAGGCGAGAAGGAAGCCGGCGATTACTGCCGGCATGATCTGCGGCAACACAATCGAGCGGAAGGTTGTCAGCGGGGTGGCGTAGAGATCAGTCGAAGCCTCGACCAGATTGCGGTCGAGGCTGCCGAGGCGTGTGCCGACGATCATCGCCACCAGCGCCATGGAAAACAGGCCGTGCGCGGCTATGATCGACCCGTAGCCAAGCGCCAGGCGTGGCGGCTGGTCGTTCGGCCACAGCGACGCGAGAAACGGATTGACGACCCCAAATAGCTGGACGAGCGCGACCAGGGTCGAGATGCCGATGACCACGCCCGGAACGACGATCGCAGCACCCAAAAGCGCATCGAATACGGCCCGCGTCCGCGCGCCGACACGCGCCAGGCCAAGCGCCGCCGCCGTGCCGCATAGCGCCGCGAGCAAGGCGCTGGTGGTGGCGATGAACAGGCTGTTCTTCAGCGCTTCGACCAGGAACGGGTTCGAAAGCGCCTTGCCGTACCATTGCACCGACAAGCCGGTGAGCTCGCTGGCGTGGCGGCCCGCATTGAAGGAGAACAGCACCACCAGTGCTATCGGCAGGTACAGGAAGGCAAAGACCGCAACGACGAAGGCGCGCATCAGATCAGATCCACCCGGCGGGCACCGGAAAGCCGGGTCGAAATGCGGTTGGCGGCAAGCAGCACCACCACCGAAACCACAACCAGTGTGATCGCGATCGCCGATCCGAACGGCCAGTTGCGCGATTGCAGGAACAGATCGACCAGCGCGTTGCCGATGAAGAAAACCTTGCCGCCGCCGAGCAGCGTCGGGATCAGATATTCGCCGAGCAGCAGGATCATGACCAGCGAGAAGCCGGTCATCACACCCGGCAGCGACAGCCGCAGCGTCACACCAAGGAATGTCGAGATGGGGGTTGCGCCGAGATCGGCGGAAGCTTCCAGCAGCCGGCGATCGAGCCGCTCGAGGCTGACATAGATCGGCAGGATCATCAGCGGCAGATAGCCATAGACGATGCCGAGCAGCACCGCGCCCGGCGTGTTGATCAGCCGCACATCGTCAAACCCAACATAGGCCAGCAATGCCGGAATGCCGCGTCCGCCGAACACATACATCCAGGCGTAGGTTCGCATCAGCAGGCTGGTCCAGAACGGGATGACGACAAGCGCAAGCAGGATCAGCCGCCACCGCTCCGGCGCACGCAAGGCGAGGTAATAGGCAACCGGATAGGCAACGAGCAGACAGGCCAAGGCGCCTGCCGGCGCCAGCACGATTGTGTTCCAGAAGGCGGTCGCCCGCGCCGGAAGATTGACATATTGCGCGAAGGTGAAAGCGGCCTGATAGCCGCCTTCCGGCGCCCGCTCGCCGACGCTGAAAACGGCGATCGCGACGAATGGCAGGACCAGAAACACCACCAGCCACGCGGTTGCTGGACCGAGCAGCAGCGCGGTCAGCAGATTATGACGAAGGCCATTGCTGCGCATGAAAAACCGCCTCGGTGCCGGCGGACATCTGCCCGCCGGGTGAGTTACCTGCATCGGACCTGTTCAAGCCGACTTGAAGCGGGCCATCAGTTCGGCCCGGCCCGGATCGGTCAGCGTCGCAGCCGCACCGAATTCCAGCGGAGTCAATAGTTCGGCCGCCGGGTAGAGGATCGGATTGTCCAGCACCTCCCTGGGCAGCAGCGCATTGACCCGGGCGTCGGTGGAAGGCGCGCCGTTGGCCAGGTGCTCCTTGACCGCGACCTTCGGGTCCATCAGGTAGTTGAGCAGAGCATAACCGGCGGGCTTGTTGGGCGCATCTTTCGGAATGGCGTAAAAGTCGGTCCAGATCTCGCCGCCCTCCTTGCCAAGCACATATGCGATCTCGGGAATGTCGCGGTGGAGCTGAGCCCCATCATTGGTCCAGCACATCGTCATCCAGGCGTCGCCGGCACGCATCGACGGCTGATAATCGCTGGAAACCGCGAACAGATGCGGCTTGACCTTCAGCAGCAATTCTTCCGCCTTGGCGAGTTCGTCCTGCTTCAGCGAGTTGAACGAGAAGCCGAAATATTTCAGCGCATTGCCGATCGTGGTGAGCTGGTAGTCATGAACCATGGTCCGGCCGTCACCCTCCGCCATGGCTGTGTCCCAGAACTCCTTCCAGCTCGTCATCGGCTTGGCCAGCTTCTTGGTGTTGACGGCAAATCCGGTGGTGCCCCAGTTCTTCGGCACAGCGTAGGTAACGCCGTCGATCGTGCCTTCCCCAGTGAAGCGCGGGTCCTGTTGCGAGCCATCGAAATTTGCAAGCTTGGCCATGTCGAGCGCCTCGATGATGTCGAGCTTCTTGTAGGTGGAGATCGTGTAGTTGGTTGGCACGAAAAGGCTCCAGCCCGAGGCGCCTGCCTGTAGCTTGGCCAGCATCTCCTCGTTTGACCCGAACACATTGACCTCGACGGCGACGCCCGTCTCGGCCCTGAAATTCTCGAACGTCGCCGGGTCGTGATAATTGGGCCAGGTGGCGATCGACATGCGGTCGCCAAGACCCTCCTGGGCGAAGGCCGGCGAGGGCATGATGCCGAGTTCGCGGGCCATCACCGCCGTTGCGATGCCAAGGCCGGTGAGGCCAAGGAACTCGCGGCGGCCGATGGAACCGCGCTTGAGGCGCATCGACTGTTCGACGAATTTTTCAGGGCTTATCGGCAGTCCGTCACGATATGATTTCGACATGTTTATTTTCCCTCTGGTTGGTCCCGTTATTCTTGGGGTCCGGGAACGCGAGCGGCGTTCCGGCTGTAAAGCCGATGGCGACGGGTTCACCCGGCTTGAAGAGATTTCCACTGCCGATCAGATGATCGGCCTTGGCGAGCAGGGTTCCGATACCACCGACCTCGATCGCATATTCCGCTGTCGCGCCCAGAAAGATCCGGTTGCGGACAATGCCGTTCAGCCGGCCGCTTCCCGGCGCGCCGAGGCTTAAAGATTCGGGACGCAGGCTGACCGAAACGGCTTCGTCCTGCCGCAGCGAAGTCCGTTTGCGCGCTGCAATGACGGTGCCGTCGGCTAGCGCCACCTCGACGAGGTTGCCCGAATGCCCGGCGACCTTGCCGCTCAAGAGATTGGTCTTGCCGACGAAGTCCGCGACAAACAGGTCGGCGGGCTCGTCATAGATTTCGCTTGGCTGTCCGAGCTGGACGATGCGCCCGCCATTCATGACGCAGACGAAATCGCTCATCGACAGTGCTTCTTCCTGGTCGTGCGTGACAAGAACGAAGGTGATGCCGATCTCGCGCTGCAAGTTCTGCAACTCTATCTGCATCTCGGTGCGCAGCTTCTTGTCGAGCGCCGCCAGCGGCTCGTCTAGCAGCAGCACCGCCGGCTTGTTGACAAGCGCGCGCGCCAGGGCGACTCGTTGCTGCTGGCCGCCGGAAAGCTCGTGGATCTTGCGGCGGCCGTAGCCGGCAAGCCGCACCATGGCGAGCGCCTCGCCTGCCCTCAGGCTGATCTCCCGCGACGCCAGCCGCGGCCTTGCCTGGCGCAGCCCGTAGGCGATGTTGTCCTCGACATCCATATGCGGAAACAGCGCATATTGCTGGAACACCATGTTGACCGGCCGCCGATAGGGCGGCGTGCCAGCCATGTCGCGGTCGCGGATGAAGACTGCGCCTTCGCTTGGCTGTTCGAAGCCGCCGATCATGCGCAGGCAGGTTGTCTTGCCGCAGCCGGACGGCCCGAGCAAGGCGACAAAGGCAGACGGCGGGATGGCAAGATCGATGCCGCTGACCGCGGTCACGCTGCCGTAGCGTTTGGTGACCCCGCGAAACTCGATATCTGGCACTGCGGTCAAAGCTGCGGGCTCCAGCGAAGGCGATTTCAAGAGGCTATCAGAGCCAACGCTGACTAGTATATACCTCGCAGGTGGTATATTTGGTCTATTTTCTCATTTAAAGGGGTATAAATTGAGCGGATCGCGCGGCGACGAATACAATCAGCTCGCTGCGCTCATCGCTGCGACACGGGAGACGAGCGGCGAGCTTTTCGGCAAGGCGATGGTCACCTGGCTCCGGCGGCATGTCAGCTTCGATCACTGTGTGGTCTTCGGCTATCGCGGCGCCTCGCGCCCGCCGCTGCTGTTCGAGACGTTCTCCCCAACCGAAAGCCATGTCTTCGTCGCGCTCTATCAGGAGGGGCCTTATCTGCTCGACCCGTTCCACCACGCAGCGGTCGAGCGCAAGGAAGGTTTTTGGCGCATGCGCGAGTTGGCGCCGGACCGCTTCTATGCCAGCGAATATTACCGCTCCTACTATAGCCAGACCAAGCTCGCGGAAGAGGTCGGCTTCTTCGTGCCGCTGCCGGGAAAGGACGCGTTGGTGGTTTCGCTGATGCGACTGCATGCTTCGGGACCCTTCGGAACCGCCGATGCCAGGCTGCTGCGCGACATGGCGCCGGCGGTGATCGGTTTCGTCAGGTTGCGCTGGCCTGGCCTACCGGCCGACAAACCGGCAGAGACGAAGCAGGACGAGGCGATTGCGCCGGTCAACGAGTTCGAGCGTGCTCATATCTGGAAGAGCCTTTCGCTCACGCCGCGTGAAAAGCATGTCGTCGATCTGGTGCTTCAGGGCCATTCGACGGAATCGATAGCCAGGGCGATGCGCATCGTACCGGGAACCGTAAAGGTCCACCGCCGCAACATCTATCGCAAGCTCAAGATCAAATCGCAGGCTGGTCTGTTCGCGCGTTTTGTCGAGATCATGGACGCGAGGATTCGGTAGTCCACGATTTTCGAAAATGCCTTCGCTCAGTTTAGCTGGCGACGCCTTCCCAGGCGCCGGTTTCAGCCATCTGTCTGTGCCGGGGCGCCGGCTTAAAAACATCCTTGCCGGTCCGCTCGTGCCAACGGTCCAGCCGTTCGTTAATCTTGTCGACCCCTTCGAGGCCGGCCCAGAACATCGGGCCGCCCTTACCCACCGGAAAGCCGTAGCCGCTGAACCAGACGACATCGATGTCGGAGGCGCCGGCGGCGATCCCCTCCTCAAGGATCTTCGCGCCCTCATTGATCATCGGATAGAGCGTCCGCTCGATGATCTCGTCAGTGCCGACCGCGCGCGGCGCGATGCCCTTCTCGCGAAAGAGGCTGAGCGCGCAATCTCCCCCCAAGTGGGTCCCAAGTGGGGGAGATCTCCGGCATGACTGAGGGGGCGCTGTCCCGCCCCCCTCGAACGATTTCTGCGCCGATGCGAAAGAGCTAGCGCAGCACTTTCTGCCCGCCGGCGGCAGTGATGACGCCGACGATGATCAGCCCGGTCAGCAACAGACGGACGCCGGCGCTGACGCCGAACGTGTTGAGCATGGTCAAAAGCAGCACCAGGAACAGGGCCGCGCCCCAGACACCCGGCACGTTGGCCTTGCCGCCGGCCACCGACGTACCGCCGATGACGACGACGGCGATCGAGGCCAGCAGGTATTCATTGCCGATATCGACATTGGCGCCGCGGAAATAGCCGGCGAGCAGCGCCCCGTCGAGGCCGCCGAGCGCGCCCGACAGCGTATAGGTGAGGAAACGGATGCGGCCGACATTGACGCCGGCCAGCCACGCTGCGCGGATGCTCTGGCCGATCGCCAGCACCGAACGGCCATAGATCATGCGCTGCAGCGCGATTGCAGCACCGATGGAGAACAGCACGGTGAGGATCGCCAGCACCGGAATTCCCAGAATCTGCCAGTTGGTGAAACTGGCAAAGCCCGGCGGCGGCTTGATCTGCAAGCCGCGGCCATAGCTGATGTCGATCGACTGGATGATGAAGCTCGCCGACAGCGTGGCGATGATCGGTGGAATTCGCAGCGCCCAGATCAAGAGATAATTGGCGGCGCCGATCGCCATGCCGCAGGCCAGCGCCGCCAGCAGCCCGACGGCGATCATTGAATCATTGCCGTCCATCACCTTCATGGCGACGGCGCTGGCGAGGCCGATATTGGCGGGCAGCGACAGATCGACATTGCCGGGACCGAGCGTGATCACGAACATCTGGCCGACACCGACGATGACGGTGAAGACGGCCAGCGAAAGTGCCGCCGTGATCATGCCGCCGCCGCCATATCCGCCGGTAAAGGTGATCGTCGCCAGCCACACCAGCAGCGCGCCGATGAAGGACCATATCCAGGGTTTTGCGAGCAGCAATCGCAACGATGCCATCCCCTCACCTCTCTTTGCGGCTGATCAGCACCCGGGCCGCCAGCACGATGATGAGGATGGCGCCGTTGGCGGCCACCTGCCAATCGGGCGGGATGTGCATGAAGGTCAGCAGCGGCGACGCCGCAAGCGCCAGCGTCAGCGCGCCGATCACCGCGCCGATCGGCGATACCCGGCCGCCGACGAATTCGCCGCCGCCGAGGATGACGCCCGCGATCGACAGCAGCGTGTAGCCATTGCCGATATTGGCATCGGCCGAGGTGGTGATGCCGATCAGGGCCATGCCGGACAAAACGCCGAACAGACCGGTCAATGCGAACAGCACGATCTTGGTCTTGAGCAGCGACCAGCCCGCACGGCTGAGGGCCGCGGCATTGCCGCCGGAGCCGCGCAGGATCACACCATACGAGGTGCGCATCAGCCCGAAATGGACGACCGCCGCGATCAGCAGCGCCGCAATGATCGGGAAGGGAACGAAGGGCGGCTTGAACGCCATGAGCGACAGCAGCCAGTCGGGCGCCTTGCCGCCGGGCTTCGGCAGGATGAGGATGGCCAGACCCTGCCAGACAAAACTCATGCCGAGCGTCACCACGATTGAAGGCAGGTTGCGCAGATGGATCAGCGCGCCGAGCAGCGCATAGACGCCGATCGAGCCAAGCAGGATCAAGACACCGACCAGCGGCGCGTCCTTCAGCCACGTCGCCGTGACGCAGCCGACGAAACCGACGAAGGTGCCGATCGACAGGTCGAGCTCGTTGCCGGCGATGACGAACATCTGCGCGATCGTGGCCAGGGCGATCGGGACCGCCAAATTGAGCATCAGGCTGAAGCCGAAAAAACTGATGGCGCGCGGGTTGAGCCAGGCGATCGCCAGCAGCACCAGCATCAGCGACATCGCTGGCAGCAGCCCGCGCAGCAGACGCGCCCGCGCCAACGCGCTTCGCTCGGAAGAACTCTTGGGACCGGTCTCGACGGGTGCTGCCGTCATCTCAGGCCGCGTCGCCGAACGAGGACTGAATGATCTTTTCCTCGGTCAGCTCGTCGCGACCAAGCTTGGCGACGATCCGGCCGTTCTTGAAGACATAGACGTGGTGGCAATTGTCGAGCTCTTCGGTTTCCGTGGTGTACCAGAGGAAGGTACGGCCGCGGCCAGCCTCTTCGCGCACAAGGTCGTAGACCTCGAGCTTGGTGCCGATGTCGACGCCGCGCATCGGGTCGTCCATCAGCACGATCCTGGCGTCGGAACCGAGCGCCCGGGCAAACAGAACCTTCTGCTGGTTGCCGCCGGACAGCGAAAAGATGTTGTTGTTCATGTCGGGCGTCCGGATGCCGATTTTCTTTTGCCAGAAGTCGGCGAGTTCGGCTTCGCGCCGCGGCGAGATCAGCAGGCCATTGCGCAATCGCGCCAGCGAACGGATGCCGATGTTTTGCGCAATCGACCATTGCGGAAAAATCCCGTCAGACTGGCGGTCGCCGGCCACCAGCGCCACCGGCGCGGTGACCTCGATGCCGGTCTTGGCGCGCGCCGCGGCGGCGAAAATCGCCAGCAGCAGGTCGGTCTGGCCGTGACCGGCAAGCCCGGCAAGGCCGATGATCTCGCCGGCATGCGCCACAAGTTCGTTGCCGTCCTGTTGCCGTGCCGGCCTCGCCCGAACCCGCAACGGGCCGGTCTCCGGCTTCTGGGTCGCGATTTCGGCCGCGATCTTCTCACGCGCTGCCGCTCCGCCCATGGTCGTCACCAGCCTGTCGCGATCGAAAGCCTTAGCCGCATCCGACGCAACGACCTTGCCGTCGCGCATCACCACGATGCGGTCGGCATTCCCGAGCACCTCGCCCAGAACATGCGAGATCAGGATGCAGCTCTTGCCCCCGGCGACAAAGCGTCGGACGAAGGCCAGCAACTGGCCGGCCGTGTGCGCGTCTAGCGAGGATGTCGGCTCGTCGAGGATGACCAATTCGAGCGGATCCTGCGTCACCGTGAAGGCGCGCGCCACCTCGACCATCTGCCGCCTGCCGATGGAAAGGTCGCTGGCGATATCGGCGGCGGAGATGCTGTGGCCCGGGAATATCTCGTCGAGCTCGGCCGCGATCAGATCGGCCGCCTTGCGCCGCCAGCCGAGGCCGCGCAGCGCCGGGTGGTTGATTCGGGTGTTCTCGGCAACGCTGAGGTTCGGGCACAGCGACAGTTCCTGGAACACGCAGCGTATGCCGAGCTGCTGGGCGCGCGGCACCGAATAGTTGTCCTCGATGCCGCCGCGCACCGCGATCCGACCGCTGTCGGGCACGAGCGTGCCCGCCACCATATGCATGAGCGTCGACTTGCCCGCGCCATTGTGGCCGACGAGACCGACGCATTCGCCGGCGCCGACGTGGAAATCCACCCCGGCGAGCGCCCGGACGGCGCCGAAATGTTTTTCGGCTCCGTCCAGTCTGATGATGTCTGCACCGGCCTCGGGCATCCCTAGCGAAATCCGGAAGACGACGCGCGCGGCATTGGATATGCCACGCTCACTTGATGTTGGCTTTGATCGCCGCGATGGCGTCTTCCTGCGTGTATTCGTGGCTGGCGACGCCGCCCGTGGGGATGTTCGGCAGCTCGGCCTCGAAATTATCCTGGGTGAAGGCGAGGTATGGCACCAACAGGTCATGCGGCACATCGGTACGGCCGTCGAGCACCTGCTGCGCCACCCAGAAGGCCAGCGACGACACGCCCGGCGCAATCGACGCCGACCAGGTCTGGTAGCCATCCTTGTCCTTCTGCTCCTTCCACCACTGCAATTCGTCCTGACGGTTGCCCATGATGATGGTCGGGCGCGGTTTGCCGGCGGCGGCGAAGGCCTGTGCCGCGCCATAGCCGTCGCCGCCCTGATCGACGACGCCAACGATTTCCGGCAGCGACGGCAGGATCGTCGCGACCGCCTTCTGCGCTGTGGTCTGGTCCCAGTCGCCGGTCACCGAACCGACGATCTTGAACTCGGGATGGGCGGCGACGCCCTCCAGAATCCCGGCGTGG
This sequence comes from Mesorhizobium sp. WSM2561, assembly GCF_000513915.1. Lineage (NCBI taxonomy): Bacteria > Pseudomonadati > Pseudomonadota > Alphaproteobacteria > Hyphomicrobiales > Phyllobacteriaceae > Mesorhizobium > Mesorhizobium sp. WSM2561. The sequence continues at coordinate 59,414 of NZ_AZUX01000031.1, forward strand.
ATGGCGTCGTCGATCGACGTGCCGGCAAGGCCGCGGATTTCCAGCAGATTGCCGCCCTCGGGATGGAACTTGGCCATCTGCTCGACTTCCTGCCTGCCCATGTCCTTGAAGTCGACGACGACGCGGTAGGCGCAGGGCTCGGTGACGATGCCGTCGAAGGAGACGACGACGATGCCGGCGTCGCAGGCCTGCTTGACGGCGCCGTTGAGCGCGTCCGGCGAGGCGGCGTTGATGACGATGGCGTCATAGCCCTGGAGGATCAGGTTCTGCACCTGGGCCGCCTGGGTCGGCACTTCCTTGTCGGCCGTCGTGAAGATGTCCGCGGCAGCGACCACCCCGTCGGCGACCGCCTTCTTGGTGACGATGGCATAGCTGTCGAGCATCGCCTGCCGCCACGAATTGCCGGCATAATTGTTGGAAAAGGCGATCTTCTTGTCGCTGGTGTCGGCAAACGCGGCGCCTGACGCGAGCATCGCCGCAAGGGCACTCAAGACGAGTATCTTCTTCATCTGTTATCCTCCCATGGATTGCTGGTCGTAGTTGGCTGCTGGCGGCTGTTATGACGACCCTCGTTTCAATATTGTCAGACAAATTTAGATGGGCGCACTTGTCAACAGCGATCGATGAAGGTTTGACGATCAACTTGCGGTGCAATGATTGAAAAGGCTTCGGCTCCTGGTCTAGGGGTGGGGCAGGAGATCGAAATCGAGATGGCAGCGACGCCGACTGATGCGCTTGGTGCACCCGGAATTCCGCCGCGCTGGACGTCGAGCGCCAAGAGCGGCATCGGAACCGCGCTTTCGCCGGCCTGTCCTGTCTGGTTCACGATCAGCCACGGCATCCTCAACGAGGTCTATTATCCCCGCCTCGACAGCGCCTGCACGCGAGACATGGGACTGGTCGTCACCGGCCCCGGCTTCTATTTCTCGGAAGAAAAGCGCGATGCCGTGCACAGCCTCGAACCGTTCGAAGATGGGGTGCCCGCCTACAGGCTGGTCAACACCGCCGCCACCTACCGGATCGAAAAGCGTATCGTTACGGACCCGGAACGCCCCGCTCTGCTGCAGGAAATCAGCTTCACGCCGCTGAAAAGCACACACGCCGGCCAACGCGTCTACGCGCTGCTGGCGCCGCATCTGGTCAATGCCGGCATGGCCAACACCGCCTGGGTGGGCGACCACCAGGGAAGGCCTGTCCTGTTTGCATCGGGACGTGGCGTTTGCCTGGCGCTCGTATCGTCGCTGCCCTGGGGAGCATGCTCGGCCGGCTATGTCGGTGTCTCCGACGGCTGGCAGCAACTCCGTCGTGACGGCCGGCTCGATCCAGCCCGCCGCAGGGCCGAAGACGGCAATGTCGCGCTGACCGGCGAGATCGGCTTTTCGGCTGCGAACACCCAGGTGCTGCTGGCGCTGGGTTTCGGAACGACGCCGCAAGAGGCGGCGGAAAATGCCTCGGCCAGTCTGAAGCGGGGTTTTGCGCCCGCAGCCAAATCCTACGTCGAAAAATGGCGCAAATGGCAGGCTGGCTTGCTGCCGCTGGACCGGCATGGTGCGTGGATCAACACCTATCGCCTCAGCACGGCGGTTCTGGCGACACATCGCTCATCCACCGGCGCGGCCGTCGCCAGCCTGTCGATCCCGTGGGGCTTCAGCAAGGGCGACGACGATATAGGCGGCTATCATCTGGTCTGGCCGCGCGATCTGGTCGAAACCGCGGGCGGCTTCCTCGCCGCCGGCGATCCGGCGCAAGCGCTGGAGATCCTCGCCTATCTCCGCTCGATCCAGCAGCCGGATGGGCATTGGCCGCAGAACGCCTGGCTCGACGGATCAGCCTATTGGCCGGGCATCCAGATGGACGAATGCGCGTTTCCGCTGCTGCTCGCAGACGCGCTGCGCCGGGCTGGGCATCTGGCAGACGCCGCGTTGCGCTCCTTCATGCCGATGGTCGAACGCGCCGCTTCCTACGTCGTCCGCAACGGTCCGGTCACCGGTGAAGACCGCTGGGAGGAGGATGCCGGCTACAGCCCGTTCACGCTGGCCGTCGAGATCGCCGCCCTGCTGGCCGCGGCCGACATGTTCGAAACTTGCGGCAAAGCAGAGCCGGCAAATTATCTGCGGGAAACCGCCGATGTCTGGAACGACCAGATCGAGCGCTGGACCTATGTCACCGGCACCCCACTCGGAAAAGAGGTCGGCGTCGAGGGCTATTACGTCCGTGTCGCGCCGCCCGACACCGCCGGCGCGGCCTCGCCGAGGGACGGCTATGTGCCGATCAAGAACCTGCCGCCCGGCGATAGCGACCGGCCGGCCGAGGCGATTGTCAGCCCGGATGCGCTGGCGCTCGTCCGTTTCGGCCTCAGGGCCGCCGACGATCCGCGCATAGTCGGCACCGTCAAGGTCATCGATGCGCGGCTGCGCTGCGACCTGCCGCAGGGGCCCGTCTGGTATCGCTATACCAGCGACGGCTATGGCGAGCACGCCGACGGCGCGCCCTTCGACGGGACCGGCCAGGGCCGGCCCTGGCCACTGCTGGTCGGCGAGCGCGCCCATTACGAACTGGCGGCGGGCCGCAAGGACAAAGCAGCGAGCCTGTTAAAGACCCTGGAGGATTCGGCCGGGTCTGGCGGCCTGCTGCCGGAGCAGGTCTGGGATGGTTCCGACATCGCCGAACACGAACTGCGGCACGGCGGACCGTCGGGCAGCGCCATGCCGCTGGTCTGGGCGCATTCGGAGCATATCAAGCTACTGCGCTCGCTCAATGACTGCGCCGTCTTCGACATGCCGCCGCAAGGCGTGAAACGCTACATCGAGGACAGGACCGTGGCGCCGCGCCGGACATGGCGCTTCAATCACAAGCTCCGCGCCATGCCCGCCGGCAAGCTGCTGCGCGTCGAACTGCTGGCGCGGGCGGTGGTCCATTGGAGCAACGACGATTGGGCAACCATCCGTGACGCCGCGACGATCGAGAACGCCTTCGGCATCCATCTCACGGACCTGCCCGTTGCCGATGTCCCGCCGGGCGACAGGATCGTCTTTACTTTTTTCTGGCCCGATGCCGGCCGTTGGGAGAATGTCGACTTTTCCGTCGGTATCGACAAGCCGGATAACCAGTAGATCTTCTATCCCTCAAGAAACCAGGACGAGCAACATGCAGATCGGAATGATGGGACTGGGCAGGATGGGCGCCAACATGGTGCGGCGCCTGCTGCGCGATGGCCACGAATGCGTGGTCTACGACATCAACCCGGCCAGCGTTGAAGCCCTTGTGACGGCTGGCGCGATCGGAGCCGCTTCGATGGAGGAGTTCGTCGGCAAGCTGACCAAGCCGCGCGGCGCCTGGCTGATGCTGCCGGCGGCGATCACCAGCCGGATCGTCGACCAGGTGGCCGACCTGATGGAGCCGGGCGACATCATCGTCGACGGCGGCAATTCCTATTATCACGAGGCTGTCGACCACGCCGCGCGCCTGGCATTGAAAGGCCTGAACTATGTCGATGTCGGCACCAGTGGCGGCGTCTGGGGCCTCGAGCGCGGCTATTGCCTGATGATCGGCGGCCCCGACAGTGCGGTCCAGCATCTCGACCCGGTCTTCGCCACCCTGGCTCCAGGCGCCGATGCCGGGGTGCCCGCCCCCGGCAAGGATGCCGGAACCGCCCCGTTCGGCTATCTCCACTGCGGACCGAGCGGCGCCGGTCATTTCGTCAAGATGGTCCACAACGGCATCGAGTACGGCGTCATGGCCGCCTATGCCGAAGGCATGAACATCCTGAAGTCGGCGAATGCCGGCAAGCGACAGCGGACCGCCGACGCCGAAACCAGTCCATTGGAAAACCCGCAATATTATCAGTTCGACATCGATATCGCCGAGGTAGCCGAGGTCTGGCGGCATGGCAGCGTCATCGGCTCCTGGCTGCTCGACCTCACGGCAGGCGTATTGAAGGCCGATTCGGGGCTGACGCAGTTCGGCGGACGGGTTTCGGATTCCGGCGAAGGCCGCTGGACGCTGAAGGCGGCGATCGACACCGGCGTGCCGGCGCCGGTTCTGTCCTCGGCCCTGTTCGACCGGTTCGCCTCGCAAGGCGAATCCGAATTCGCCGACAAGCTGCTGTCCGCCATGCGCTATGCCTTTGGCGGCCATGTCGAAAAGCCGAAGACCGGCTCGTGACGGGGAAGACACGCTCATGAACCAGGAACGGTCCGACACGCTGGTGCTTTTCGGGGCGACCGGCGACCTCGCCCACAAAAAAATCTTCCCGGCACTTTACGCCATGGTCGCCAAGGGAACGCTCACCGAACCGGTGATCGGCGTCGCTTTCGACGCCTGGGACCTGAAGCAGTTGCAAGCGCGGGCCCGCGACGGCATCGCCAAGGCCATCGGCAAGGTCGACGAGAAGATATTCGCGAAACTTGCCTCGCTGCTTCGCTATGTCAGCGGCGACTACCGCAGCGCCGCGACATTCGAGAAGCTGAAAAGCGCGCTCGGGACCGCGCAGCACCCGCTGCACTATCTGGCGGTGCCGCCGACCATGTTCGAGACGGTCATCCAGGGGCTGGAACAGTCGGGCGCAGCCCAGGGCGCGCGCCTGATGGTGGAAAAGCCGTTCGGTCACGATCTGCAATCGGCGCGCTGGCTGAACCGGGTCCTTCACCTGGTGTTCGACGAGCAGTCGATCTTTCGCATCGACCATTATCTCGGCAAGGAGGCGATCCAGAACCTGCTCTATTTCCGCTTCGCCAATTCCTTTCTCGAGCCGATCTGGAACCGCAATTTCGTCGAGAGCGTGCAGATCACCATGGCCGAGGATTTCGGCGTCGAAGGCCGCGGCCGCTTCTACGACGAGGTCGGCTGCATCCGCGACGTCATCGAGAACCATCTGCTCAACATCCTGCTGCTGCTGGCCATGGAGCCGCCCGTTGGCCGCTCGGCCGACGATCTGATCGACGAGAAGGTGCAGGTGCTGCGGGCGATCCGGACGCTGACCAGTGACGATATCGTGCGCGGCCAGTTCAAAGGCTATCTCAGCGAGCCGGGCGTCGCGCCGAATTCGCCGGTCGAGACCTTCGCGGCGGTGCGTTTCCTCGTCGACACCTGGCGCTGGCGGGACGTGCCCTTCTTCATCCGCGCCGGCAAATGCATGCCGGTGCACGCCACCGAGGTCATCGTGCGGCTGAAGCGGCCGCCGCTCGACGTCTTCGACCCGATCAAACCCGGAGATGCGAATCACGTCCGTTTCCGCATCGACCCGCAGGTGGCGATCTCGATCGGCGCCCAGCGCAAGGCCGCTGGCGACGACATGATCGGCGAGCAGGTCGAACTCACCGCGCTCGACGACAGCAAGGGCGACATGCCGCCCTATGAGCGGCTGATCGGCGACGCCATGAACGGCAATGGCCAGTTGTTCACCCGCCAGGATGCCAGCGAACTTGCCTGGCGGATCGTCGGCCCGGTGCTCGGCGATACCACGCCGCCACACCTCTATGAGCCGGGAACATGGGGTCCCGCCGAGGCGATGGCCGGGTTCGGACCGCCGAACGGCTGGATCAACCCGGCGAAATGAACTCGGAGGCGACGCAATGGCCAAAGCGGCGAAAAAGCAAGCACCGGACAGCGAAAAGATCGTGCTTGCGATCGATATCGGCGGCTCCCATGTCAAGATCCTCACCAGCGCCGGCGGCGAGGAGCGCAGAGCCGATTCCGGGCCCGGCCTGACGCCGCAGCAAATGATCGCCGTCGTGCAGATGCTCGCCGATGGCTTGCCCTACGATGTCGTCTCGATCGGTTATCCCGGCCCGGTGCACCACAACAGGCCACTGGCCGACCCCGCCAATCTCGGCAAGGGTTGGGTCGGATTTGACTTCGCAACGCAGTTCGGCAAGCCGGTGAAGCTGGTCAACGACGCGCTGATGCAGGCCGTCGGCAGCTATGAAGGCGGGCGCATGCTGTTCCTGGGTTTCGGAACCGGACTCGGTGCTGCGATGGTCCTCGACAACGTCGCCCAGCCGATGGAGCTCGCGCATCTTCCCTACAAGAAGGGCGGCAGCTTCGAGGACTATGTCGGCGAACGCGGCCTTGAAAAGCGCGGCAAGAAGAAATGGCGCAAATACGTCTTCGACGTCGTCGAGCGGCTGCGCGCCGCCCTTCAGCCTGACTATGTGGTCATCGGCGGCGGCAATGTCGACAAACTCGACGAATTGCCTGCCGGTTGCAGGCGTGGCGACAACACACGCGCCTTCGACGGGGGATTTCGACTGTGGCGCGACAAATCCCTGATTGTCTGATATTATAGCGGTTCGGGCCCAAACCTGTTGATCTGGCCCGGCCGTTAGTATTGTTATTCAAAATAATGTGTAGCGTGGTGCGACGTCATTGCGTTATGCAGATTTGCCGACTAGGAATTCTGCGACCCCACTAACGGAGAAAATAGATTGACCGACGACAGCAACAAAGCCCGCAAGGACATCGACCTTCTCGAGCTGACCGCTCACATCGTGTCCGCTTACGTCGAGAAGAACCGCTTGCCCGCTTCCGGCCTCGGCGATCTCATCGCCAGCGTCAGCGCGTCGATAGGTGGGCTCGGCCAGCCCGCCGTTCCGGTCGCAGCACCGCTGATCCCGGCGGTCAATCCCAAGAAATCGGTGACGCCGGATTACATCATCTGCCTCGAAGACGGCAAGAAGTTCAAATCGCTGAAGCGCCATATCGGCGTTCATTTCGGACTGACGCCGGATGCCTACCGAGCCAAATGGGGCTTGCCGGCAGACTATCCGATGGTCGCCCCCACTTATGCGGCCTCGCGCTCGCAGTTGGCGAAGGCGATCGGCCTTGGCCGCAAGGCCGCCCCGCCGGCGCCGGTCAAGAAGACCAGGAAGCCCAAGGCCACGGTCTGACGCGTTCGAAGCCGGCAAACGGAAGTCTCGAAGATTAGCGGGACAGCGCCCCGTCTGTCCGGCAGGGACAGAGGGCGCGCGGGGGAACTCGACCTGCGCGCCTAACAACCTCTCCACCTCCGCCGAGCTGTGCAATTAGCATGGTAGCCGGAAATCCTTGATCCAGAGCCGATTTTTGCGCGCACCCCGCACCGAACTGCGCTAAAAGCGCGGTGGTCGGACCAGCGCCCTCGTGGAAGTGCCCCGCCGGCCGACTTCTTTGCCACGGGGCCTGATTCATGACACCCGAACCTCACGCACCGCCCGACCGGCGCTATGCCGCCTTCCGGCACAAACCCTTCCTGAGCTATTGGGCGGCACGCTTCCTCGCGACATTCGCCACCCAGATCGTATCCGTCGCCGTCGGCTGGCAGGTCTACGACCTGACCCGCGATCCGTTCGATCTCGGCCTTGTCGGCATTGTCCAGTTCCTGCCTTCGCTGGTGCTGGTGCTGATCACCGGGGTGGTCGCCGACCGTTTCGGCCGCCGTCTGATCATGGCGCTGATGGTGCTGCTGGAGGCGATCTGCGCGCTGGCCCTGCTGCTGCTGACGCTCCGCGGCCTTAGCGGGCCGGGATTGATCTTCGGCGTGCTCGCCATGTTCGGCATCGCTCGCGCCTTCTTCGGACCGGCCGCGGCATCGCTGTTCGCCAACCTTGTGCCGCCTGAGGATTTCGGCAACGCGATCGCCTGGAATTCGTCTGCTTGGCAGACGGCGACCATCGTCGGACCGGTCGCCGGTGGCCTGCTCTACGGGCTCTCGGCGCAAGCGGCATACGGCACCGCTGCCGTTCTGATGTTTGTCGCAGCGGTGCTGGTCTTCACCATCCCGAAGCCTGCCCAGCGCAGCGAGACCGACAGGCCGACGATGCAGACCCTGTTTGCCGGCTTCGGCTATATCTGGAGCGAGAAGATCGTGCTCGGCGCCATTTCGCTCGATTTGTTCGCCGTGCTTTTGTCCGGCGCCACGGCGCTGCTGCCGGTCTATGCGCGCGACGTCCTCGAACTCGGCCCATGGGGCCTGGGACTGTTGCGTTCGGCGCCGGGGATCGGCGCCATCTGCGTTGCCATCTGGCTGGCCGGACATCCGATCCGCAACCACGCCGGCGTCGTCATGCTCGGTTTCGTCGCGCTGTTCGGCGCCTTCACGGTGCTGTTCGGCCTTTCCACCATCACCTGGCTGTCGATCGCAGCGCTCGCCTTGCTCGGCGCCGCCGACATGTTCAGCGTCTACATCAGAGAGACGCTGATTCAGCTGTGGACGCCGGACAAGGTGCGCGGCCGCGTCAACGCCGTCAATCAGGTTTTCGTCGGCGCCTCCAACGAGCTTGGCGAATTCCGCGCCGGCACCATGGCGGCATTGATCGGCACTGTGCCCGCGGTGGTGATCGGCGGCGTCGGCGCAGTCGTTGTCGCCGGGCTGTGGGCGGTGCTGTTCCCGCAGTTGCGCAAGGTCCGCCACCTCAACGGGCGAAACTGATCCCAGGGCGCTCTGATCCGGCAAACTAGATCAGATCAGGACAGCGCCGGCTTGCCGAAGATCGTCTGCAGGAATTCGCCGAGCCAGCGCTTGAGATGCATGTCCCAGATCAGCCGGCCGCCGAGATGATCGCGACCGGGCTGCGCGCCGGGCAACTCGAAGCGATGCGCGCCGCGAACGACCCAGCGCTGCATCATCGCCCTTGTCAATTCGCCATGGAACTGGATGCCCCAGGCATTGTCGCCATAGCGAAAGGCCTGGTTGGGATAGGTTTCGGCCGTCGCCAGCAGCGTCGCGTCCTTCGGCAGCGAAAAGCCCTCGCGGTGAAACTGATAGACCATCTCAGGCCAGCGCATCAGCTTCTTGCCGTCCTCGGTCGCTATCAGCGGATACCAGCCGATCTCGACCAGCCCCTCACCATGACCCTCGACCTTGCCGCCAAGATGGTTGACCAGCATCTGCGCGCCGAGGCAGATGCCGAGCAACGGCCGGTTCTCCCTGAGCGGAATTTTTAGCCAGTCGGTCTCACGGCGGACGAAGTCGTCCTCGTCATTGGCGCTCATCGGTCCGCCGAACACCACGGTTCCGGCATGGCCGTCCAGTGTTTCCGGCAAGGCGTCGCCGAGCGGCGGGCAGCGGAGATCGAGGTCGAAGCCTTCTTCGATAAGCATGTGGCCGACGCGCCCGGGGCTCGAACTCTCCTGATGCAGCACGATCAGGATTTTTGGTCTCGGCCTCGGCGTGGATGGCATGCGGGATCCCGTCTATTCGTCGCTCGATGTGCCAGCCGCGCCCGGCACTTCGGCGGCCGCCTTGCGGCGTGCCTCGACGCGGTCGTGGCGTTCGACATCCATCAGCTCGGCGACGCGCCAGACGATATTGTCCTCGAGCTCGTGCAATTCGCCATCGGCATAGACGATTTCCCACATCAGGCCGATGAAGGCTTTTCGCGCGTCCGGATCGAGCTGACGCTTCAAAACGCTGGTGAAGGCGTAGAGGTCGATCGCCTCATTGTCGGCCCGCTCGCCGGCAGCGGCAAGCGCGTCGAGCTCGTCGCCGCTGATCGAATAGCTTTCCGCCAGCACCGCCTTGAACCGCTCCCATTCGGCATCCTGACGCACGCCGTCGGCCCTCATCACATGGTAGAGAAGGGCGGATGCGGCAACGCGCGGATCATCGGCGTTGTTGCGGGCGCGGCCGTCTCCCGGCAGGTCCTTCAGAAACGACAGAACGCGTTCGAACATGTGATTCCTACTTCCCATCCGCCAAAACTTTCAAGCTCAGCCAAACTTTTCAAGCTCAGCCAAATCAAAACAATCGAAACTTGCGTGGTGATTTTTGCTCTTCGTCGTCCGGATCGACGCCGGGATCGTCGGGCAGCCGGGCCATTTCCTCCGCCGGTTCGGCAGCGTCGCCATCCGGCGGCACCGCGGCAGACGCCGTGGCGGTGACCGGCGCAACATCGTCTTCGTCAGTTTCCGATGCCGCCACGGCGGTCGGTCTTTCGGCCGAACCAGCGGGGTTCAGCTCGATCACATTTTCCTTTTCTGGCTTCGTTGGCGCTGCAATTGTTGGCACCGCGGCGTCCGGCGCATCCTCGTCACTGTCGATGAGTTGGCCGAGCCGCTCCATCGGCGCACGCCACTCGAAGGCGTCGAGCTTGCCGGTGATCGGCGACACCGGCGCCCAGCGTTCGGAAACGACGCCGTCGGCGACCCAGGCCGGATCGCGCGGTGCACGCACTGCCTTGGACAAAAGCTGCCGCACCTTGCCCTGATCGCCTGTCTCGGCCTCCTCGATGTCGGCCAGAAGCAGATAGGCGCCTTCGCGGCGATCCATGCGGATAGCCGCCTCGGCCTCTTTGCGGGCGGTTGAAAAGTCCTGCGCGTCGAGCGCGGCGCGCGCCACCGCCAGCGACGATTCGGCGTGGTTCTTCTTCATCTCCTGCAGCTTCTTCGCCCGGTTCAGCCGGTCGAGCACGGCATCGCCTGGCCGGGCGTGGGTGTAAAGCGCGGCGATCTCTGGATGCGGCTCGGCTTTCCACGCCGTTTCGAGGATCTTCGCGCCCTTGCGCACATCATTCTGTCTGAACAGCAGTTTGGCTGCGATCCCCGCCGCCGGCGCGAAATCCGGCCGCAGCCGGTTGGCCTCCAGAGCAGCGGTTTTGGCGGCATTGGGATCGCTGTCGATCAGCGCCTGCGCCTTGGCGGTGAGCAGCACGGCGCGACGCCGGTTGGCGGCATCGCGCTCGATCTGCCGCGTCGATTTCTGCGCCTCGACCAGTTTCAGCGCGCCGTCCCAGTCGCCGCGCCCGGTCAGGTCTTCCAGCGTCGATTCGGCGGCCCAGGCCAGCTGCGGCGCCATCGCCGCAGCGCGGCCGGCGTAGTGCCGCGCCGCGTTGCGGTCGCCGAGGCGTTCGGCCTCGAGATAAAGCCCGCGCAGGCCGAGCAGCCGCATTTCGGGATCGTCGAGCATGGTCTCGAACTTTTCGCGGGCACCCTCATGGTCGCCTTCGAGCAGCGAGGCTTGCGCCTCCAGCAATTGGATCAGCGGCTCCTGGTCGGAGCGGATCAGCTTTGCCGCTTCCTTGGTCTTCTTGCGGGCGAGCGCCCCGTCACCGGCGCCGGCGGCAATCATGCCGGTCGACAGCGCCTGATAGCCACGATCGCGACGGCGCACGCGGAAATAGCGCGAGATCGTGTAGGGGCTGTTCCACAGCGCCTTGAGCAGCCACCAGGCGATCATCACCGCGGCAACCACGGCAACGACCGCCACCGCCGCCACCATCAGGCTGACCTGGTATTGGTAGCCGCTGAAGGTGACGACCATCTCGCCCGGCCGGTCGGCCAGCCAGGCGAAACCCAGCCCGAGCGCGAAAACCACGACGAGGAAAAGCAGAATGCGAATCATCGGGTTGTCCTCACGCCTTCATCGCACTGGCGATCAGCGCGTCGACCTGCTTCTCGACCTCGATTCGCGCCTTCAGTTTGCCGGCAAATTCGGCGCCGGCGGCCTTCACCGCCTCGGGCAGCGTATCGTATTCGCTGAGCGCCTTGGCGTAATCGCCCTGATTGACCGCCACCTCCATGCGGGCGACGATTTCCGGAGCGCCAGCGCCTTCGACTGCACCGATCGGCCTGACCCTGACCAGCGATTGCGCGCTCGACAGCAGGTTTTGCAGGAAGCCGGCATTCTGGTCGACGGGCTCGGAGGCAGCGACCATGGCATTGGCGGCGGCAGGCATTTCGGTTGCGATCTCCGCCCGGGTCGGAACGCCCGTTTCGGCGTAGGGACGCAAGGCTGCGATCTCTGGAGCATCCGGCGAAATCGCCGCAAAGGTTTCGAGTTCGGCGGCGAATGGCGCACCACGGTCGAGTGCTGCCTTCAACGCCGATGCGGCAATGGCGAGCGCAACCTTGGGCTGCCCGGCCTGTGCCTGGACCTTGCCGGAAAGCTGAGACACCGACTGTTCCAGCGCCGCAAGCCGGCCGTCCTGTGCCTTCGCCGTCTCACCGGCGGATTTCACTGCCGCGTCGAGCCCGGCCAGCTTTTCGTTGAGCGGTCCGAGATCGACCGGCGCCGTGTTGCCGGTCTGGCCAAGCGCCGCAACCGCCGTCTCGATCTGCCTGACCTTGTCCGCGAGGGCTGCAAGCCCGGCTGTGTCGCCGGCGCCGCCCTGCTCGATCGCCGATTGCAGCGCCGCAACATCCGTCTTGACCTGATCCAGCGCTGACGACAGCCCGTCCACCCTAGCCGAGGCATCATTGTTGCCGGCTGTATCCTTGAGCCCGGCAATCTCGCTCTTCAGCGCAGCGATTTCGCTATTGACGCCATCGAGCGACACGCCGCCCGAGGACGAATCGCCAGCCCCTGGCGCGCCGAGCAGGCCGGCAAACTGCAGCCCTCCGGCGGCGGCAAGCGCGATGACGCCGCCGATAATGCCGGCGGCGATGCCGTTGATGCCGCCACGCTTCGGCTGCGCTGCCATGTCTTCAGTCCCTGCCTGGGTTTCCTTCGGCGCGTCTGCGGCGCCCGCCTTGGCCGAAGCGTCCTTGGCCGATGCGTCATCGAAACTGTAGTCGAAGGCCCGCTTCGCCGATGCCTCCGAGCCGGCCGGATAAGTTGGTTTGGGGCCTTCGGGACCTTTGGCGTCGCCCTCTGCCGGCTGTTCCGAGCCGGCCGGCGGGGCCGCTTCGGCATGTTCCCACGGCTCGATGTCGGTCTGGTCGGCATGGACGGGTTCTTCAGGCGCTTCCGGCTGCGACGCGCTTGCCGCCTCCTCCGCCTTCGCCTCGTCGGTCCGCCCGTTGGCGGCATCCTCGTCGGCAACGCGCGAGACAGCGCCGGGCTCGAGCTCGATGGTCACCGGCTCGCGACGGCTTTTCGAATGCCGCATCTTCGGCGTCTTGACCATGCTTGGGCTCCGCAAATTTCGCTTCGGGATGGTTCAGAAAGGGTCTAGCACATCACCAAGCGGTGAAAAGGGGCGGCGTGATGACACGGGGTCAAGGCGACGTCCGCAAAAGCTCCAGCAGCGCCTCCTCGCTGGGCTCCGGCGCAACGCGGAGCTGTTCTGAGGCAACAGTCTCCAAGGCTGCGGCGATACGTCCGGACAGCGCACAAAAACATGTCTTTTTAAAAAGCTCACGCAGCGCCGGCCGCCCAGCCAGTGCCTGCAGCGCTGTGGCGGCCTTGGCCGAATAGAGCAGCACTGCCTCGACCGGCAGGCCGGACAAGCGCGCAAGAACGGCCTCGTCGGAATAATCCAGCGCGACAGTGTCATAGGTCTCGACGGCGCGAACCTGAACGCCTGCCGACTGCAGCCGCTGCTCGAAACCCGAATAACGCACCCGCCCGCACAAATAGACGATGGTTTGTCCGGCGTAATCGCCGGCAAGCGCATCCGCCAGCGCCTCGGCATCGCCCGGCCCTTCGCTGACCGACAGAAACCCGGCCGCACGGGCGGCCTGCGCTGTCCGTCTGCCGACGGCATGGCAAGGCAAACCGGCGAGCGCCGCGCTGATTTCTTTCGGCGCATGGCGCACGGCATTGGCGCTGGTGACGGCAACGGCCGCGGCATTGGCTGCGACCCTGTCCGCATCAACCGGCAGCGCCACCGTTTCGGTCAGCTGCAGCAGGATCGGCTTGAAACCCAGGTCCTCGAGCCGCTGTGCCGTGCGCGAGGCGCCCGGCTCCGGCCTCGTCACCAGGACGCGACGCATGTCAGGCCCAGCCGTCGAAGAATTTTTCGCCGGCCTTGGCCCGCACGGTCCTGGCAGCTTCGTCGCCGATGCGCGCGGCATCCTGCGCCGGGCCTTCCGCCTTGACCTCATGGGATTGCGCCCCGTCCGGCGAGATGATCAGCCCGCCGAAGAACACCGTTTCGTCCGATATCGTCGCATGGCCGGCAATCGGCGTGCGGCAGGAACCATCGAGCGCCGCCAGGAAAGCGCGTTCGCAGGCCAGCGCCTGCCCGGTCGGCACGTCGTGGACTGCCGTCAGCATTCTTTCCACATCGAGATCGCCGATGCGGCTTTCGATGCAGATCGCGCCTTGCCCCGGCGCCGGCGGAAAGCTGTCGAGCGGCATCAGGTCGGTGACGACATCTTCGAGCCCGAGCCGCTTCAGCCCGGCATAGGCAAGGATGGTGCCATCGGCGACGCCCTCGTCGAGCTTGCGCAGCCGCGTCTGCACATTGCCTCGGAACATCACCACGTCGAGATCCGGCCGCATCCGCCGGATCAGCGCCTGACGCCGGAGCGACGACGAACCGACCTTCGCGCCGTGCGGCAATCCGGCGATCGTTTTGGCCGCCTTGCCGACGAAGGCGTCGCGGGCATCCTCGCGCGGCAGGAAGGCAGACAGTTCCAGCCCGTCGGGCAACACCGTCGGCATGTCCTTCGACGAATGCACGGCGATGTCGATGCGGCGCGCCAGCAGCGCCTCCTCGATTTCCTTGGTGAACAGCCCCTTGCCGCCGGCTTCCGACAGCGGCCGGTCCTGGATGCGATCGCCGCTGGTCGAGATGACGACCACCTCGAATGCCTCAACCGGCATGCCGTGAGCGGCCATCAGCCGCGCCTGCGTTTCATGCGCCTGCGCCAGCGCCAGCGGGCTGCCGCGTGTTCCGATTTTCAAGGTTGTTTGCATGGCGCGCTGTCCGTGATAACCCCCGGCAGATCGAGGCCGTTTCCGGGCTTTCTCCTAACGGGGAAAGGCTGGTTGCACAATCTCCAGGGATGGCAACGAATTGATCCGCGTTCTGGGCATTGAGACGAGTTGTGACGAGACCGCCGCCAGCGTCGTAGCGCTGGACGGCGGCGGCGCGCCGAAAATCCTGTCTGATATCGTGCTCAGCCAGATCGAAGAGCATGCCGCCTTCGGCGGCGTCGTCCCGGAAATCGCCGCGCGCGCCCATGTCGAGGCGCTGGACGGCATCATCGAGGCCGCGCTTGCCGATTCAGGCGTCGATCTCGCCGATATCGACGCGATCGCTGCGACCGCCGGCCCCGGCCTCGTCGGCGGTCTGATCGTCGGGCTGATGACGGCCAAGGCGATCGCAGCCGCGGCGAACAAGCCGCTGATTGCTATCAACCACCTCGAAGGCCATGCGCTGACCGCGCGGCTGACCGACGGGCTCGATTTTCCCTATCTGTTGCTGCTGGTGTCCGGCGGCCACACGCAGATCGTCGCGGTGCGTGGCGTTGGCGACTACCAGCGCTGGGCAACAACCATCGACGATGCGCTCGGCGAAGCTTTTGACAAGACGGCCAAGATGCTCGGCCTGCCCTATCCAGGCGGGCCGAATGTCGAGAAGGCGGCGGCGACCGGCGACGCCGCGCGCTTCGCCTTCCCGCGACCGATGAAGGGCTCGGCGCAGCCCGGTTTTTCCTTTTCCGGGCTGAAGACCGCCGTGCGCCAGGCGGCGACGGCCATTGCCCCTTTGAGCGACCAGGACGTCGCCGACATCTGCGCCTCCTTCCAGGCGGCGGTTGCGGATGCGCTGGATGACCGTGTTTCGAGGGCGCTGAACCGTTTCCGCCAGGAGTTTCCGAGCGAGCTGAAGCCTGCGCTCGTCGTTGCAGGCGGTGTCGCCGCCAACCGGACGATCAAGACCACACTCGAAGCCCTGTGCGAGAAGGCCGGCTTTGCCTTCGTCGCGCCGCCGCTCAAGCTCTGCACCGACAATGCGGCGATGATCGCCTGGGCCGGCATCGAGCGGCTGCGCGCCGGCATATCGGGTGAAAACACCGCTGATTTCGTGCCGCGTTCGCGCTGGCCGCTGGACAGCATCTCCGCTCCGATGGTCGGCTCGGGCCGGCGCGGAGCCAAGGCATGAGCGGCAGCGAGCACAAGGTACCAAGCGGCTGGCGCGTTGCCGTGCTCGGCGGCGGTGCCTGGGGCACGGCGCTGGCGCTGGCCATGTTGCGCGCCGGCCATTTCGTCCGCCTCTATGCGCGCGACTTGGAGACCGTCGCCGCGATCGACCGTGGCGAAAATCCGCGCTATCTGCCTGGCATCGCGCTCCAGGCCGGCATCGTGGCAACGAGTGATATAGAGGCTGCGCTCGACGGCGCCGACTGCGTGCTGGCGGTGGCGCCGGCGCAGTCGCTGCGCGCCATGCTGGCCACCGCGAAAGCCCATATGCCGAAAGACGTCCCGCTGGTCCTCTGCGCCAAGGGCATCGAGCGCGACACCGGCGCATTGCTGTCGGCGATCGCTGGAGAGATCCTGCCTGAAAATCCGGTCGCCGCCCTGTCCGGGCCGAGCTTCGCCACTGACGTCGCCAGGGGGCTGCCGACGGCCGTGGTGGTCGCCGCCGGCAATGAGGGTCTGGCGGCCGACCTGGCCGCGCGCTTTTCGGCGCAGAATTTGCGCTGCTATTCGAGTGACGACCTCATCGGCGTCGAGATCGGCGGCGCGCTGAAGAACGTCTTCGCCATTGCCGCCGGTGCGGTCACCGGCGCCGAGCTCGGCGCCAGCGCCCAGGCCGCCATGGTGACGCGCGGCTTCGTCGAATTGCGCCGCATCGGCGCCGCCTTCGGCGCCAGGCCGGAAACGCTGATGGGACTTTCCGGTCTCGGCGACCTGTTGCTCACCTGCTCGTCCGCCCAGTCGCGCAATTTCGCCTACGGGCTGGCGCTGGGGCAAGGCAAGCCGCTTGCCGGGCTGCCCCTGGCCGAAGGGGTGCCGACGGCGGCGATCGCCGCCCGCATCGCCACCGAGCGCAACATCGACGCGCCGATCATCACCGCCGTCGCCGCCATACTGGACGGCACGATCACCATCCGCCAGGCTGTGTCGGCGCTGATGACAAGGCCGCTGAAGACCGAAACCGACGTGTAATGTTGAACAATCCGGAGATGGAAAGATGCTGTTTGCGCTGATTTGCAAGGACAAGCCTGGAAGCCTGCAGGTGCGGCTCGACACGCGGCCCGAGCATGTTGCCTTTTTGGAGGGACTGAACGGCGAGAACAAGCTGGCCTTCGCCGGTCCGTTCCTCGACGCAGACGGCAAGCCGAACGGCAGCCTCGTCGTGGTTGAGGCGCCCGATCTGGAGGCGGCAGAAGCGCTATCGGCGGCAGACCCCTTTGCCAGGGCAGGGCTGTTCGAAAGCGTCGAAATCCGGCAATGGAATTGGACCTTCAACAAGCCAGTGAGTGCATGACTCCGAAAATCGGAATCGATTTTCGGAAAGGATCATGCGCAAAATCAAAGTGCTACAGCGTCCTTTGCGCGTCTGAAAGACGCGCGGCGCTGTAGCTGATCTCCAGCCGCGGAGGAGCAAAAAATGAACTACTGGCTGTTCAAATCCGAACCCTCGGTCTTCTCCTTCGAGGACCTCAAGGCGAAGGGCAAGGCCGGCACGCAATGGGACGGCGTGCGCAACTATGCGGCGCGCAACAACATGAAGGCGATGCAGATCGGCGATCTCGGCTTCTTCTACCATTCCAACGACGGGCTCGACGTGGTCGGCATCGTCGAGGTCTGCGCGCTGGCCCATCAGGACACCACTACTGACGATCCGCGCTGGGAATGTGTCGATATCCGCGCCGTCAAGGATGTGCCGAAGCCGGTGACGCTGGAGCAGGTCAAGGCCAACCCCAAGCTTGCCGAGATGGCGCTGGTCCGACTCGGACGGCTTTCCGTGCAGCCGGTGACGCCGGCCGAATGGAAAGAGGTCTGCCGCATGGGCGACCTGACGCCGGCGCCGTGACGGCGCTGACGCCAAACAGCGCGAGAAACTTCATCCTCGACAACACGGCGCTGATGGCACCGCCCCATGTGCCGGAGATGCTGCTGCATCTGGCCGACGAGGCGCATGATCTGTGGCAGCGGACAGAGGACGAACTGGCCGAAATCGGTCTGCCGCCGCCTTTCTGGGCCTTCGCCTGGGCCGGCGGCCAGGGCCTTGCCCGCTACATCCTCGACAATCCGTCTGATGTGCAGGGCAAGCGCGTGCTCGACTTTGCCTCCGGTTCCGGCCTTGTCGCCATTGCGGCAGTAAAGGCCGGCGCGGCAGAGGTGATCGCCGCCGACATCGACCCGTTCTGCGCGACCGCGATCCGCCTCAACGCCGAGGCCAATGGCGTCGGGATAATGTTTCTTGGCACCGACTGCATCGGAACCGATGCGGGCTGGGATGTGGTCCTGGCCGGTGA
This sequence comes from Mesorhizobium sp. WSM2561, assembly GCF_000513915.1. Lineage (NCBI taxonomy): Bacteria > Pseudomonadati > Pseudomonadota > Alphaproteobacteria > Hyphomicrobiales > Phyllobacteriaceae > Mesorhizobium > Mesorhizobium sp. WSM2561. Next base: position 77,483 of record NZ_AZUX01000031.1, read on the forward strand.
CGTCTTCTACGACAAATCCTTCGCCGACCGGCTGAAGCCATGGTTCGCGACGCTCAAGGCGCGTGGCGCCGACATCCTCGTCGGCGATCCCGGCCGCTCCTATCTGCCGAAAGCTGGACTGGAGCCGCTCGCCGTCTACGAGGTGTCGGTAACCCGGGCGCTGGAGGACGCGCTGGTCAAACGCACCACCGTCTGGCGGTTTTCTTGACGGCATCGCCGAACAGGCGTTCCATCACGCTTCGATTTTGAGAATACGCATGCCGTTGTCCCAAAACCGCTGGGCACCCCGGCTCGGGCCCGGGGGCATGCTTTTGAGCGACATGCTTCCGGGGAGGAAATCATGGATTTTTCAGCAGTGAACTGGCTGGCGGTGATCGTCGCCGCGGTGGTGGCGTGGTTGTTCGGCGCTGCCTGGTACATGGGCCTGAGCAAGCCGTGGCTAAAGGCCACCAGGCTTGATCCGGCGACCATGAGTAAATCGCCGCTGCCCTTCGTAATCAGCTTCGTCGCGGAAATTGTCATGGCGCTCGTCATGTCTCTGATCGTCGCAGCGATGACCGGTGGCGAACCGAGCCTCGTTGCCGGGCTCGTCTTCGGCTTCGTTCTCTGGTTCGGATTCGTCGCCACGACGCTATCCGTCAATCATCGCTACCAAGGGTTCGACTGGGACTTGACCATCATCGACTGCGGCCACTGGCTCGGCGTGCTGCTTATCATCGGCGCGGTGATCGGCTGGTTCGGCGCGGCGGATGTCGCGGGCTGACGCTGCCGCCATGAAAATAGATCGACGACTGCCGGCTGATCACTCAGGGCAACCTGAAGCTCATCCAAGCGTCGGCTCCGGCTGCGGGTTGTGAACTTCGTTGAGGAGCCAATCCCTGAACGCCACGATCCTGGGATCATTGGCGGATGCGATGGGATAGACCAGGAAGTAGGCGAAGTCGGGCGGAACCTTGATGCCAAGTTCGAAGGGCCGGATCAGCCGGCCCTCGGAAAGGTCGCTCGCCACCATGGCAAAATCGGCGAGCGCAACGGCATTGCCGTCGAGCGCGGCCTGAACGGCGTCGGTCGAGGTGCCGAACACGATCGTCCGGCTGTCGTCGAAATCGTCGACGCCGGCCGCCGCCATCCACATCCGCCAGTTTGGCCAGGTCACGCCTTGTCGCGCCCACTCGATATGGGCGAGCGTGTGATGGAAGAGATCGCGTGGCTCGCGCAGCGGCGGGCCGGAGGCCAGCAGGCTGGGGCTGCACACAGGGATGATGATGTTGTCGAACAGCCGGTGGGTGCAAAGTCCCGGATATTTTCCCGCGCCGAAACGGATGCCGACATCGACGTCGTCCAGGTCGAAATCGCGCAATTCAGAAGCAATGTCGAAGCGGAGCTCGATGCCCGGTCGCTGCTTGCGAAAATCGTCGACGCGTCGCATCAGCCATTTTGTCGCAAACTGGGCGTCGAGTGTCACTTTCAGCAACGCCGTTCCACGCGCCAGCTTGTGCGCCCGTGAGACGGCGCGGCCAAGCAGGTCGAGCGCGTCGGTCGAGGCCTCGAACAGCACCGCGCCCGCCTCGGTCAGCCGGATGGTGCGGCTGGTGCGCGTGAACAGCAAGATGCCGAGCTGATCCTCGATTTCCTTGATCTGGTGGCTGACCGCGGCCGGGGTGAGGCCAAGTTCGTCCGCGGCGCGGGTGAAATTGAGGTGCCGGGCGGCTGCTTCCAGCGTCCTCAGTGCACGGGTTCCAGGCAGCAGGCGCGCCATCAGAATAGGACGAGGAGAGGCCGGTCGAGCATTTTCAATCCTCAAACAAAACTTGAAGATGCAGAGAAAACTACTCGTTTCTCGTTTTAATTTCAATCCGTCATGATGTGACCATCGTACAAACATCAAACCGGACTTGATGTCCGGAGAAGCCGGATTGCACCATGTCTCACATCGTCTTGAGTCCTGTAACCGTCCGCCCGGCCTGGCTGCGCGCGGTGTCTGATTGGTTCCGCCATGCAAAAATGGCGGTCAACCTCCCGCCCGAGAACGTCGACGACCTTTCGGACCGGCAATTGCGCGACATCGGCGCCGAACGCAAGGATGTCGCGCGCGCGATGGATCGGGAACTCGGCCGGTTGGGTCTGCTCGATATCGGCTGGCAGAGGCCGCGGAAGCGGATAGGGCAGTAGGGCAGTAGGGCAGTAGGGCAGTAGGGCAGTAGGGCAGTAGGGCAGTAGGGCAGTAGGGCAGTAGGGCAGTAGGGCAGTAGGAAAACGAAAGGCAAGCGGCGCGTCCGCGCAATCCTACTGACACTTTCTTCCTGCCCTATTCCCCTATTCCCCTATTCCCCTATTCCCCTATTCCCCTATTCCCCTATTCCCCTACTGCCCTACTGCCCTCCCTTACCTCACCACCCTCATCACCGTGCGGTCCGACAGCAGCGGCAACAGCCGGGCCATCGTGCGTGCTGTCACCGCGACGCAGCCTTGCGTCGGTGTGAAGTCGGGGCGGGCCAAATGAAAGAAGATGGCGCTGCCGCGTCCGCGGCGACGCGGCGCAATGTTCCAGTCGAGCACCAGGCAGGCGTCATAAAGCCGGTCGGCGC
>NZ_AZUX01000032.1:0-79136 GCF_000513915.1 Mesorhizobium sp. WSM2561
GCCCGATCTATCCAGGTGTCGGGAGCCTCACCCTCGGCAACGATGCGATCCTCGACGATCGAAAGCCGAACCGATTTCGGCGGGGTCAGCGACGCCGTCAGCCGCTTCAGCACGAACTCCGGCTCAAGGCTCTGATAGAATTGCCACTGCGAATGAACGCGGGCAGGATCGACCTGCGTTCCGGACAGCAAAGCCTGCGGGTCGGCGGCAAGCGGGTCTCTCAGGCCGGCAATATAGAATTGGCCATCGCGCACCTTTTGTTCGGCAACGATGATGCCCGGCTGGGTACTCAGCCGCGACACATAGGCCTGCCAGCGTTGCCCGGATTGCCAGGAAAGAAAGAACCAACCGCCTGCCGGAATCAAAACCAGCAGGACTGCAGCCACCACCAGCCACGGAAATCCCTGGTTTGAGTCCTCCTGCTTCAGTTCAACGCAGGATTGCAACTGCGTCTCTATGCCGGCCAACTGCGAACTGTCGCCGTCAAATTGCTCTAAGGCCTGTGAGTATTCATCATGGATGCGAAACAACACATCGCGAACGATTTCATGTAATTCCTCTGGCGGATTTCCCCGGATCACCGCGACCAAGGTCGCAAACGGTCCAACTTCCGACCAGAGACGAAGCTCTCCGAAACGGATAGTGTCCAGGCCGCTTTGTTCTTTCTCGTTAAATGAGTCTTTCACAAAATCTTGAATAGCACTAAGCATCGAAGAAATGAGTTGAGGATCTTCGCTCGTTGCATTATCGGCTGTTACATGCGCTATCAAAAGGCCGGAATTGCGGTTGATAAGAAAGACATGCTCTACACGGTAGACAAGAGAATGCTTAAGAACAACTTCTGAGAAGCTTGCACCCGTTCTCCAAGCTTCAAATCTCCACTTGAGCCCGTGCCAGGTAAATATATGTCTTAAAGTTTCATTCAGCGACTGAAAGGTCTGATCGATCTTTTCCCCGATCGACTTGCGAATTGCCGGCAGAAACACCGGGTATAATATATCCGTAAGCGTGCGCGGGCTCTTCTGGATGGACCGCTGCACGGCCCTCTCGACAGCTGGCGCAAGGGCCTCGCCGAGTTGCGCATGAGGCGCACGTGCGGCTGCACTGGGGAGAACACCCCCCACTGCAGCCGCAAGCTGCTCAGGTTCGTCGAGCAGGTGCGCAACTCGTGAAAGCTCCGAAATTTCGCGGCCGACCAGCAACTGGCGCAGCGTCTCCATGCGAGGATCGGCGGTTGGAACTCCGTAGAGACGCGCACGATAGTCCGGATCGACGTTCCGAGCAATTTCGACCAAAAGATTAGCCAGAGCCTCGCGATCAATCTCTGGATCGTTCGAAGCTGCTCTTTGAGGAAGACTGATTGGGTCGACGGTCGACGTCAAGTTCCGATCAACTCACTTTCCAGCTGCGTTCCGCGTTGTGCTTGCTGCCGACGGGATCCTGATTTAGACATTTTGCAACCTCGACAAACAGGCCGGCCAAAAGATTTCGGTCGGTCTTGACGTTGCTGAGATCGGAAAACATTTTCTCAATCAGCATCTGAATGCTTTCATTCTTTTGCTTGATTTCCTCACGCAGCAATTGATCGCTTCGATTTATCCGGTCCGCGACTTCGCGCTCAAGCTCGCTCAATTGATCCGACAACGCGCGCACCTGCTTTTCAAGCGCCTGATTTTGCTCGCGAAGATTCCGGTCAATCTCCTTGTCGGCCTCGGCTCGTGCATCTTTTTCGTTCCGCAATTGCGCCGCGAGCGATTCGACCTGCTTCTTTGCATTCGACTCGTACATTTCAAGATTGCGCTTGGCCTCGGATTCGACATCCTTGAAGCGCTGCAAGAACCGCTCTTCAAGCTTGGAAAAACGGCGGTCGTAGTCCTGCATCTGGTTGCCGAACAGCAGATCACGTATCTTGTCGACACCTACAGCGTCGCCGGACACCCCGCTCTCGCGGGCCTGGACCCCCATGAAGGCCAGCCCGTTTCCATCTGGATTGTTTATCAGATTTTCGTCCGCTTTACTTGCCGAAGAAGCGGTACTCGAAGATTCCTTAGCCATCCTTATGCCCCTTCATTTGAACACCTGCCACAGTGCAAAACCAAAAAACGCCCAAGCATGTCAGCAAAATACCCGGCTCGCAAGCCGGAATCTTCTTGCCTTAGGCCAATTCGTGCGTCCCTTTTACATCTCTTGGACTAGCACAAATGAACGAGTTCCGATTTGCGTCGCTCTCGCATCTCTTTGTGATAGCAGCCATAACCGGCTAATCTAATCGGCCATTGGACGCAATCTACTATAGAAACGAGTAATACAATGTCAGGCCATAGCGATTGGAGCGCAATTAAGTAGCGCATATTCATTAGAAGTATCTAAATTAACGGGCCTGGCAGTGCGCATACTGTCTCGCACCCGGCTGTATACTGCGACGATCAGCTTCCGATGCGGGCCCAACGGTAGAAGGAAGGTCTTCTTTCGCACGGAGAATGGCTGTTCGAGAATGCACCTCGGAATCGAGGCGTTTCGGTCGATAGCAGGGGAGCAATAGTCCCAATCACTGCAGTCATTCACACCAACGCTTCAGTGGGCCTGCATCTATTGCGCCCCGATTGCAAAAGACGTCAGGTTGCCATAGCTATTGCACGATGCCAGGGACCGCAGCTCGTGGTCATGGCGCCGACTCCGGGGATCGACGACATGAGTATGCGGCATGCTTGGCCTTGACGTCCCTCTGCGACAGCTGGCGCCCAAGCTCGGCGGCACGGATCCGAATGCTGCGCCCGGCTTCCAACATCGGTAGCACGACAGGAGCAAGCTCGCTCTGCAGCCAAATGGCGGCGTCGCGGCGGCTCGGAAGCGTTCGCAGGAGACTGTTTGGACGCAGTGTCGCTGAGGACCGTTTCCTTTGGCAGGAAATCGCCGGCTATGTTTCGGGACTCTGGTTCTACCTTCGAACCAGGCGCGGGTAAGACGGCGTGGCGCATAATCCCTTGGTTTCAATCGTGGTTCCTGCGCACAATGCGGTGGCAACGCTGCCGCGCGCACTCGATTGCCTACTCGATCAGGAAATAGTGGATTGGGAGGCGATCGTCGTCGACGACGCCTCCACGGACGCCACCGCCGCGATCATCGCCGGCTATGTGGAGCACGACGCCAGGTTTCGGACGTTGAGCTCTTGTGCGTATAGCGCCGCCGGCGCGCGCAATAGCGGGATTTCGACAGCGTGCGGACGCTGGCTCATGTTCCTGGATGCGGACGATTGGGTGGGCGCCGGCTTCCTTGCGAAAATGCTGGCCGCACTTGAAGCCGCCCCCGATGCGGTCGCCGCCTATTGCGGTTCCCGGCGCGTGATGCCCGATGGCGAACTCACCCCGTCGAGCATCCCGACGGAGGTTGCGATCCAGCCCTTCGAAACATTCGCGCGCCGGTGCCCTATCCGCACTCACGCGCTGCTCGTCGACCGGAAGACAATTGTCGAGTTGGGCGGCTTCGATGTTTCGCTGCGCACCTGCGAGGACTGGGATCTGTGGCAGCGCCTGGCACGTCTAGGCAAACGTTGGGTGATGGTCGACGAACCGCTCGCTTTCTATCGGACCAGTCCCAACTCGCTCACCCGCAAATCGACGCAGATGCTGGCCGATGCGGAAATCGTGATCGCCCGCGGCTTTTCTCCTGATCCCAGGGTCAAAAAGCCAGCATCGGCTCACGCCAATGGCGCGACCGAAACGAACGGCCGCACCGCTTCCGAAGCACTCGCGTGGTTCGCGTTGTGGAACGCCGCGTCGGATTGCGGCAGCGGCCGCCGCTCGATCAGCCCGCAGACCCTGCGCGCGCTCCCGGCAGGACGTAAGTGGGCGCGTGAGATCGCCAAGGTGGCCTGCGACGGCCTTATGGTAGGAAGCCTATCGGTGCCAGCGCAATTGGCTGCCAGGTGGGACGGGTTCGGCGGCTCCCTCACCGAGTTGATCACCGAACTCGGCAAGGTCTGGGACGATCCCGTCGCGGGTCGCCGCGTCCAGTATCACCTTGAGGAAATGCTTCTCGACTTCGACGATCTTGCCGCGCCGCGCAGGCTGGCGCGGACGCTTGGAATTCGCGTCGATATTCGAAATCCGACCTCGATCGAAATTCCGGAAGGAATCGATCGAATTTATGCCTATCTGACGATGGATGGCCAGATCGAGGCTGTCGCACAGTTCGGCGTACTTGGGAAAGTGACAAGGCGCCATTGGATTGAATTGATCCAGGATTTCGTGCCCCCTGAGCGGCTTTCACAGAGTGCCGCGCGGCTTGCGAGGCGACCGCCTGTACATGCCCCGCAACAGGGCGCCGGTGCCGACAAGTCAAACATATCTGCAGCCGAGGCATTGTTGTCCATCGCGGGACCCCGGTCCGATCGGGACAGCCACTTCGGCAAACTCGCGCGGTTGGCCGCGGAAGCGCGCGGGCTGGTTCGGTCGAGCGCCGAAGCTACAGAGCCGCTTTCAGTGCAGCGCCGTGCATCGGCCGCGGATGGGCACGACAATGATCGCACGTCGTTCTGGAATCGCCGTTTCGCCACCGAGGATCCCTGGAACTACGGTTCGTCCTATGAGCAGGAAAAATATGAGCGGCAGCTCGAAATTCTGCCTGCCGGTCCGATTGGACGGGCGCTTGAGCTGGCCTGCGCGGAGGGGCATTTCACGCGGCAGCTGGCGCCGCGAGTGGGCCATTTGACCGCAACCGACATCTCCCCCGTAGCCATCGGGCGAGCGCGCGCGCGATGCAGCGATCAGCCGAATGTCGAGTTCGGCGTACTGGACTTCTGCGCGGACACGCTGCCTGGTGAGATGGACCTGATCGTCTGTTCGGAAGTGCTCTACTATCTGGATGATCTCGCCGAGTTGCGGCGCATCGCCAAAAAAATCGTCGAGGCATTGGCGCCTGGCGGCAGTTTCATCAACGCACACGCATTCGTATTACGTGACAATGTTGAAAGGACCGGCTTCGACTGGAACACATTCGGTGCACAAGCGATCTCAGAGACGCTGGCAGCGACCGAAGGCCTCGCCCTCGATCAATCGATCCAGACCGAGCTCTATCGCGTAGACCGCTTCCGCCGCCTGTCGCCGGACGAGGTGGCGACGGAACCGCTGATCGATCATGCGCCAATCCGCGCGCGCCTCGAAATCGGGGTCGCGCGAAATATCGTCTGGGGCGGGGCACGGGCCCTGCGCCGCGACGTTGCGCGTAGCGAGCGGCGGCAGCGTATCCCTGTCCTCATGTATCACGGCGTCGCCGATGAAGGTCCGGCCGCGCTCGCCCGTTTTCGGCTCACGCCCGCCGCATTCCACAGTCAGATGGCATGGCTGCGCGCCAATGGCTTTCACGCGATTAGGTCCGAGCAGCTGGAACGGTTCATCGCCAGCCGTCAACCTTTCGCTGGCCGCCCAGTGCTCATCACCTTCGACGACGGCTTCCAGAACTTTGCCGACCATGCCTGGCCGATCTTGCGCGCGAACGACCTGACCGCGGAAGTGTTCCTGGTGACGGACCTGGTGGGTGAAAGTGCACTGTGGGACGCCGACAGCGGTCCGCCGACACAGCTTATGGACGCCGGGACGGTGCGACGCCTCGCCGCCGAAGGTGCGTTCTTCGGAAGCCATCTGGCGACGCATCGCGCCATCGATGGTCTGTCGAGCTCCGACCTGGCCGCCGAGCTCCTGCGCTCTCGCATGTTCATCGAACGGTGGACCGGTCGGCCAACCACGGCGTTCGCGGCACCCTTTTCTGTCACCGACCGACGGCTTGGCCGGCTGGCCAAGGAGTGCGGCTATCGGATCGGCTTCGGCGGCAGACACGGGCCGGCGGACCTCGATTGCGATCCCATCGACCTTCCGCGCATCGAGATTCGCGGGGATCGCTCACTCGATGACTTTGTAGCCAAGGTCGAGGCCGTGCTCGAAGAACGGTGAACTCGTCTCGTCAGTGTCATTTCAGTGTCCCGCCCGTTTACCTTACCTCGTTCGCAAGTCTATTGGGCGACTTGGGACACGGCTGACATCAGCTCCTGAGGGCTTGGCGCCCCAAACATGTATCGCCCACCCTCTGGAACCTCCGTGAAGCTCCAGCGGACGATCCCCTGCCGGTCCAGCAGGAACTGACCGACCAGTTGTCCGTGTCCCGTTGCCACCATCTGCTCGTCGGCTTCGGTCACTTCGTAATGGTCCATCTTGTTGAGGATTTCGGTGGCCGCAATAGGATCCATAGGACCGGGCAACTCGCCTGGTATGTCGACCCGCATATCCTTTACCGCTGCCATCGAGACCTTGTACGGCCAGTTCGTCTCGTTTTGGGTGAATTCGAGATTGGGCAGTCCAAAAGCACGATGTGAAGCGCGCTCAGGGTCGGAGGCCGCAAGCAGATTCGGCATCGGGTGGTAGCGGAAATAGAGGCGCGCCCGTTCGATCGGGGTGTTGACCACCGTCAGGCTCTCCACGCCCTTTTCGCGCAGCTCCGGATCAAGCCGCGCCTGGGCGGCGATATAGCGCCGGCAAAACGCACAATGCAGACCTCGAAACAGGCCGACCAGCACCGGTTTTTGTCCGCGATAGTCGTCAAGCGCGATCTTGCCTTCCTGGGTAATGGCGTCGAGTACCAAGTTCGGCGCACGGTCGCCCGGTTGAAGCGGTACCAAGTCACTACGCGCGGACATTTCCAACCTCCAACCCGGCTAGTCGAGAAAAGGCAGCACCACAAGCGCTTCCGGGTCGAGCCCGTGCTGGGCGCATATGCCCTGCGCCAGGGAAAAGTAGCGTTCGGCCTCGGCCAGATTGTCGAGGTCGAGATTAAGCGTTGCGAGACCATCATAGCACGGAAACAGCAGTTGGGGTTCGCCCGTTTCGCGGGCTACGTCCAGTGCTTCGTGGAACAAGCCGACCGCCAGTTCCGGACGGCCGTGGCACTGGTGGATCTGCCCAAGCACGATCAACGGCACCGCCAGGTGCTCGCGCTGGTCGAGCGCCCGGTCGATCTCGATGGCCTTCTCGGCAGCAGGCACGCCCTCCGTTGGACAGCGATCCGTGAAAGTACAACAAGCGACAGCCAGATTGGCGAGAAGGCGCGCCTGGAAACCCAAATCACCAATATGGCGCGCCACTTCAAGACCGCGCCGACAGACCTCCATCGCCTGTGCCGGATCGATAGTCGTGTAAAGCACGCCGAGATTGGTGTAGCCGCGACAGGCCGCGCCCAGTAGACCGGCGGCTTCGGCCAATTCAATGCTACGCTCAACCTGACGCACGGCTTCACGGCTTCGCCCAAGGCGAGCCAGCGCAACAGCCTTGGTATTAAGTGCCTCGGCGGTCACAAGAGTGGCATCACATCCTACCTCGGAGACATGCTCCGTTGTCAGAGTGCGTACGCAATCCAGCGCCGCGTCTGCCCATTTTACCGCGAGAGCGTGATCTCCGCTACGGAACGCCTGTCGGCCACGTTCTTGCCAGAGTTGCGCTTGCTCGATCGGAGCATCCGCTCCATCGAGGAGCGCTGCCGCTTCAGCATAGCGGGATTCTGCGTTGTCCCGCTTGCCGACGTCCCAGAGCAGCCGACCGATCTTACGCAAAACTCGCGCCGAAGCGACACGATTGGCTGACTTGCGGTATGCCTGCAACACCGTCTCGTAGTGGTGGTGCGCGATCTCGCGGCGGCCTACCGGGCCGCTCAAATCGGCAATGCGCTCTGCAATTGCCAGTTTGAGCGGTGTTTGCCCGATCGCGCCGAACGCAGTCAGTGCTCGATCGTAGAAACGAAGGGCGTCGTCGTTGGCGTATATCATGCGAGCGCGATCGCCCGCCGCCTGCAGGTAATGCGCGCCCTTCTCCCCCTCGGCGCTCTGTGCGAAATGATAACCGAGCACGGTCAAATCCTCGAGCCGTTCCGGCTTGTCGCCGCACAGTTGCTCCAAGGCAGCGCCGACCCGCCCGTGGATGTCGGTCCGGCGTTGCAGGAGCAGATTCTGGTAGATCACGTCCTGCAGCAGTGTTTGCGTAAAGCGGTAGCTTTGCGACGAGACCGAGCCTGATCCGGCAACTTCCTCGATGATTTCCGCATCGCAAAGCAGTTCGCAGCCGGCTTCTAGCCGGCCGGGGTCGGCTGTCACGGTTTTCAGAAGTGTGGCATTGAAGCGCGGGCCGATTACCGCGGCTTCCTGGGCCAACCGGCGCGCCTCTTGAGGCAGCCGGTCGACGCGAGCAAGCAACATTGCCTGGATAGTGGCGGGAATGCCGGTTGCCACTTCGCCTGCCACAGTCCGCCATCGCTGGCCCTCGCGCATCAGTACACCGCGATCGATAAGGCCGCGAATGATCTCCTCTACAAAAAAGGGGTTGCCGCCCGCGCGCTCGAGGATCTGGTCGAGAAGCCCTCCTGCGGAGTTTACCCAGCTCTCGCCGAAAAGCGCCGCCAGCAGGCCGCGTCCGTCATCACTGTTGAGCGGCGAAAGCCTCAGCGCTGTGTGACTGACCCGACTTGAGTCGAGCTGGTCATTGTCCGGCGCCGGACGATGCGTGACCAGCACCATCAACCGCGTGCGCACTAACCTGTCCATCACGAAACGTAGTGCCTCGAGCGACACGGCGTCGGCCCAGTGCAGGTCTTCGACGACAATCAACAGCGGCGACAACGCAAGCCGCCGTTCGATGATTGTGCGGACTGCGTAGAGAATTTGCCGCCGCAGCTGCTCGGGCTCGACATGCTGCAAGGTGGCATCGGGGTCGCCAAGGCCAAGCACATGGTAGAGCAAAGGCATCAGCCGCTTCGCCTCCTCGCCCTGCAGGCCGAGATCGGCAAGCAAGCCTGCGAGCTTCCCCCGCATTTCGTCCCCATTGTCGTTTTTCATCATCCCGGCAGCGCTGCGCACCACTGCGCCCAAGGCGCCAAATGATTGTTCGCCCAGCGGTGAGCACGTGGCCTGCCGCACGGCGACGTTGCGAAAACGATCCTCGTCGCCGACGCGGGCGACGAACTCGTTCACCAGCCGCGATTTCCCGATACCGGCTTCTCCGACGAGGCGGACAAGTTGGGCCGAGCCGCCGCACGCCTGGTCAAGGCTCGCCAGCATTCTATTGAGCTCCGCACCACGACCTATTATCGGCGCACTGAGGCCGAGCGCCTCGAGCCCACGCGCTGCACGCGGCGCCGCAAGCGGTGCATCCAGTCGATGGACGAGCACACTGCCAGCCTTGCCGCGAAGCACGACATCACCCAGCGACTCGTAAGAGAAGGCGTGCCGGGTCAGCCTGTGAGTGAGCTCGCCTACCAGCACCTCACCCGGTGCGGCCAGCGATTGCAGGCGTTGCGCCGTATTCACTGTATCGCCGGTCACCGAATAGGATTTGGCGGTGCCGACGCCCAATCCGCCAGTGACGACCGGACCAGTGTTTATGCCGATATGGAGTGACAGAGGCGAGCCGGAGTGGGGGGTGCTTTCGCCGAGCCGCGCCGTCCGGGCGATCATGTCGAGAGCGGCGCGAAGCGCACGTTCCGGATCGTCCTCATGCGCGACCGGCGCACCGAACAAAGCGAGCAGTGCATCGCCGATGAATTTGTCGACGAAACCGCCAAAGTTTCGCACGGCCGCCGTCAATTCCTTGAACAGTTTGTTCTGCAGCGCTTGCATGACCTCGGGGTCGAGCTGCTCGCTGAGTGTTGTGAAGCCGCAAAGGTCGGCGAACAGGACCGTTACCGTCCGGCGATCGGCGTCAGAGACGGGATACTGCCCATCTTCGCTTTCGATGTTCGGAAGCAGCGACGGAGTTCGAGAAGGCTGCACAATGGTCCGGCTTGGCGTCGGAGCAGGCCGTTCGACGGCTTTTGCGGGCGCACCGACGCTTGCCCCACATTTCGGACAGAACTCGAAATCAGGTGCGCAGCGGTAGCCGCAACTGGCGCATGGCACGGGCTGGCGCCTGCCACACCTCGGACAGAAAGCGTAACCGCCCTCAACCTCGAAACCGCAGCCCGAGCAGTCCATCGAACAAGACCTCACTAGGGGCCGTGACGGCGTGATCTCGCTACGCACTTCACGGCCAAGGTTCACAAGAATGAACCGATAGCCGTCGACCAGCAAGCGGCAGCGCAAATGGGCATCGAGCGATCCGTGTGGGTCCGGTGGCAGAGCGCTGCCGATCGAGGCGGAAGCCGTCGTCGAAATCCCGAAAGGCATCAGCGTCAAGGACGCGGCCGGATCAGACGCCAGAGGCTCACCGATAGATCGCCGTCGCTTGCGGTTGCGCACCAGAAAATCAACCTGAAGTAGGCTCAGTTCGCCTTGATCTCTGCCTGGCCGATCTTGCGCCATCGGGCGTTTTCGCGAACCAGCTTCAGGTCGTCGGTCGCCTCGGCAAATGTCCGCAAACGGTATTGCCGGAGCAGGGCCGGGAAGAGCGCCCCTTTCGGCAGGCCGGCAAGCTGCTCGCGGACCGAGATCTTTTCATCGATGACCCGCATGCCCCAGGCATTTTCCCGAACCTGCAACTCCGCAGCCAGATCGCGCTCTTCCGGCGCGTTTTCATCTAGCGCAGCCAGCAGGATCGAGTGGAAAAGCGCTACATAACCAATCTGTCTCAGGCCGCCCACAACCCGCACGCGCGGCAATATGGCAAGGACCAGGAACATCAGGAACAAGTTCGGCAGCAGCACGCCGTCCAGCAGCGCCTGCCTGAGATGCGGCCGCTCGAACGGGATGGAAAGACCATGCGGCCTGCCAGGCTCGATCAGGTGCCCGTTATCGAGGACGAGCTTGCGCACGCGCTCCTCGCGGATACCCCAGAAATAGGCCGTGGCATTGGGCAGGAACCTGCCAAATGGGCTCGATGCGGCTGCTTGCAAGGCACGTTCGAGACGCTGGCGCCTTGCGGGCTCAAGGAGCAGCCTGGAAACAAGGCTGCCGTCATTTTCCAGATGCCGCGCCATGGCAGCCGCGGCGAGCCGATCATCGATGAAAACCGGCTGGGCCATGCCGGAACGATCCCAATCGGCGACCAGATCCTCGTTGAGGGCTGTCAGCGCATCGGCGGCGGTTCCAAACACCTTGTCCTGGCTGGCAAGCAGTGTGCCCAGCCAGCGGCTGGCATCCGTTTCGTCGCCCACCGCTTCGAGCGCGCGCTTGTTGAGGGTGACGGGACCGGCCACGCAGGCGCTTTTGCGGCACAGTTTGTGGCGCCCCATGCCAAACAGGTTGACCTTGTCGTCACCGACATCGAGCCATCCCGGCCCCTCCCGGCCAATTGTCTCCATGGTCATCGTCGTTCCCATGAAGCTGAAGAAGGCCGACAGCCCGTTTTCGACCGCGCCGAGCCAGGCAAGCAGGAGGGCATCGAAGGTGATCCGGTCCATCAGAAGCAGGCAGTGCAGGCCGGACTGAATCACCGGTCTGTATTCGAACTCGTCGAGGACCTTGCCGATCTCTTCAGGCTGCATGATCACACCAAGGCGCTGATGCAGGACTTCGCGCAGGATCGAGCGGGCAGCGATCGCCGGGCCCGATGCAGGCCTTGCCACCGGCCGCCACAGATGGCGGGCGTAGTCGGAAACCGGTGCATTCCAGTTCTGCTCGATGTCGCGCACGACTTCCGGGCAGAGCAGCGACAGCACTGCCAGAATTTCCACCGGAGGCGTAGGGTCAAAGACGGCGGTCATTGGTCCCGTCTAGCCGCTTGCCGTGCAAACGCCAAGGGAGACCAGACTTGCTGGATGCGACCGGCCCACACATGGAGGCGAAATTGACCGTATCCAACGCAGGTCTCCATGAGCAATCGCCTGTTCGCGCCGACTCGGCACGAATTATCAGATTGGCTAAACAGTTAGGACCAAACAGCGGATCTCAGAACCGCAGCCGGGCCATGCTCAGGAGGTCATGGTACTGGCCGTCGGTAAAACCGGCCTTCACATGTCGGCCTTCGACCTTGAAGCCGTGTCTTGTGTAGAGACGGATGGCCGGTTCGTTGTCGGCATAGACGGTCAATTCGACCCGCTTCAGGGCGCGCCAGTTGTCGGCCACGTCAAGCAGCGCGCCAAGTATGGCAGAGCCGATACCCTTGCCGACAAAGGCATCGTCAAGGCCGATATTGATCTCGCCGATATGCGAACGGCGCGGCGAACCCTGCACGACCAGGCTGCCATGGCCGACGACCTTGCCGTCCAACTCGGCAACGATCCAGGTGGTTTCCTGGCCGGACTTGGCGATGCGCCGCTCCACCTGCTCCACCATCTCGAAGGGCATCCTGAGCGTGCCCCAGCGGAAGCCCGGCATGTTGAAGATAGCGCAAAGCGCCTCAGCATCGCTCAGCCGGACGGACCGGAGCTGCGGCTGGATTTTCTTTGGGGATGGCGAGGTCGTGCTGGTCATGGCTTTCCCGGCGAAGGCAATCGGCACGCCACGATGCACCGGACGTCACCTGAAAATCCAGCCGTCTGTGCAACCTATGATGCCGATTGCGAGCTAAAATACCGGGAGGCGGCGTAGAGTTTGAAGACGCCGCTGATGCCGATCCAGCCGAAAAGGGCGAGCCAGCACAATGTCCCGGTCGCTGTCCAGTCGATCCGGTGCACCGCAGCGTCGGTGATGACGAGGCCAAGGATGGCAAGCAGGCCAACGAGAAACTGCGCCAAGCCGAGCACCAGCAGTTCCTCGCGCGGAGCGCTTCTCCAGACAAGATATATACCGCCCGCACCGGCCAGGAAGATGGCGCTGTAGACCTGAGCGTGGAAGGCATCGATCGGCCATGGCCAGATGCTGCCGAATGTCAGGGGAAACAGCAACAGGCCGACGCCATAGAGCCCAAGGATCGCCGATTCCACCGGCATGTAGCCGCGCCATACGGGGGTTAAGGTCACGCCATTTGCTGAAGGACGGGCCCTGGCCCGCCACAGGAACAGCCCGGATACCGCGACCGAAGCGAGATAGACCAAAAACCAGAGCCAGGGCGCTTTGCGCTCGAAGTTGAAATAGCCGAGATTGATGAACGAAGCCACCGACACGATGGCGGTGAAGATGAAGGCCATGACGAGCACGAGCCGGCCGGGTGACCAGCGATTCCAGACCAGCAGCGCCGCCATCACGACCATTTCGGCGGTGTAGAAGCCGCCGAGGAAGCGGGCATTGAACGGCGTGACGGCCCAAGGCCAGCGCGGCTTGACCAGCACAGGCGCGAAAAACAGGCCGGCGCCGACGATCAGGACGATGATGACCACCACAGAGAAAAGGCGCAGGGCCGCGGGAAATTGCGGGTTGTTGGATGTCGGCATGGGAGAAGACCCCAAAGATGAATGCCCCGCCATCCTAGTGCCGCTTGCGGCCAGTGAAAATCCGCCGAATGGAAATTGAACTGTCACCAGGCCTATCCATTCGAATGGTCGTACGGTCCGTTTCGAAGTAAGATGGAGCGCTCGGACCAAAGACCGGTCCGGTCAACACGCCTGGATGGCGCATTTTCCGGAGCCTGCACGATGAACGAAGCTCAGGATCTGTTCTCGCTTCTGCGGCAATCGACCGATGTCGATCCGCAGGCAATCGACGCGATCAGGCGAACCATCGCGGAGGGCAAGGACCGCGAACTTTGCCGCATCAATGCGCCAGCCTTCGCCAGCAAGCATGGCCTCGACGAGGAACGCGCCATAAGCGCCTTTCTCCATGCGGCGCGGGTGGGCATCTTCGACATTTCCTGGAATGTCCTATGCCCCGGCTGTGGCGGCGTGCTCGACTCCAACGCCACGCTGAAAACCCTGCAGAAGGACGAATACACCTGCGCGCTGTGCTCCGAGGGCTATTCGCCGACCCTCGACGAGATGGTCGAGGTGACATTCACCGTCAGTCCTCGCGTGCGCAGGATTGCCGCCCACAATCCACACGAACTGCCGTTGGTGGAATATTTCCGCCAGATCTACTGGGCGTCCGGCGTCGATCTGCCGGAAGAGGATTTCGCGAAAAAGATAGAAGCGTTCTCGTTGGAGGATATCGAGCTTGCCCCCGGTGAAAAGGCGGTTCTGCCCATCCAGCTTCCGTCTGAGTTCGTCATCGTCTTCGAGCCGGTCACCCATTCAGCGCAGTTCATCGACGGGAAGGGTGAACCAACAAAAGAGCGCCGAAGCCTCTCTTTGGTCTTCGACCGCGACCATGTCCAGAACCAGACGCTGGAGATGCAACCCGGCCCGTTGCGCATTTCGCTGGAGAACAGGACCGACACCCGCGTGCTGCCGACGGTCTTCATCGCCGGCCAGGAATTGCATGATCTCCTGGGCAAACGCCGGCCCTTCCTGACTGCCAAGCGCCTGCTCACCAACCAGACGTTCCGCGATCTCTATCGCACGGATACGCTCGACATCGACCAGCGCCTGAAAATCACCAGCCTGACCTTCCTGTTCACCGACCTGCGCGGATCGACCGAGCTTTACGAGCGGGTTGGCGATCTTTCAGCCTTCGATCTCGTGCGCGTGCATTTCCAGGTTCTGCACGAGATCGTCGCGGCGGAGGCAGGCGCGGTGGTGAAGACGATCGGTGATGCGGTGATGGCGACCTTCGCGACGCCCGATCGTGCGATTGCTGCGGCCCTCAGGATGCGCGATGCCATGCGTGAGCTCAACGACAAGAGCGGGCGCGAGGATCTGCTGCTCAAGATCGGAGTCCATGCCGGCCCCTGCATCGCCGTGTCTATGAACGAGCGACAGGACTATTTCGGCCAGACGGTCAACATTGCTTCACGGGTCCAGAACCTTGCCAACGCACAGGCGATCTTCGCCACTCGTGCCGTGGTCGACGACAATCTCACCGCCGATCTGTTGCACAGGAACGCGCTGACGCCCGTGCCCCACGAGGTCTCGCTGCGCGGCATTGAGCGGGAGATAGCAGTATATATGATCCCCTGAAGATTTGGCCCCAAAGATTTGGCCCCGAAGATTTGGCCGCCAAATATTCGGGTCGTCTCGGCTCCTCACACGCGCCTGCAGACAAAATAACGATCGGCGGGCACCGAAGGCGGCGGCGGGAGGCGTTGCAACAGCGGGTGCTCGAGCGGCGTGCCGCTGACCGCGAAGCCGCCGACGCGAAGCAGGCGCGCGATCAGATCGGGAAGCCAGGTAGAGGTCACTGCATCGCGATCGTCATAGCCGGTGCCGATGTCAGCATGAACAAGAGCCGCGTCGATGCCAATGAACCTCTTCGCCGTCTCGCGTATTTCGCCGAGCACGAAGTCTTCAGCGTCGGGAATTGAGCTGGCGTGTGCGCTAAGTTCGCGGTCGAACACCACAATCCGGCGTCCGGGCAGGCGCTCGCGCAGATGGTGGAACGTCCGGCCGTTGCCGAGGCCGAGCTCGAGCACCAGCCCTTCCATCTTCGCCACCTCGGGGCAAACTTGATCGAGAATGTCGCGCTGTGCGGTCATCCTGCTGATGAAATTCTCAAGGCGAGTCATATGCGTTTGTGTGTCCTGAAACCAGCTCAAGAGATCGGCAATGCCCGCGACCAGAACGGTTCACAGGTGAAACCCAAGGGCGACGTGTTAAACCCCGATCGCGTCTCGGCACCTATAGAGGCGAACGATGAACGCTGCAATAACCGAACAGGCTGCCGACAGGATCATACCGGGTGGAGTCGGCGGCCGACGCGCGGCGGAATAGTGATCTCACTTGTAGGGGTCTGCGGCGTCCCGCAGGCCGTCGCCGAGGAAGTTGAACGCCAGGATGACGAGAATGACGGGAAGCATCGGCAAAAGCAGCCATGGATAGAACGCGATGACGCTGACGCTGCGCGCCTCGGTGAGCAGGATGCCCCAGCTGGTTATCGGCGCCCTCAGGCCGAGCCCGAGGAAGCTCAGCGCCGTCTCGCCCAGGATCATGCCGGGTATGGAGATCGTCGCCGTCGCGATCAGATGCGACATGAAGCCGGGAATGAGATGTCGCCCGATGATGCGGCTGCTTCTGGCGCCCATCAATTGCGCGGCCAGAACGTAATCCTCCTCGCGCAAGGCTAGAAGCTTTGAACGCACGGCCCGCGCCAGTCCGGTCCAGTCGAGCAGCCCGAGGATGACGGTGATGCCGAAATAGATCAGGATCGGACTCCAGGTTATCGGCATGATCGCCGCCAGAGCCAGCCATAGCGGGATGCTGGGGATCGATTGCAGAACTTCGATAATCCGTTGAACGATCAGGTCGAAGATACCGCCGTGATAGCCGGCCAGTCCGCCGATCACAATGCCGAGCAGGAAGCTGAAACTGATGCCGACGAGGCCGATTGTCAGTGAAATACGTGCGCCATGGATGATGCGCGAGAGCACATCGCGCCCCAGCCTGTCGGTGCCGGCCAGAAAGAGCTGGCCGTTTTCGGCAGGGCAGACAAGATGCCTGTTACCTTCGATCAGGCCCCAGAACCGGTAACTGTCGCCCTTGCAGAAGAAACGGATCCGCTGAACATCATCCTGTTTCTCGATGTAGTTACGCTTGAGCGTGTCCATATCCAGCGTCATCTGGCGGCCATAGACGAACGGCCCGACGAGCTGGCCGTTGTGGAACAGGTGCACCCGCTGCGGCGGCGAATAGATGTAGTCCATGTTGCGCGTGTGCAGATTGTAGGGCGCCAGGAACTCGCAGATCAGTATCCCGAAATAAAGCGCTGCCAGGAATATGCCGGATACAACGGCAAGCCGGTGCTCCCGGAATTTCCACCACATCAGCCGCAACTGGGACGCCTGAAAGACCTTCGACTGCTCCGGCGTCATCGCCTCGACCGACTGCAGGTCAAAGGGCGCGCTGGAAACGTAGTGTTGCAGCGGAGCACCTGGAGCGGGCAGCGGCGAATGCGTGCTCATTTGGTGCTGCCACCCTGCAAACGAATTCTTGGATCAAGCAGCGCCAGCGCCAGGTCGGAAATCAGGACACCGATGACCGTCAGGAAGGCGAGGAACATGAGGAACGACCCTGCCAGATACATGTCCTGGCTTTGCAGCGCCTTGATCAGCATCGGCCCGGTCGTTTCCAAAGACAGCACGATCGCCGTGATTTCGGCGCCGGAGATGATGGCCGGCAGGATAGAGCCGATGTCGGAAATGAAGAAATTGAGCGCCATGCGCAGCGGATATTTGACCAGCGCCTTGAACGGATGAAGTCCTTTGGCGCGCGCGGTCACGACATATTGCTTGTGTAGCTCGTCGAGAAGATTGGCGCGCAGCCGCCGGATCATGCTTGCCGTGCCCCCGGTGCCGATGATCAAGACCGGAATCCAGAGATGGGCGAGGATCGACTTCGCCTTGGCCCAGCTCATCGGCTCGCCGAGATATTGCTGGTCCATGAGATGGCCGATGGATGTGCCGAACCAGATGTTGGCGAAATACATCAGGATCAGCGCCAGCATGAAGTTCGGAATTGCAAGGCCGAGAAGGCCGAAGAAAGTCAGGCCGTAGTCGCCCCAGCTGTATTGATGCGTGGCGGAGTACATGCCGATCGGAAAGGCGATGAGCCAGGTGAAGATGATCGTGACGAAGGAAACCAGCACGGTTAGCCACATTCGGTCCCCGACGACGTCGCGAACCGGCAGCTCATATTCGAAGGAATAGCCGAAATCGCCGCGCAGCATCCCGCCGACCCAGTAGAAGTAGCGAATGACCGGTGGCTGGTCGAAACCATAGTCCTTGCGCATCATCTCGATGCGATCGGAATCGACCGCTTCGCCCTGAGCCCGAAGCTCGGCAACATAGCTGTCGAAATAGTCGCCTGGTGGAAGTTCGATGATCGTGAACACCAGTGCCGATATGACCAGCAGCGTTGGAACCATCACGGCAATGCGCCAGACAAAATATCGAAGCACGCTCAGGACTCTCCAAGCCAGAATGTATCCGGCATGTAGACACCGAAATAGGCGGTCGGGTCGTAGCCGTAGAGCGCCTTGTCAGGCAGATTGCGCAGCCGCGAGGACGCCAGAACCGGCTGATGCGTTCCGTTCACGGTGCCGATCGAAAACACCTGGTCGGTGTAGATCGACAGCATTGAATTCCAGATTTCGGCACGCTCCGTGGCTTCGGTCGATGCCTTCCAGCGCTTGAGCAAAGCCATCAGCTCGACCACAGGCGGAAGATCGGGCGCCTCACCGACCTTGCCATGAGACAAGTAGTGAGCACCCCAGAGCGGCCATTGCAGCTGGTCGTCGATGGTGGGGGCCAGCTGGTACGGGTTCATGTCGGCGGTCGGCACGCCGTTGTCGATGCCCGACCACATCGACATCATGATCTGGCCGCCAAGCGCGCGGCTGCGGAAGATATCGCGCTGCGAAGTCCGGATGAACAGGGCGATCCCGATCTTGCGCCAGTGATCGGTGATGAGTTCGAGCGCGTCGGTTTCCAGCGTGCTTTCGCCGGCCGTTTCCACTATGATCTGCGCAGGGCGTCCATCGGGAAGTATCCGCATGCCTTCATCGTCACGCGTCTGAAGCCCGGCCTCGTCGAGCAGGGCATTGGCCTGGTCGGGATCATGGGCGACCCAGGCTTTCGCGAATTCCGGCCGGTAGAGCGGGCTCTCCGGCAGGACCGTATCCGCACTTTCCTGCCCCAGTCCGTAGAACACGGCCAAATTGATCTCGCGCCTATCCACAGCGAGCGAAAGGGCGCGGCGCACGCGCACGTCACGAAGAAGGCCACGCCACACCTGGTCGGCACAATTCAGATTGGGCAGCAGCGCCAGCCGCGAACCCTGTGTGCGTTTCCAGAGATGCATCTTCACCGGGTAGCGCTTCTCCGCATCCTTCAGGAAGGAGTAGTCGGTGAAGTCAATTCCCATGCTTTGCAGGTCGCTCTCGCCCGCACCGGTCTTGGCGGAAATGATCGCCGGCGAGCTGACATTCATGACGATCCGGTCAACATAGGGCAGTTGCCGGCCATTCTCGTCTATTCGATGAAAGAACGGGTTGCGCTCGAAGACGAATTGCTCGGCCGGCGGCTTGGTCCGGTTCCGCCAGGGATCGAGCGTCGGCAGTTCCGGGTTCTCCGGGCGATACTGCCGCGACATGCGGATATGCAGGAGCGTCCATTTCTTGGCCCGGTTCTCCTTCATTAGGCCGGCGAGCCGGAATGGATCCTGGTATTTCTTGTGGAACTGCTTGAGATAGGTGGCCGGCAGAACCAGCGATAGCGGCGAAGCAGCAGCAAGCTTGGGCAGGAAGTCGGGATTGGGCGCATCCCAACTATAGCGGACCGTCGACGGATCGACGATCTCGAAGCGTGGCGGCTTGCCGTTCGCCAGCAGGGCGGGGGCAAGCCCGCCTTGCGAAAGCTCATCGTTCAGCCAGACATCTTCCCAGCAATAGCGAAAATCCTCCGGCGTCAGCAGGCTGCCGTCAGACCATTTATGCCCTTCCCGAATCTTGAAAGTGAAGACGCGATCATCCGCTACGTCGAAACTTTCGAGAATGTCGGCTTGCAAGTTGAGCTTTTCGTCATAGCCGACCAGGCGAGCATACCCGTAGATCGTCATCATCCGGATATCTTTCTGGCTGCCGATGATCGTGCGCAGCGTGCCGCCATACTGGCCGGGCTGCCGGCCCATCGCGGCGAGGTTCAACGCGCGCGGGCTCTTGGGCAAGCGTTCGGCGAGTGCCGGCAGCGCCTTGGCCTTCAGCTGCGGCTGAAGAAATTCCGGCTCCAGATCGCCGGCGCGCGACGTGCCCGGCAGAAATGCCGAAGCCATAAGTCCAAGGACGGTGCGCCGGCTGATCAATGGCGTAACTCGCTGACATCGGCCGTACGCCGGGCCAGCACGAGGTGGCCGCCGCCAAGGTCGAGCGGCGACAGCATATCCTTGTCGCTCTCGTCGCGGAATTGCGGTCCCCATGTGCTGGTGTCGGAAGCGCCGTCGAGCTTCAGCGTTTTGAAGTCCATCGGCCTGTCGAGATCGGGGAAAGGTACTGCGGCGACCAGTGAGCGCGTGTAGGGGTGGACCGGTTTCCTAAGCAGAATTTCGCGCGGTGCGAGCTCGACGATACGGCCGCCGCACATCACCGCGATGCGGTCTGCCATGTAGTCCACCACCGCCAGGTTGTGGGATATGAACAGGTAGGTCAGGCCCAGTTCCTTCTGCAGGTCCTTCAGAAGGTTCAGGATCTGCGCCTGGACAGAGACATCGAGTGCCGAAACCGGCTCGTCACAGATCAGGAGTTCAGGCCCCAGCGCCAACGCGCGCGCGATGCCGATACGCTGACGCTGCCCGCCGGAGAAACTGTGCGGATAACGCTTTATGAAGCGCGGATCGAGCCCGATTGCCTGCATCAGGCTCTTGACCGTGGCGAGTCGGGACGCGGCATCGCCACGTTGATGGATTTCCAGCGGCTCGCTCAAGATGTTCTCCACCGTCATGCGAGGTGAAAGCGACGAAACCGGGTCCTGGAAGACCATCTGGATTTTCGCGCGCAGCATGCGCAGGGCGTCTCCCTCGGCTTCCAGGACGTCGATCGGACCATCGCGGCCGTTGAAGATCACAGAGCCGCCGTTTGGTGTGACAGCCCGCATGAGGACCTTGCTGACGGTGGTTTTGCCGGAGCCGCTTTCGCCGACAAGACCCAGGCACTCACCCCGTCTGATATCGAAGCTCACGCCGTCCACGGCGCGAACAGAGGTTTGATGATCTCCGCCGAACCATCCGGACTTGCGGATGGTGAAGGTCTTTGTCATATCCCTGACCGACAGCAGGATGTCGTCCGGCCCCTTCGATGCCGGCGCCGTCTGCTTGCCGAGCAGGTTCCCGACATTCACCGGCACCTCGCGGAGCGCCTTTAGCCTTTCGCCAGGCTTCAGGTCGAAATGCGGAACGGCTGCCATCAGGCCCTTCAGGTAAGGGTGGCCTGGCCGGCGGAATATCGCCTCGACAGGTCCCGCTTCCATGATCTCGCCATGGTACATGACCACCACCTCGTCGGCGACATTGGCGACCACGCCAAGGTCGTGCGTGATCAGCAGCATCGCCATGTTCAGCTTGGCCTGAAGCCCGCGCAGCAATTGCAGGATTTGCGCCTGGATGGTGACGTCCAACGCCGTCGTCGGCTCGTCGGCGATCAACAGGGCGGGCCGACAGATAAGCGCCATGGCGATCATGGCGCGTTGACGCAATCCTCCCGAAAGTTCAAACGGATACATGTCATAGGCGCGCTTGGGGTTGGGAAAGCCGACCAGGTCGAGCATTTGCTCGGCCCGCGCCTTGCGCTCCGCCCGAGCCATGGGCGTATGAATCTGCAGGGATTCGCTGACCTGATTGCCGACCGTGTGCAGCGGCGACAGTGATGTCATCGGCTCCTGAAAGATCTTGCCGATGCGGCTGCCTCTCAACGCCCGCATTTCGGGTCCGTCACGCGGCATCTGCAGGATATCCTGCGTCGTGCCGGGCTTTTCAGGATCGGAAAATAGGATACGGCCGCGAACATGGGCTGTGTTCGGCAAAATGCCCATCACTGCCTGGCTGAGAACCGATTTTCCGGAACCGGACTCGCCCACAAGCGCAGTAACCTTGCCGGGCAGGACGCGAAGATTTGCACGCCTGACGGCATGCAACGGTCCCCCGATAATGGCAAAAGAGATGCCAACATCCTCGATCCGCAGCAGATCAACACCCGAATTCATTCTCACACCAGCCCCACTCTGGCAGCCTGCCGGGCGGCAGGCCCAGAAAGCGAGACTAGCGCATTGCCAGCCTAGAGCAACTTGGATTCGGTCCGGTCGCCAGTTCCCTGGCGGAACCGGCGACCGGACTGCATACCAAAGGCGTTCGGATCAGATCGTGGCGGTTACTGGAGCTTCCTCGGATCGCCCGCCGACAGCCGCGCGGCATCGCGATGAAGCAGCATGACCTGCTCGGCGTCGGATATTCGGTCGTAAATCGGCTCCAGCGCACCGTCCTCGTCGAGTGCGAGAGCACCCGACAGATCGGGTGAAAGCACCGTCAGCTTCTGCTTGATGCCCGCCAGTTCCTCGTTGCCGAGCGTCAGCCAGCTGATGGCGCCGCAATAGCTGGCGAAGTCTTTGCTGGCGAGAACGCTGTGCGAATATTTCTTGGTCAGGGTCTGGAGGCGCTGGACCTCGTTTACAGCCGAGCCGAAGACAGAGAATGTGAGCCGGTCTGTAAGCCCGACATTGCCGAACATCACATTGCCGACATGCAGGCCAATGCCAAAGTTTATGTCGCCCAATCCCTGCTCCTTTCTGCGCAGATTGAGATCCATCATGCGCGCGGTGGCCTTGTGCGCTGCTGCAAGAGCAGCCTGGCAGGCGATCTCGGACTGCGAGCGGTGCCTTTCGCAAGGGTAGACGGCAATGAAGCCATCCCCCAGGAAACTCATGATCTGCCCGCCTCTGCGATTGAAAGGTGCAGCAATGGCATCGAAAAACTGGTTCAGCGTATCGATGTAGATTTCGCGGCCGGAAGTTTCGGCAAGCCTTGTCGACCCGCGCATATCGGCCATGACCAGTGCGGCCCGGATTGTGTCGCCCTCGCCGCGCTTGATCTGGCCGTCCAGCACGCGCCTGCCGGCGTCGCCGCCGAGATAAGTGGTCATCATGTTGTCGGCCAGCTTGGTGAGCACCGCCATCTTCGTTGCGATAGCGAGATGGTTCTGGATGCGCAGCAGCGCTGAAATCATGTTGTCGCTGAAGCCTGCAGCGCTGTCGGTGGACCAGGATCCCATCATGCCCTGACTGGTATTGCCGTTGAAGGGATGGACGAAAGCCATGTAATCGGTCACGCCCATAAGCCTGAGATCATCGAAAACAGGAAATTCCGACGGCATCGACGGGTCGAGCCGGCGCCGCAGATGGTCGAGCTTGTTGCTGAGCAGATGGTAGTATGGGCTGGTCAGGAATCTGTCAGAATGAACGCCGTCCTCTTTGCGGAAGCCTTCCACTTCCATGCCCTGGCCGCGAAGCCAGGTGAAGCCAAGCGCGTCATAAAGCGGATGAAGCATCGAAAAGCTCAAATGCACCCGCTTCAGCGGCAGGCCGGCAGCAGCCAGCCGTTCACAAAAGCCCTTTACCAATGTTTCCAGGGCGTCGCCCGCCAGCGCCGATTGGGTCAGCCAATCGGCAACCTTATCCATGAGAATGGTGGAAATTTCTGCTTGCGCTGTGCTCATGCTATCTTGAGACCCGTCGAAGACGAGCCATTCTCCTTTGATCCGCCACTAACGACCCAGAGATAAGACCCTCGAAGTCAATGAAGCCGGCTTCGGGCAAAAGCCGGCGAAGGGGCATTATGTGGCGAGGCTGCCGGCGGAGTGCAATCACGATCCTGACATCAGGCAACAAATTCGCCAGCCCAGACGCCGTCAGGCCTTCACCACCGTCTCTCGGGCTAGCCCGAGGCGGCCAAAAACATTGCGTGTGTCGACGATCAGAAGAGCGTGATCAGCGATCGCCTGATAGTCGATCGCGTCGTGGTCGGTTGCAATGACGACAGCATCGAAATCCTTCAATGCCGCCTCGGTCAATTCGACCGAGCGCCGCCCCTTGATCGCCATATGCTCCCGTGTGGCCGGGATCTCGGTAACATACGGATCGTGGAATTCCGCCTTGCCGCCCCATTCCTCGATGAGTTCAATGAGCCGCAACGAGGGGCTTTCGCGGATGTCGGGTACATTCTTCTTGTAGGCGAGCCCGATGATGAGAATGCGCGAGCGGCTGAGCGCCTTGCCGCAGCGCCGGTCCAGCGCCTTCGCCAGTTCATCGACCACATGACGCGGCATGGCCGTGTTGATCTCGGCCGCCAGCTCGATGAAGCGGGTCGGCATTTCGTATTCGCGCGCCTTCCACGTCAGGTAGAAGGGATCGATCGGAACGCAGTGCCCGCCAAGTCCGGGGCCAGGATAAAAAGGCATGTAGCCGAAGGGCTTGCTCTTTGCCGCCTCGATCACCTCCCAGATGTCGATGCCCATCGCACCGAGCACGACCTTCAACTCGTTGACCAGGGCTATGTTGACCGAGCGGAAGATGTTTTCCGTCAGCTTGACCGCCTCGGCGGTCGCCGTGGTGGAAACCGGAACAACGGTCTTGACCACGCCCTGGTAGAAAGCCTGCACGAGTATCGCCGCTTCAATGCCGTCGCCTGCCACGACCTTGGGGATCGTCGCGACTTCAAAGCTGCGGTTGCCGGGATCCTCGCGTTCGGGCGAGAAGCCGAGGAAGAAGTCTATCTTCGACTGCAAGCCGGTTTCTTCCAGTATGGGCTTGATCACGTCGTCGGTGGTGCCGGGATAGGTGGTCGATTCCAGCACGATCAGCTGGCCGAGACGCAGATGCTTCGCGACGGTGCCTGCCGTGCTTCTGACAAAGGAGAGGTCCGGCTCACGGTTTTTCGTCAGCGGTGTCGGAACGCAGATGATGATGACATCGCAGACGGCGAGTTCGGCAAAATCCGCAGTGCCGCGGAACCGTCCGCTCGCCACCTGGCCGGCAAGGGCTGTCGACGTCACCGCCTCAATGTAGGATTGGCCGTTGTTCAGGCTCTCGACCTTCTGGGCTTCGATGTCGAAGCCGGAAACCGGGAAGCCGGCGCGTGCGATCGCAACCGCCAGCGGCAACCCGACATAGCCCAGCCCGATCACGCCGACTTGCGCGGCGCGCGTCGAAATCAGGTTCAGAAGACGGTCATATGTCGATCGTGAGGCGTCCAAAAATCTGCTTTCCGTCAATTCGGACAGGCCGTCCGCGCCCATGGCGAGGCTCACCTGGTTCCCCAAGAACCCCGAGGCATATTGCGGAAAATCGATTTCCGCAAGCTGTCGTCAGACCGGCACCTTCGCCTTCAGGCTTGCGGCGGCCATCGCATAGCCGCCGGCGGCGCCATCGATGAAATGAACGTGATCGCGCTGCAGCGGCGAGGCGACGAGGCATGTCATCAAGGCCGATTTCTGGCGGTGCAGGCCATAGTTGCAGATGCCCGCCTCTTCCGCCTGTTTCAGCCGGTTCTCGATCCGTTGCAACACATCCGCGTCAACGTCGATAGTCATCTTCAAGCCGTCGTCGAACTTCCGGAAATCCGAATTGCTGGCCACGTCGCGTTTGTAGATCTTCGGATCGAAGCTGCCGATCGTCCAGCCATATCTATCGGTGACAGCCGTAAGCGTCAGCTGGAACAATATCCACAGCTTCGACAGCCACCGCCATCCTGCCGGCGCCATGGCTCGCGCCTCGATATCGAGGCCGGCGGGCGAAAAACTGTAGGCCGGACCGTTCACCGGCAACGGGTGGCCATCGCGTTCCTGCCCCCCGGCAAGGGCGATGATGTCGGAAGCCAAAGACTGAAAACCGCGCAAGTCGCGCGACGGCCCCGGGATGGCTATGATCGAGACGATTTCGCCGTGCCGGGCGTCGATCGGGTTCCAGCGGCAGGAGAGGCCGGTAAGATCCGGCCGTGTGCCGGCCGGCGCAGGATCGATGCGGTAGCGCCCCGCTTTCATCTCGGCTTCCGCCCAACTGCCGCCACCGCCCGCGAACATGGCATAGAAGACCGCTTCGGAGGCCCGGAACCTCGCCACGCGAACGTCGAGGCCTTGCGCTCTTATATCCTCTATCGGCACGATTGCGGCACGCAAGGTCAGGTCCAGTTCGTCCGCCACCCATCTCTGGACAGCGGCCAGCGCGTTGCGGGTGATCTCCAGCGCCGAGCCGGGAAACGCCACGAGCGCGCCGTCGCCGCCGAAGACAAAGGGAAGATCTCGCCGACCCAGCGCATTGAGCAGCGCCGAGATGACGCTGGCGCCGGCCATATTGACGGTTTTATAGCGCCCAGCGTCGATCGCCTTGGTCGAGCCGACGATGTCGGCGGTGGCCAGCGCCCAGCCATCCGGGAGAGGCCGATAATTATCGATATCGGCAACGCTTTCGAACTTTGCGAAGACCGGCAAAGAAGCGACAAACGGATCGGACGCTGCAGCTGTTTCCATGAGCATCAGATACCACATTCCACTGCTTGAAAGTGAGTCGATCATGCTTCGAAATTGACTTGCGCAGGCTTTCCGATGATAGGGTCGGGCGATGCGAATTGCCTTCTACGCGCCGCTGAAGTCGCCCAATCATCCCGTTGCCTCCGGCGACCGCCAGATGGCACGGACGCTGGTCAAGGCGCTGGAGCATGCAGGGCATAGCGTCGAACTGGCATCCGAATTGCGCTTCTATCTACGCGAACCGGAGTCGAAAATTTTCGATGCGCTCAAGATCGAAGCCCGAGAGGAAGCCGCGCGGCTGACAAAGGTTTGGGATCGTGACGGCAAGCCCGATCTCTGGTTCTCCTATCATCCCTATTACAAGGCGCCCGACCTGATCGGACCCGAGCTGGCGTCGGCCTTTGCTATCCCCTGTGTGACAGCGGAAGCCTCCTATTCGAGGCGGCGCAACGGCGGTTTGTGGGCCGACACGCAAGCGTTGGTGGCGCGAGCCGTCGAACAGGCAGCGCTGAACATCTGCTTCACGCAAAGGGATCGTCAGGGACTGGCAGATGCGATTCCCGACGCCGCTCTCGGTCTGCTTTCGCCCTTCATCGACACATCGGTATTCGGGGAAATGCCGGCACGGGGTTGTCCGACGCGCCTCGTTACCGTCGCCATGATGCGCCCGGGCGACAAAGTCGAAAGCTATCGCATGCTGGCGCAGGCGCTCGGTCCGATCGGCCACCTGCCCTGGACCATGTCGGTCGTCGGGGATGGGCCTGCCCGTGACGAGGTCAAAGCGCAATTCGCCGGCTTGCCCGCCGACCGTATCGTATGGCTTGGCGCGATTGAGCCAGCCGCCGTGCCGGATGTCCTCTACAGTGGGGGAATTTACGTCTGGCCGGGTTACGGCGAGGCCTATGGCGTTGCCTATCTTGAAGCACAGGCCGCCGGCCTTCCGGTGGTGGCTCAGGACATCGCCGGCGTGCCGGAGGTCGTGCGGGATGGCCAGACCGGGTTTCTCACCACGCCGGGCGATGTGGCGGCGTTCGCTTCTGCCATTGAAAGGCTTCTCACCCGTAACGACGAAAGAACCATCATGGCCGCGGAAGCCAGACGTTTCATCCTCGAAGAACGCTCCCTCGGTGTTGCAGCGGGGCGTCTGGCCGAACTTCTTGCGAAGATCCCGGTCTCATGACATCCGATCGGATCTGGCAGCCCTTGGTGGAAGAACTGGCGTGCCGGCAACGGGCGGACCGTAAGGCAGAGTTCTGGCTGCGTGACGATGACGTCGTGGATCCGACGCCTGCGCTCGATCGGCTGCTCGACCTCACCAGTGAATTCGCGGTTCCGGTCACTCTGGCCGTCATTCCGGCCCTGACTGATGAGAAGCTTGTCGTCCGGCTTGACGAGGCGCCGCATGCCGCGGTCGCCATCCATGGCTGGGCGCACCGAAATCATGCGCCCGAGGACCAGAAAAAGCAGGAGCTCGGCGCGCATCGGCCACGCGAGGCGGTGCTCGATGATCTGGCTCGCGGGCTGTCGCAGGTAACCGGCCTGCACGGCGCACGTGCCGTTCCGATGCTGGTGCCACCCTGGAACAGGATCGACGCCGGCTTGGTACCCAATCTTGGATCGATAGGATTTGCGGCATTGTCGGTCTATGGGCCGCCGAAGCCGGCTCCACTGGCGGTCATCAACAGCAATGTCGACATCATGGATTGGCATGGCACGCGCGGCTGCCGCGATCATGGCCTATTGGTTCAGGCTATCATCGCGCAATTGCGGCGTGCAATCGACGGCGGCGAACCGGTCGGCCTGCTCACCCACCATCTCGTACATGATGAATCGGCCTGGCTGTTCCTCGAACGACTGTTCACAGTCACCGCACAGACTGAAGCCTGCGCATGGCTTCCGATCGGGACATTGATCGGGCGCAGCGCCGGTAAAGGAAAATAGCTCAGCGCTTTTTGTGCAATGAGCCCGGAAATTTGAGCGTCTGGCCATCCCGCGCGGCAAAAGCGCCGGCAAACCTGTCTTTGGCCAGTTTCTCGATCTTGTCCAGTTCCTCGTCGGTGCGTGTCGGATCGTGGTGAAACAGCGCAAGCCCCCGCGCACCGGCCGCCTCACAGAGCTTGACGCCCTGTTGCCAGGTCGAATGCCCGTTACCGCGGCGGCGTTCCATTTCCTGGTCGGTGTAGGTGCAATCGTAAATGACGAGGTCGGCATCTTCGATCAGGGCGAGCACCGCCTGATCGAGTTTGTCCGGCTCGTGCTCAGTGTCTGTGATCACCGCCACGACCCGGCCGCCCCATTCGACCCGGTAGCCTATGCAGCCGCCCGGATGGATAAGACTGCCGGTTCTGACCACCACCCCTTCGCGCGGGCGAAGCACGTCTCCGGATACGAAATCGCGGCAGTCGAGGCTTGCCTTGCAGATCTCCAGTTTCACCGGAAACCACGGCGGCCGCATGAACTCATCGACCATCTGCCGGGTCGTCATGCGTCCTGCAAGATGTCCGGACCAAAGCGTAAGCTTGACGCTCCGGTCATAGATCGGCGCAAAAAACGGCAGCCCGATGATGTGATCGTAATGGCAATGGGTGAAAAACAGGTCGAAATCGGTCACGCCTGACGCCCGAAGCGCCGGGCCGGCAGGCCGTAGGCCAGAGCCCGCGTCGAATAGAAGCGTATGTTTACCGCATCGCATCTCAATGCAGCTCGTGTTGCCGCCATAGCGAGAGAATTCTGGCCCCGATACCGGAATGCTGCCGCGCACGCCCCAAAACCTGACCAGGAAAACTTCGTAGTCCATGCTACCCCTTCCCAGTCCCCGTCGCCCATCGTAGCCAAACAACTGCTGCTAGGCGAGACAGGTTTTCTCCGGGGTGACCTTCTCAGCAAGAGGCCAGTGCCATCGCGACGGCGAGGATCGAGCGCAGGTCATCCGTTATTTGGTGCTTCGTGCGTCGATCAGATCCGCGGTCGTATGGCTTAGGCGATCGGCAAGAACCCGCAATATCTCGATGGTCATTTCCGGGAACTCCCTCATAAGCCTCAGGAAATGATCCTTGCGGATCCTCAAGACTTCCAGCGGACTTGCCGCTCTGACGGTGGCGGTGCGAGAGCTGTTGCACAATATGGCGATCTCGCCAACAATCGAATTTGGCTCCAGTTCGGCAACTTTTATCGGTCCGCTGTCGGAATCGACCAGAATATCCGCCCTGCCTGAAAGGATGACATAGGCGGCGTCTCCCTCGTCGCCCTGCCGGAAAAGGATTTGGCCGGCGCCGTAGCTCACACGATCGGATGTGAACGCAAGCAGCTTGAGCTTTGTCGGGTCGATGGCAGAGAACAAGGGAACGCGTTGCAGCATTGCAACTTCATCCTTGAGCAGCATTGTCGCAAACCTTCCCAAAATTCGCGTTTGCCAGACTAGAGCAACGGACGCCCTGATGGAATGAATTCTGTTTCCGGGATGGCGAGACGAACCGCGCGAAAGGTGGCGAGCCCGATGTCGTGCGATCGGGCGATGCCGCCTGGAAATGGCGTCCGCCAACCGGAAACCCGAAGAGCCGGGTGAATTTGCGGCAAACCCTTCGGGTTTCGGCGGGATGTGGCCTCGCTACGCCCTTCGTCGAATCTCTTGACCGTGCAGTAAATTCCCACCGGCAGAATGATCCCATCTGAATGTCCGTTGCTATGACAACAGTTCCTTGAATGTACCGTTCCCTGCCAAAAGTGTCTCGGGTGTTCCGTCTTCCACCAATTTACCCGAATTGAAGACGATAACGCGATCGAACATCCTCGCCATCGCCGGATTCGTCACGACCCACACAATTGCCGGCGAATGGCCGTCGCGCCTGGCTTCCTCGAGCACGTTCCGCAGCACCTTATCCTGCATGCGCTGGTCGAGCGCCGACAGCGGCCGGTTGAGAATGAGAAAATCAGGACGCTTGAGCAAGGCCCGGGCAACATCGAGCTTCTGTCGCTGTCCACTGGTCAGCCGCCTGCCGCCGGAGCCGACGTTGAAGTCCAGGCCGACATCCAGAAGTTCGGCATAAAGCCCAAGTTCGTCAAGAATGTCATAGACGATGGAGCGTATGCGGTCCGGCGCGTCGGGATGGTTGTTGCCCACACGCCCGAACAGGACATTATCCATGACGGTGGCCGCGGCAATGTATTTGGCGGGATCATACCGTTCGATGGCATTTTGCAGCTCGGGCGGCAGGTTTTCATAGAACAGGTTGCGTGCAGCGACGATCTTGCTCATCAGTTCGTCGCTCAGCAGGCCGAAGCGGTGACGGGGCTCGATATAGGCAAAGCTCAAGGTGACGATCATGGCGCGGTCGTTCTCCGAAACCGCCTCGTGGGGACGGTTCTTGAGCCGTTGCAGCAAGGTTTCGTAGGTGGGTATCTCCTCGGCGCTCATGAAGGCGAGTTGCTGGAAGAACTGGTGATCGGGCGGCAGGTCGGCAAACAGTTCGATCGCCTGTTCGGCGATCTCCATGCCCATTTCGTAGAGCGTGCGGTCGAGGCCGGCTTGCCTCAGCACAGAGGCAAAATAGGGATTGGCCGCCAGAGCCCTGTCGGCCAGTTCGGGGCCGGCGGCAGCGCCGAAGAGCAGGTTTTGGCCGATCGTTGCTTCCTTGTTGTAGGCGCCCGGTTCGAAAGGAACCACCAGTCCGCTCAGCCCTTCGTGTTCCAGCCGGGTTCGCAGCGCCGCACGCAGTTCGACGATCCGCCTGGCAAGCTCGGAGTGACGCGTGAGGTCGGCCGAAGAGCGCAAGCCAAGATCCAGGATATCGCGCGATAGAACAACCGCGTCGAGCACCCGGCGCACGGCTTCAAAGAGGTCGTGCGGGCCAGTAGCGCCGGCGGACGCATAGTTGATCCAGTCGCTGTGGATATCAAGATCCGGATTGCCCGACAGGCGCGCCTCGTGCATGTTCCAGCGGTGCTGGTCTGCCGCAGCATCGTCATAAGACACCGATGTCAGCGGCGCATGCTTCAGCCCGTAGAGCAGGTTATCGCGTAGGCTTGCCTGGAACAGGAAAACATCCGACGAGGCATAGGACATGCGCCGGCCGGTCACTGCTTCGGGGAGTTCAAGCAAGTCGTCGGCGCCTGAAGCGACCCTTCCGCTGGCGGGCCAGTTCAGCCGCGCGAATGCTTCTGCAAGCGCCTCGGCTCCACCTGTTGCGGTACTGACCAGCGCCACCGTCTCACCCGGCTTGATCTTGAGGGAGATACGGTCGAGGAGCATTGCACCGCCATCATCCGCTATGGACAGACCGATCGCCGACAGGGGTTTGGTCATCGGATCGGGATCATCGATCGTCAATACCCCGATTCTCGGCGCAATGAGCCGATCGACGGTGAATTGTTCAACGACCTGCTGATATTTGACCTGGATATCCTGCCGCGCCTGATCCCAGTCGATCAGTTCCTTCATCGGTCCGGGCAGGTCCTTGTAGGCGCCGATCACGGCCACGAGCTGACCGACGTCCAGCCGCCCCTGGATGACCAGATACCCGCCGATCATGTAGAACAGAAAGGGCGTGACCTGCGCGAGAAAATTGTTGAGGAACTTCACCATGAATTTCCATTGGTAAAGATCGAAGCGGATCTTGAAGATGAGCCCGAGCCGGGCAGCTATGTCGGCGCGCTCGTAGTTTGACGTGTCGTGGACGTGAACCGCGCCGATGCCGTCGACGATTTCGCCAACCCGGCCCGAAAGCGCGCGCGCCGTCAACTGCCGTTCGCGCCCGAGCACGATCAGCCGCCGCCGCATTCGCGGGATGAGCACGATCTGGATCGCCACGATCCCGGCCGCTATCATTCCGAGCCAGAAATTCTGGACCACGATGAACAGCATGGCCGTCAGCGCCTGGCCGCCGAGCAGCACCGGCTGCACGAAGGCATCGCCGATGAAGCCGCCCAGCGGCTCCACCTCGTCCTTCACCATGGTCGCCACTTCGGCGGATTTCACTCGCTTGAAGTAAAACGGCGGAAACCGCAGCACACGATCGACCAGATCGAAGCGGATACGCCGCAGCATGCGTTCGCCGAGGCGGCCCTTGTAGGTGTTGATGTAGAGTTTGAACAGGCCGTTGATGACGACTAGCAAGAGGAACACAAGGCTCAGGGCAAACAGCGTCGCCTTGCGGTCGAGCTGAAAACCGGAGAAGAACTGGACCTCTCCGATGAACGGCAGGTTATAGTGTAGCCTCATGAATGGCTGGGTCGCGCCCGGTTGCTCGAAGCCGCTACCTTGGATCGGGCCGTTGATGATGAGCTTCGGCAGATCGAAGGACAAGAAATACGGGATCATCGAAAGCACGACGATCATCAATATCCAGAGCTGCTGCTTCCTGGTGTGCGTCCAGATATAGCGGGCTAGGCTGGGTTCCATATGCGGCTGTGGACCCTTCAGTTGGAACGATGCAGGATGTAAAAGCACCTGCTGGCGAATGGCGTGTCGGCAATTTCTTCGTCGCCAAAGACAAGCTCGAAGCTGCAGCGCACGGAGATTGTCCTGCGCTCAACGATGGAAGGAACCTGCGAGGTGGCGCGATCCAGTTCCGGCGCACGGTCGATGACAACGACATGGGCATTGCTGATCATCGAAGAAGGCGGCTGGCCAAACGGTTCGCGGCTTCGGTAGGGTTTCGGCGAATAGCCGAGCAGCACGAGGCCGCAGCTGCGCGGCTGGTGCTGGCGAATGGACGCCGATGGTCCGGACAGATGCAACAGGCTCTCTCCGGCACCGGGCAATGGCGAAGCGGCTTGCAGCATAATCACGTCCGCGAATCAACAGCCTTCCGGGAGGCAAGATTGCGTTGTGTCGCCCGAAATCCCAACCTACAAGACGAATATGATGGATGTCACGCAACCACGCAATGCCGGCATGGACTGGCACGAGCAAGCCTTTGACCTGACGCGGGGAATTGCTGCCTATGTCAAGTGCCCCCTGGTGGCAGGGCTGGCGCGCGTCATCACCAAGCATCCGAACGCCGATATCGCCAACGCCTTCAACCACAAGCAGGTCGCCTGCAAGATGTGGGCGCTCGACAGGCTGTTCGAAAGCTGCGGCGGCCGGTTCGGGCGCATATGGGTTCTGGGTGGATGGTACGGCGTATTGCCGGCTATGCTTTTCAACGACGCCCGCTTCGACATCGCGGCAGTCGATAGCATCGACATCGATCCCGAAGTCGCGCCGGTCGCCCGGACCCTCAACCGGGAAGCCGGCGACCGGTTCCGGGCGCTGACGGCAGATATGTACGCACTCGACTATGCGGCCGGGCGGCCCGACCTGATGGTCAATACGAGCTGCGAACACATAGCCGATCTGCGCGCCTGGCTTGCTCTGCTTCCGCGGGGCACGACTGTACTGCTGCAATCGAACGATTATTTCAGCGAGCCGACGCACATCAACTGCGTGGCTTCACTTGCAGCGTTCGAAGCAATGGCGGCGCTCCGGGAGGTGCGGTTCTCCGGCGAACTGCCGACAAAAAATTATACGCGCTTCATGCTGATTGGAACTGTTTGACGCATTTCGCCCGGTTTGGGACAACGATATGCATAAACGAGGAGTTGAAGCGCGTCGCACGAATCTCGCCAGACGCGACGCGCGTTAGCGTCTGTTTTGATCATGAACTTCTCCGAAACCAGGCCCCACTTTTAGGGACCATGTTCGATACCGCTGGCGCAGAATTTGCGCCGAGCGATGCGCGCCTTCCAGATCGAGACGATGCGCGGCTGGCGTCGGTCCCGCAAGCGCCTGTTCGATCGCTTGCGCCAAACCTTCAGGCGTTAGGTCCTTCTCCATCAGCACCGTTGCAAGACCGAGTTCTTCGAGCATCAGGGTGCGAACCGTCTGTTCGGTTTCCCCGCCGGCTGCAAATGGAACGAGCAGAGAGCGACAACCCGCGCGCAGGACATCGCAGACCGTGTTGTAACCCGCCTGCGAGACCGACAGGCGGGCGCCGGTCAGCAGGCTGGCGAAATCCTCGCGGAACCGGAAGATGGACAGGACCGGCGAGGCATCGCGTGCGATCGCGTCAAACTCGTCTTTTGGCAGGTTGGGGCCGGTGATCAAACACCATTTCCAAGCGTTGTTGGCATTCCGCGCCGCTGCGATGGTGGAGCTGACAAGGCTCTTTCCGGCAGCCCCGCCGCCAACCGACACCAGAACGTCGAAGCGCGCGGAGGCCGCGGGCGATGGCGGCGCGGCAACGAGCCCTGTGTAGGTGACCTCGGCCTTGATCGCCCCAGCCAGTGGAAATGTCTTGTCGATGGTTGCGAAAGCCGGATCGCCATGGACCATGACAAGGTCGAAATGCCTGTTGATCAGATCGACGGTTTCCTCGTTTCGGCCCGGCTTGACGCGCTCCTGAAGGATATCACGGACCGACGTCGCCAGCAGCGGTCTGGGCGACGTCGCGTCGATGGCCTCGATCAGCGGCAGGAGTTCGAACCGCATCTGCCGGCGTCCAAATGGAAACGCCTCGACAATGACGATATCAGGCCTGCAATCCCGGAACGCCTGCAGCAGCATCTCTGAACGCCATCTCTTGAAATCATCGTCGATGGGTTTGCCCTGCAGGTCGACAAGTCCGGAAAATCCTTCATCACCGGAGGTGACAGGTGGCAGGGTTACAGATTTCACACCCACGCCCGGAAACCCCGCGATCGGCGCTCCGCCGGTCACGACGGTTACGTCAAACCCGTCATCGACCAGAGCCGCCGCGATGCGGCTGGCGCGCGCGAGATGGCCGATACCGAGCAGGTGCTGGACATAGAAGAAAGCGCGCAGCCGCTTCATTCGGCGGCCCGCCACTCCCGCTCGAACAGTTCCTTGAGCTGTCCAATGCTTGCCAAATGATCGAAATTACCGCGCACGCGCCGCTCTGCGGCGTCGCCGAGGCGGGCGCGCAGCACGGGATCACGGATCAGGCGCTCCAGCGCCTGCGCCAGGGCAATTGGGTTTTCCGTCGGAACCAGCAGCCCGGTTTCATCCGGCGATAGAAGCTCCGGCACGCCGGAAATATCGGTCGACACGCAGGCAAGCCGCTGGCTAGCCGCCTCCACCAGAACATTCGGCAGACCGTCCCGGTCGCCATTTGCGGTGATCCTGCAGGCCAGGGCGAAGATGTCGGCGCAGCGGTAGTGCTCAAGTACCTCCTCCTGCGCAAGCGCGCCTTTCCAAAAGACGCGGCCATCCAGGCCGAGCTTTTGCGCCAGCGCCTTGAACCGTTCCAGTTCCTCGCCGCCGCCGATATGCTCGAAACGCCACGCCAAATCACCAGGCAAGAGGGCAAGGGCCTCCAGCAACGTATCGTAACCTTTCTTTTCAACGGCGCGCCCGACACTCAGAATGATAACCGGTTCGTCTGGCGCCGAGCCGTCATGCTGTTTTCGCGCCTCGCCGAAACTGCCGAAGCGATCAAGGTCGAGCCCATGATAGCTCAGATGCACAGACGCGTTGCCGTTAGCGAGTTTTTTCAGACGGTCGAAGCCGGTTTTCGTGCAAGTGACCGTCCAGCGGGCCGAGGAAAGCTTGCCAGCCAGATCCCAGTCCGCCGAAGTCCAGATGTCCTTGGCATGGGCCGAGCAGCTCCAGGGCAGGCCACGAAGCTGGCTGGCATAGCGCGTCACCGATGCCGGTGTGTGCGCGAAATGTGCGTGCAGCCAGCCCGCGTCTTCCGGCCATTCGGCCGCCAGCACGAGCGCTTGCCCGAAGCGGCGCGCGCGATTGCGCGTAAAGTCGCGGCCGAGGTCGATAGCCAGCGATCCGAGCGCGTGCCAGAAGCCCGGCCGAAGCAGATAAGCAAACAGCGAGCGAACCACGCGCAGCGGCTCTTCATGCAGATATTCCGGCAGATAATGGACGGGCGCTTTGATCTCGTCATGCACGGGGTGGCGTTTTGCGTCGGTCGGCCGCCTGAGCGCGAAGAGTATCAGGTCGAACCCCGCACGCTCCAGACCGAGCAGTTCCTGCGCGATGAAGGTTTCCGACAGCCGCGGATAGCCCTTCAGAACCACGACGATCTTGCGATGTTGCAACTCAGATCATGCCTTCAATGACCGAAAGGTGATGGCCGCCCCGCCGGTCGAGCAGTTCCGAGACGATTTCAGAAATGTGAGGCAGCCCTTCCAGCGTCAGATGCGGATGGCTCTGCGATGGGCCGGGCCGGGCCGGCAGCACCTCCAGCGCATTGGCAAACCGCTGGGAATCCTCGGCTTCTTCCGGCAAAAGCATCTCGATGAGGCCGAGTTCGGCTGCGCGCCGTGCTCGGATCAGTTGTTCCTCGCGGGGCTTGACGCGCGGCACGATCAGCGCCGGCTTGTCGAAAGACAGTATCTCGCAATAGGTGTTGTAACCGCCCATCGCCACGACCGCCTTGGCGCCGGCAATCAGCTCTTCCATGCGGTTGTCGAACTCGATGATCTTGACATAGGGGATCTTGGACCCCTTCCTGAGCAGCTTGTTGCGCTTGCGCGCCGGCATGTAAGGCCCAAGCACGATCAGCGCCCTATGCTGCAATTGTGGATCCTGCTGATAGGCATCGATGACGCTGTGGATCAGATCGGCGCCGTCACCGCCGCCACCGGTGGTAACAAGGATATAATCGCCCTCGGGCCGGTGGCCGGGCAACTCATTCTTCTGCAGGCTCCGTTGCAGGAAACCGACGAACTTCATCTTTGCTCTGATAGCCGGCGGCACATCCAGGCCGGTCAACGGATCGTAGAAATCTGGCGGACCATAGACCCAGACCTTGTCGTAGAACAGGCCTATCTTGCGCATCACATCCCTGTGTGCCCACTCTGCTTCGAGCAGATGCGGCGCGTCCATCACCTCGCGCAGGCCAAGCACGAGCGTGGTGCCCCGCGTCTTGAGGTAGGACAGCGTGTCCTCGATCTCACCGCGCAGGCCGAGCGGTTCCTTGTCGACGATGAAGATATCCGGCCGGAAGGTCTCGGCTGTGTGGCGGATGATCGACTGGCGCATCCTTAGCGTCTCATGCAGATCGATATCCTTTTCCAGCGACGTGTATTCGCCGTTGCGCAACTTGATGACGCTGGGGATCTTCACGAAGTCGACACGGGCGCGGTAGTCGAAGGCGCCAGCGATAGTCGCACCCGAAATGATAAGCACCTGAAGTCCGCGGAAATCCTCGACCAGCGAATGCGCGATCGTCCGGCAGCGCTGCAAGTGGCCGAGCCCGAACGTGTCGTGGCTGTACATGAGAATTCGAGCATTTTGTACGTGCTGGGTCATTGTTGAACGTCTTTTGGAATTCTCGCCTGAGGACCGTGGACGACCCCGCACGAAACCATCCTCGCGGGTCTGCCGACCTGTTTTGGAACATGACGGCGCAATTATCAATTACCCAAGAGGGTCCATATGCAGAAGCCAGGAAGCTGCGTCTGCTCAGCTGCCACGCTGGTCCAGAAGAACCTGCATCATTTTCTGGTCTTGATCATCTCGGATTGGTAGCGAAGATTCGGATAAGGCGGCGTTGGCAGAAATAGACGTTTCCAAGGTTGGCGTCGAGCGTTCGAATCGCTTCATCCGCTCCAAGTTCTCTCAAGGGAATCAAGCTATTGAGAGGCGCCTTTCGGGACGCCTTTTGCTTACAAGGCCAGCTTTGCCGCCTCCTGAAAGCCGATGTCCGAGTGACCAGGTTGACGGTCTCTCTCGCGCTAAAAGCAGCCATCAAAGGGTGACAGGTTAGCGCTATTTGTCATCTGTCCAAAATCTGCCCCTGCTGATAACCGGCGCTTGCATACATGCCAGTGGTTCTGAATTCTGTCGGACTGACGCCGAAGCCACGTCGGAATACCTTGGCGAAGTAGTTGGGATCTTCGAAGCCGCACATGCCGGAAATATCCTTCACCGGAAGGTCGGCGGACATGGTCAGTAGCTTTGCGGCGCGGTCGAGGCGTCTGTTGAGGACGAACTCAGCCGGAGGAATACCTTCATGCGCCGAGAACACACGTGAGAAATGCGCGCGACTGAGACCGGAAAGCCGCGCCAGCTCATCGACCGGCAACGGCAGATGCAGATGCGCACCGATATAGTCAGTCACCTGACGCACTACCGAATTCTCCGCCACGTCATTTCCGTGCAGTTCGAACACGTCGTCATAGAGTGCCATGGCCGCCTCGTAGGAAATTGCCGACGCGCGTGCCGGCGTTGAGCCGTCGCCTTTGACCAGCCGGTAGGCGCAGTCGGCCAGGTTATCGACGGTCGTTGCCCGAAGGCTGAACACCGGTCCTTTCGTTGCCAGGACCTCTCTATGGATGCGCAACGCTTCCGCGCCATGCATCGATATCCAGAAAAACTCCCAGCGCCCGCCTTTTTCGACCCAGTAGCGGTGCGAATGCGGAACAACCAACAGCATCGTCTCGCCCGGAGCGATGCGGTAGGACCTGGTTCCGTAACGCAGGTTTCCGGTGCCGCTGATGGTGTGCTGCATCACTGTGAACGGCGTCTGCCCGCGCCTGCGGCCATCCCAGCTGTAGCCGGCATCCGTTCTCACGTCGTAGCCGGTGCTCGTCGGCATGGTGTGCAATCGCTGCCGAGCGCGCGGCAGAGAAATCATCTTCGTCACCGGTCCAAGGTCGACGAGTTTTTGCAGCACAAAATTACCCTACAAAGCACATCTACGCCCTACCGCAGGGGCGTGATCTTACGCATATTGACCAAAAAACAAAAGAGATGAGGATGAAATCCCGGTTGCACGCCGCTTGGTTGCGTGTCTTCCGAATAACACGCCTGGGCTGGATTTCCACGAACCGATTTTACCTATCGGTCCAATCCGCTTGCGGAGAAGGTTCGAATGAGCAGATTTAAGATCGCAATCATTGGCGCGGGCAGCGTCGGTTTCACCAAGAAGCTGTTCACGGACATTTTGTGTGTGCCGGAGCTACGCGATATCGAGTTCGCACTGACCGACATCAGCGAGCACAATCTCAAGATGATCGAGTCAATTCTCCTGCGGATCGTCAAGTCGAGCCAGCTTCCTGCGCGGGTGACCGCGACGACGGACCGCCGCAAGGCGATCGAGGGCGCGCGCTACATCATTAGCTGTGTGCGCGTCGGAGGTCTCGCCGCCTATGCCGACGATATCCGCATCCCCTTGAAATATGGCGTCGACCAGTGCGTCGGCGATACAATCTGCGCCGGTGGCATTCTCTACGGCCAGCGCAACATCCCGGTCATTCTGGATTTCTGCAAGGACATTCGCGAACTGGCCGAGCCAGGCGCGAAATTCCTGAACTATGCCAACCCGATGGCGATGAACACCTGGGCGGCGATCGAATTCGGCAAGGTCGATACGGTCGGTCTCTGCCATGGGGTCCAGCATGGGGCCGAGCAGATTGCCGAGATCCTCGGCGCCGGGGAAGGCGAGCTCGACTATGTCTGCTCCGGCATCAACCACCAGACCTGGTTCGTCGACGTTCGCGTCAAGGGCCGCAAGATCGGCAAGGATGAGCTCGTCGCCGCCTTCGAGGCGCATCCGGTCTTCTCGCGGCAGGAGAAACTCAGGATCGACGTATTGAAGCGCTTCGGCGTCTATTCGACCGAAAGTAACGGCCACCTGTCGGAATATCTGCCCTGGTACCGCAAACGGCCTGAGGAGACCGCCAAGTGGATCGACATGTCGGACTGGATCCATGGCGAAACCGGCGGTTATCTGCGCTATTCGACCGAAACCCGGAACTGGTTCGAGACCGAGTTCCCGCAATTCCTCGAAGATGCGGGAAAGCCCTTCGATCCCGGGCGCCGCTCGAACGAGCACGCCAGCCACATACTGGAGGCGCTCGAGACCGGCCGGGTCTATCGCGGGCACTTCAACGTCAAGAACGAAGGCGTCATCACCAATCTTCCGTCCGATGCAATCATCGAATCGCCTGGTTTCGTCGATCGCTTCGGCATCAACATGGTGGCCGGCATCACGCTTCCGGAAGCCTGCGCCGCGACCTGCATTTCGTCGATTAATGTCCAGCGCATGTCCGTCCACGCGGCAATCTCCGGCGACATCGAACTCCTGAAACTGGCCGTGCTGCACGATCCGCTGGTTGGCGCCATCTGCACACCGGAAGAAGTCTGGCAGATGGTCGACGAGATGGTCGTGGCGCAAGCGCAATGGCTGCCGCAATTCGCCCATGCGATCGACAGCGCCAAGGAGCGGCTGAGCCGCGCGACGGTAAAAACGCGGGAATGGAAGGGCGTCGCCCGCCGCGAGGTTCGCTCGATCGAAGAGATCAGGGCCGAAAAGGAAGCCATGAAGTTGCGCGCGGCCGGCTGAGACATTGGTTGCGATAAGCCAATGTTCCGGAAAACCGGGCGGACAGGATGGTGCCTCGGCGAATGCGCCCGGGCAGCACGGCACTGTCATCCGAGAAAGCGGAATACCGCTTCTGAGAAAGCGGAATACCGCTTCGTTCGATGCTTGTAGGAGGAGAGCCATGCCATCGCGGCAGGCCCGAAGCATAAGGGAGAAACCAGGACAATGAACATTTTTGGCCGCATGAAAACCGCCGCCGCGCTTCTGTTTGGCGTATCGGCGTTCGCGATCCAGGCCGTGGCCTCCGAGCCGACGATCGTGCCGGAACAGCCGCCGTTTCCGGCGCAAGGCAAGATCACTTACGTGCCGCGCGATTCAATTCTGGAATTCAAGGCGCTATCCGAATATCGCGAGCCGGAGTGGGTCACCGAAAAATTCGTCAAGACCCGGAAACTGCCTCCGTTGGCCGAGCGGCTGCCAAAGGAGCCGATGGTCTTCAAGACAGGCAACATGCCCGACGGGATAGGCGTCTATGGCGACACGATGCGCCACGTCATCGGCGGCCGGCCGGAAGGCTGGAACTACAGTGCCGGGCAGACGCAAGGCTGGGGCGGCATTGACATTGCGATGTTCGAATGCCTGACGCGCACCGCGCCGCTCTTCCAGGTCGATGCCAAAGACGTCGAGCCGCTGCCCAATCTTGCCCGGAGCTGGGAGTGGTCGGAAGACGGCCACACACTGACGATGAAGTTGATCGAAGGCGCAAAGTGGTCCGACGGAGATCCCTTCGACGCCGATGACGTGATGTTCTATTGGGACGACAATGTCGTCGATCCGAACG
This sequence comes from Mesorhizobium sp. WSM2561, assembly GCF_000513915.1. NCBI lineage: Bacteria > Pseudomonadati > Pseudomonadota > Alphaproteobacteria > Hyphomicrobiales > Phyllobacteriaceae > Mesorhizobium > Mesorhizobium sp. WSM2561. The sequence goes on from NZ_AZUX01000032.1 coordinate 41,060, forward strand.
TCTCGCCGCTGAACGGTGCAACACCGGAAACGTTCGGAGAAGGCACCACCCTGAAGGCGGTAGACAAATATACGATCGAATGGACTTTTAAGGACGCGTTCCCGCGCCAGCATCTCTATGCGATGGCCTATGGAACCTTCTGCCCTGGCCCCTCGCACATTTTGAAGACCAAGCATCCGAAATATGCAGGCACCACCTACGACGAGTACAAGAACGGCTTTCCGCCGGAATACTTGAATATGCCCGTCATGGGCGCCTGGGTGCCTATCGAATACCGTTCGGACGACGTCATCGTGCTTCGCCGCAATCCTTACTATTGGAAGGTGGACGAAGAGGGAAATCAGCTGCCCTATCTCAACGAACTGCACTACAAGCTTTCGACTTGGGCCGATCGCGACGTGCAGGCGATCGCCGGGTCCGGCGATATCTCGAACCTGGAGCAACCTGAAAATTTCGTGGAATCGCTGAAGCGCGCCGCACAGGAAACGGCTCCCGCGCGGCTGGCATTTGGCGCCCGGCTGATCGGCTACAATCTGCGCATGAACTTTTCAGCCAATGGCTGGGGCGAGCCGGACGAGCGGGCGCAGGCCGTACGCGAGCTCAACCGCAACGTCGATTTTCGTAAGGCCGTGACCATGGCCATCGATCGCAAGAAACTCGGCGAATCCCTCGTCAAAGGACCCTTCACCGCGATCTATCCCGGCGGCATTTCCTCTGGCACGAGCTTTTACGACCGCGCCTCGACGGTGTACTACCCGTTCGATCTGGAAGGCGCCAAGGCGCTGCTGGAGAAGGTCGGGTTGAAGGACACGGACGGCAACGGCGCCGTCAACTTCCCGGCCGGTACAGCTGGCGGCTCGGACGTACAGATCGTGCTTCTGGTGAATTCCGACTACAGCACCGATCGCAATCTCGCGGAAGGTCTGGTCGGCCAGATGGAACAGCTTGGCCTCAAGGTCGTGCTCAACACAATCGATGGCGCGAAGCGCGACGCAACCCAGTATGCCGGGCGCTTCGACTGGCTTGTTCGCCGCAACGAGCAGGAACAGACCTCAGTTGTGCAGAACACGACCCAGCTTGCCCCGACCGGTCCGCGCACGAGTTGGCATCACAGGGCAGGAACGGACGGCACCGTCGATCTGATGCCGTTCGAGCAGGAACTCGTGGACGTCGTCAACAAGTTCATCTCCAGCAATGACAATGACGAGCGGGCTGATCTGATGAAGCAGTACCAGAAGGTCTCGACGACGAATCTCGATACGATCGGCCTGACAGAATATCCGGGTGCGCTCATCATCAACAAGCGCTTCTCCAACATTCCGGAAGGCGCGCCGATCTTCATGTTCAATTGGGCGGAGGACACGATCATCCGTGAACGGGTCTTCGTCGCGGCCGACAAGCAGGGCGACTACGAGCTGTTCCCCGAGCAGCTTCCGGGCAAGCCCGGTGAAGGCGGTCCGATCAACTGACCGCAGTCGATTTCCCCTCCGGCGAGCATCCGCCGGAGGGGAGGTTCCGAATTGAACCGTGGAGATACCGCGCCTCGTGAAGGAGCAGATCGCCACGAGCCACAAGAGAAGCAAACACGATCATGTTCAGATTTCTGCTTGTGCGTATCGCCTCGGCGATTCCTGTCCTCTTCGTCCTGAGCGTCGTGACGTTCGCGATCATCCAGGCCCCGCCGGGCGACTACAGCGACTATGTGCGCTCGCAACTGATCAACCAGGGTGGCGCGTCCTTCGAAAAGGCCGACGCCCAGGCGCAGGCCTACAAAATCGCCCATGGCCTCGATAAGCCCTTGCCCCTCCAGTACGTCAACTGGATCACCGGCATCGTCACCCGCGGCGATTTCGGCCACAGTCTCTTCTACAACAAGCCTGTCGCCGATGTGGTCGGCGAACGTCTGCCCCGTACGCTGGCGCTGGCGCTCGTCTGCCATATCCTGGCATCGGTGATCGGGATCACCTTCGGCGTTTTGGCGGCAACCCGGCAATATTCCTGGGTGGACAGCGTGCTGTCGGGGATCTCGTTTCTCGGCATGACGGTACCGCGATTCCTGATGGCGCTGATCATCGTCTATATCCTGGTGTTCCACTTCAATGTCACTGAGATCAACAGTTTCCATTCCGCCCGCTACGGCGGGGCGCCCTGGTCGTGGGGCAAGTTCGTCGATCTGGTCAAGCATGTCTGGCCGGTCATCGCGATCGCCACATTGGGCGGGCTCGCCTACAACATGCGCGTCATGCGGGGCAATCTTCTCGATACGCTGAACGCCCAATATGTCGAAACGGCTCGGGCCAAGGGCTTGAGCGAGCGCACGGTGATCATGCGCCACGCTGTGCCGAACGCGCTGCATCCGCTCGTCATGTATCAGGGCGTCGTGCTGCCCTACATGCTGACCGGCGAGATCGAAACCGCGATCATCTTCGCCCTGCCGACGGTCGGCCCGGCCATCGTTGGCTCGATGTGGATCGGCGACGTCTATGTCACGGCGACCTTCATGTTGGTTCTGTCGGTGACCCTGATCGTCGGCAACATCATCGCCGACATGCTGCTTGCAGCGCTCGACCCGCGGGTTCGCCTTGGGGGAGGGACCGCCGCATGAAAGCCGACGTCCAATCCATAATCTGCGCCTCCGTGCCGCCGGCCAAAGGCAATGGCAACGAAACCTATACCGCGCTTGTCTGGCGCCGTCTGAAGCGATCCTGGACCGGCATGATAGGGCTGATCCTTGTCTGCCTCCTGATGATCATGACGATATTCGCGGAGTTCTTCGCACCCGTCGATCCGAAGCTGACCGGCGTCGGTTTCGCGCCGCCTCAGACAATCAGCATGACGGATCGGGGCGGGAACTTCGTCTTTCCGCCGCGCAGCTATCCGATTCGTGAAACAGATGAATTCGACCCCGTCACGTTCCAGCCGATCGTAGGCCCCGACTACGAAAACCCGCAGACGCTCGGCTTTTTCGTCAAAGGGTTCGGATACAGGCTTTTCGGACTGATCCCGGCGCAGCGGCATTTCTTCGGCGCCACCGACGGAAGCCCGGTCAATTTCCTCGGCACCGACAAATTCGGCCGCGATGTGCTGTCGCGCATCATCTACGGCTCGCGCATTTCGCTGATGATCGCCCTGACCGTGGTGTTCATCATCACGGTAGTCGGCACGACGGTCGGCATGGTGTCCGGATATTTCGGCGGAAGGTTCGACGCATGGGTGCAGCGCTTTGTCGAACTGGTGCTCGCCTTTCCGCAACTGCCGCTTTATCTCGCGCTCACCTCGCTGATTCCGGTGACGGCGCCGACCAATGTCTTCCTCGCGTTCGTCATCGTCGTCATGTCGGCGCTCGGCTGGGCACAACTGTCGCGCGAAGTTCGAGGCAAGACGCTGGCGCTGGCGCGGATCGACTATGTGCGGGCGGCGATGGCGATCGGCGCAACCGACCGCCGGATCATCTTTCAGCATATTTTCCCCAACGTCATGAGCCACGTCATCGTCGCCGTCACGCTGGCGATCCCCAATGTCGTGCTGCTTGAATCCTTCCTCGGCTTCCTCGGTTTCGCGGTGAAGCCGCCGCTGATCTCCTGGGGGCTGATGCTGCAGGATACCGCGACATACTCCGTCATTGGGTCCTATCCCTGGATCCTTGCCCCCGTGGGTTTCGTGCTGGTCACCGTCTTTGCGTTCAATGCGCTGGGCGATGGTCTTCGCGACGCCGTCGATCCCTATTGAGAAGGCCGGCACCATGGCTCTGACGGAAAAGACCTCGATGGCGCCGGACGAACGTCACGATCATGCGGTGAGGACCGGCAGTCCGATCATCGACGCCCGCAATGTCGCGGTGACCTTCAAGGTAGAAGGCGGAACCGTCGACGCGGTCAAGGATGTCTCGTTTCAGCTCTATCGCGGCGAGACCATCGCTGTGGTGGGAGAATCCGGCTCCGGCAAGTCGGTGACGGCGCGCACGGTCATGGGCCTGCTCACCAAGCGGGCCACCGTGGCCGTGCACTCGCGGATCGAATATGATGGGAAGAATGTGCTGAAATTCTCCGACCGGCAGCGCCGGGCGCTGCGCGGCGACCGCATTTCGATGATATTCCAGGAGCCGATGAGCTCGCTCAATCCGGTCTACACGGTCGGCGCGCAGATCATCGAGGCGATCCGCGTTCATCAGAAGACGAGCCGCAGGCAAGCTGCGGAGCGTACGCTGGAGCTGTTGCGGCAGGTGCAGATTCCGGACCCGGAAAGCCGCTTCAACCAATATCCGCACCAGCTTTCAGGCGGTCAGCGCCAGCGCGTCATGATCGCCATGGCGCTCGCCAATAATCCGGACGTACTCATCGCCGACGAACCCACGACGGCACTCGACGTCACCGTGCAGGCGCAGATCCTCAACCTCATCCGTGATCTGCAGCAGAAGCTCGGTATGGCGGTAATCCTGATCACTCACGATCTGACGGTCGTTCGCCAGTTTTCCGACTACGTCTATGTCATGAGCCAGGGCGAGGTGAAGGAGCACAACACCACTGAAGCGCTCTTCAAGAACCCGCAGCATCCCTATACGCGCCATCTTCTGGCGTCCGAACCAAAGGGCATGGCCAATCCGACGCCGGTGGACTCAGCCGTCATTCTCGAGGGCAGCAATGTGCGGGTGTCGTTCATGCTAAAGCATGGCGGGTTTTTCAAGCCGCGGCTCAAGGAACTCGTCGCCGTCGACAGCCTCAGCCTAAAGCTTCACCGGTACGAAACGCTGGGGCTGGTCGGCGAATCCGGGTCCGGCAAGACGACGTTCGGGCAGGCGCTGGTGAAGCTCCTGACGGCCGACGGCGGCGAAATCTTCTTCGACGGCGAACCGATCCACGCAAGGACACGTGACCAGATGCGGCCGCTCAGATCGCGCATGCAGGTCGTCTTTCAGGATCCGTTCTCCTCGCTCAATCCGCGCATGTCGGTCGGCCAGATCATCGAGGAGGGGCTGATCGTCAATCGGCTCGGCGACGACAAAAGTGATCGGTTGCAGCGCGTGGAGCAGGCGCTTGTCAGCGCCGGGCTTCCGCACAACATCCTGTCGCGCTTTCCGCACGAGTTTTCCGGCGGACAGCGCCAGCGCATCGCTATTGCGCGGGCAATCGCACTCGAACCGGAATTCATCCTGCTCGACGAGCCAACATCGGCGCTCGATCTCTCCGTTCAGGCCCAGATCATCGACCTCCTGCGCAAGCTGCAGGACGAGCGCGGCCTGAGCTATCTCTTCATTTCCCACGATCTCAAGGTCGTACGCGCGCTCTGTCATCGGGTCGTGGTGATGCAGCACGGTAAAATCGTCGAGGAGGGACCCGTCGACGAGGTTCTTTCCCATCCGAGGACCGCCTACACTGAACGGCTCGTCAAGGCCGCGTTCGAGGTAGCCGCATAATCGCAGACAAGAGGCGCAATTCATGACGAGACAACCCAAAATCACGTTCATCGGGGCCGGTTCCACCGTCTTCATGAAGAATGTCATCGGCGATGTGCTGCAGCGGCCGTCACTTTCGGGCGCTACCATCGCGCTGATGGACGTCAATCCGCAGCGCCTCGAAGAAAGCGAGATCGTCGCCGGAAAGCTGGTCAAGACGCTTGGTGCTGCGGCGACCATCGAGACGCATTCCAGCCAGCGCAAGGCCCTAGAAGGCGCGGACTTCGTCGTCGTTGCCTTCCAGATCGGCGGCTACGAGCCCTGCACGGTCACTGATTTCGAGGTGCCGAAGAAATACGGCCTGCGCCAGACGATCGCCGATACGCTCGGTGTTGGCGGCATCATGCGGGGTTTGCGCACCGTGCCGCATCTCTGGAAAATCTGTGAAGACATGATGGCAATCTGCCCCGACGCCATCCTCCTGCAATACGTCAACCCGATGGCGATCAACACCTGGGCGATTGCGGAAAAGTATCCGCTCATCAAGCAGGTCGGTCTCTGCCATTCGGTGCAGGGGACGGCTTTCGAGCTCGCCCGAGATCTCGAAATCCCGCTCGATGAAATCCGTTACCGTGCCGCCGGCATCAACCACATGGCCTTCTACCTGAAATTCGAGCATCGGCAGGCCGATGGCAGCTACCGCGACCTTTATCCGGATCTCGCGCGCGGTTACCGCGACGGGCGATTTCCGAAACCCAGCCACTGGAATCCGCGCTGCCCGAACAAGGTGCGTTACGAGGTGCTGACCCGCCTCGGCTATTTCGTCACCGAAAGCTCGGAGCATTTCGCCGAGTACACGCCCTATTTCATCAAGGACGGCAGGCCCGATCTGATCGAGAAGTTCGGCATTCCGCTCGATGAATATCCCAAGCGCTGCATCGAGCAGATCGAGCGTTGGAAAGGGCAGGCGGCCGCCTACCGGAGCGCCGAGAACATCGAGATCGAGGAGAGCCATGAATATGCTTCCTCGATCATGAACTCGGTCTGGACCGGCGAGCCCTCGGTTATTTACGGCAATGTCCGCAACAATGGGTGCATCACCTCGCTGCCGGAAAATTGCGCGGCCGAAGTGCCGTGCCTGGTCGATGCGTCCGGCATCCAGCCGACCTTCATCGGCGCCTTGCCGCCGCAACTGACGGCGATCATCCGCACCAATGTCAATGTGCAGGAACTGACTGTCGCGGCCTTGATGACAGAAAACCGCGAGCATCTTTATCACGCGGCGATGATGGATCCGCATACCGCCGCCGAGCTCGATCTCGACCAGATCTGGTCGCTGGTCGACGACCTGCTCGCCGCACACCGCGACTGGATTCCGGAGTGGGCGCGGATCTCGAAAAACGTGCAGGCAGCGTAAGGACGGAACGGTCCTGGTTTGGAGCCGCGATATGGCGTCTCCAAAGCCGACGTTCAGCCGTACCGGAAGTCATGACTCTGACCGGCCTTCCGGCCGCCGCCTCGGAAGCGGCATTCAGCCGGATGCCAGAGCGTATGAGCCCGCTCCCGTCCTTTGCACACGAATTCGATTCGCATCTCAAAAGGCAGACGTCCGGAAAGTGTAGCCGAATGGTCTTTGACGCCTGGATAAACCGCCTGTCAGCCAACGAAGAGTACCATCGCAGGATGTAGTTTTTTGAGATTTGGCAGCGATTTCGACTGCCAAGGTATTTCCGAGCTTCCCCGGACAATGAGTTGGATCTCTGGATGCTTTCTGACCTCTATGGTAAATTTGGCCAATAAATTGATGCCCGACGAGTTAAGGAACTCCAAGTCTGATACATGTATCGTTATAGTAGTAGGATTTGAGGTAAGGACATTCATCATTAGCTGCAAAATGGGCGCATAGGCCTCAGAACTGGACAACCTCATTACGCCGTCAAAATAAACATCGCTTCCTTCGTTCCACACGCGATAATTTGTCGTTGTTATGTCCACGATTTTGTCTTCATTTCGTTTTAGTTATAAGTTTCTGATACCAGAATTGAAGCATATGTTTCCAGGCGAACCTGGTCCCTTTCGTCGGCGGGGCTGAAGACCCAAGCCAGGCTCGCGCCATAGTCGCTCATCAACGTCAGCAATCCAAGACCGGAATTTGTTGTCTGAGGGTCCGCGGCATTCTCTTCGATTCGCTGGATCAGGAGCTCACCCGGATCGCCGGCTGTGATCTCCGACAGAAGATTTTGAAATTTAGCGGTCGTTTCGACGTCAACAACATTCGAAACCTTGATTTTAAAACTTTCCGATTCCATGGCCGCCTCGATCGTGATCTCGCCTGGCGCACGAAACTTGACCGCATTTTCAATCAGTTCGTTGACTAGATAGCCAATGCTGTGTCGCACTTCCCTGTAGTCATTGCGAGAAGACTGGAAGCGCAGGGCAAAAACGTCCGCGATGAAGTCCGAAGTAGTAGCGCAATGATGCCAACTCAGGTCGAGAGGTCCATCGAACAATCGCACGCGGCTGACGCTCTCTCTCATTCCAATTGCAAAGTCGGCTGTTCCGAACAGTGTTGTCATTCCTACTTGTGCCTCATGATCACGAGCGTGATGTCGTCGTGGATTTTCTGTGTTCCGATATGGGCCATCAGGTCCTCAATAATTCCAGTTTTGATCTCCTCGGCGCTCCCGCGATGATAGTGGCGCGCACTGTTAGAGAGGCGTATCAAACCGAACAATTTTCCCTCCTGATCTTCCGCCTCGGTCACACCATCCGTGTGGAGCACGATCACATCGCCGCTGTTGAACGGAATGTCGCGCGTTGCGATAAACGGCAAGATGTTGCGTTCGAGGCCGATCGGCAGACCAAGATTGGCGGTATCGATACGCTCGATCTCTCCATTTGCACGAACGACGAGAACCTCCTCATGCTGCCCTGACAGGGTCACCCTCCCATTCTCCAAGTCAAGAAAGGCCAGCGAGAGATGCTTGTCGGTGTTGGTCCGTTCGATATTTTTATAGATGGCTCTGTTCAGTCGATCGAGAAACTGACGTGGATTGTCCTCGCCAGTCTCCTGCAGTGCGCGTGCAACGGATTGAACCATCAGCATCAGCACACCGCTTTCGAGCCCGTGGCCTGTCACATCGCCGATCCCGATCTTGACCCGCGATCCCTCTTGCAAGACGTCGTAGTAGTCGCCGCCGACCTCGTCGGCCGGCCGCATATAAGCGGCGATTTCGACCCCGTGGATGGCTTCGAGTTCGCTGGCTCTCGGCAGAACCATCATCTGGATATGTTTGGCAACTGCAAGCTCTGCACCAAGGCGGAGGTTCTCATCTCGCAATTTGCTGTTGAGGGCGGAAATCTCCTGATTTGCGTCTTCAAGCTCCTTCGTTCTTTCATCGACGATTTGCTCGAGATTTTCCGTATGGAAGCTGATCTCCTCCGCCATCCGGTTGAACGCGACCCCCACCTCTCCCACTTCGTCATGCGTCGGAATGCTTACTCGAACTGAATAGTCTTGTGCCTGGAGCCGCTTTGCGGCTGCTGCAAGCGCGCTGAGGCCTGCGGTGATCCGCTTTGAGATTCCGAAGACAGCCGCAAAGACAATCAGGAGCGAAATGATAATTGCGATGATCTGGGAGACCAGGATCCGGTTGGTCGCGCTGGAAATGCTCTGTTGCGCTGCAAGTAGGGAAGCATAGATTTCCCGCTCCGGGACGACGAAGCCGAGCATCTGGTTTTCGGCAGTGATGGACCCCGTGCTGTTCCAGAGATTGACTGCCTCCAGTCGGCGAAGCGCGACGATGTGAGGTTCGGCTTCGCCATCCTCCTCCCAAATCGAAATATGCTTGATGACCGTCTTGTCGTCGGCAGGAAGTTCGAGCGCCGCAACGGCCGAATGCGTACTCTTTTTGAGCGAGCGATCGAGTCCGGTAACGCCTTGACCCGCCGCACCGCTTGCAATCTTGAGCCCGAGCGTTTTCTCGCCTTCGGGCTTGATCGCGAGCACATTGCCATTCGACATGGTGAGAAAACCGAAGCCCGTCTCAGCGACCTTCACGCTTTCGACGATCTCAGCGAGCTGATCGAGCGTTACGTCGGAAGCGACCATGCCGGCGACATCCTTGCGGTCCTTCGTCCAGAGCGGATGGAAGAAACTCACTATGAGCTTACCGGTAATCGCATCGATATATGGGGCAGTCGCCGTGATGTCATCGCCTTTTACGGGGCGCGAATTCGGGTCGCTGATCCACCCCTGCCAGCCCTCATAGACGCCAGGAAAGAAGAAATCCCAGAAATTTGCGTTGTTGTGGCCCGGATAGAGCTTGTCGAAGGTTTGCGCCTGATCGGAGTAAGGAGTCGTGCGCATGATAGGTGCTGCCTTCGGTCCAACGTAATAGACCTGCAACTTCCTAGCGCCTGTTGCCATTTGGCTTGGGCCAAAAATGTCGAACGCCGCACTCTCCTGAATTTTGTGGAGAATTTCGGGCTTCGGTCGGCCATCGGGGGAGAGAAGATATCCCCAGATACTCAAGACCGAAGGCGACCCTTGTGGGCTCTGCATCCAGTTTCCCTTGGGGTCATGTATAAGCGGCGCATTGAAATAGGAGTCCGTCGCCAGCGCGTTGCCGATTGCCTCCTTCGCCTCTGGATGATCGATCAGTCTCTGCATGGAGCCTGCAAGTGCGGTAACCTCGGAGTGCATTTGGTCGAAGAGGAGATCGGCGCGCAGAGCAGTCGTCTCGATATAATTCTGGAGGTATTCCTGGCTCGCCTTGGTGAGGCCGTTCTCGATCTGATACGTCGCGTCGCGGGAAAGCCGGTTGACGTTCCACAGGGCGACGCTCCCACCGACCAGGAGGTCGAACAGCACCGCCCCGCCTACAACGATTATGAATTTCGCGCGGAAGCTGTTAGGCCGGAAAACGGACCAGGGTTTGGGGGAAATGGCATACGGGTCGCTCACAGTGGCTTACGTCCCGATGCTACCCAGATTGGCCAGCCGGCATATCCCTTGGGGTGGAGCGCAGCGAAAATGTGATCCTGGAAACCCTGTCGGAACCGTCTGATGAACGCCGGCGGGTCACCTCGCTTTGTCGCCATCTCGCCTGCATAGACGTTCTCCCATGCCGCGACGACATCTGCGAAGTCCTGCGGATCGCCGTCGTGGTTGGTGACCACGAAAGACTCGACTCGAATGTCTTCGAACCCCGCTTCGACCAGGTATCGACGGCTTTTGGGGCCAAGCTCGATATCCATCTGGAAGTGCGCCCAAAGCTTGGCGACTTCATTATAGGTCCACTGGATGCTATCGGCGCGCGGTTCGCCCAGACAGTGCGAGTTCTTTTCATTCGTGATGTAGACGCGTCCGCCCGGCTTGCAGATGCGAAAGAGTTCCTTGAGAATCAGTTCGGGCTTGTTGAACACCTGCAGGGAGTGTCGGCATGTGACCAAGTCAAACTGATCTTGGTCGAGCAGCATTTCTGACGCGTCGCCATAGGTATATTCAATTCCTCCGATATCGAACGCCGCAGCCACGCTTCGCGCATAAGCAAGGCTTGATCTGGAATGGTCGAGAGCGACAATCCGTGACGGCTGAAATTCTTTCTGCACGAGTACGGCGAAATCACCAATTCCGCAACAGATGTCGGCCATGATGATACCGGGTTGCATGCCGTGTCGCGGCAAGATTGTGCGCTCGTGGCGCCAAGTCATCTTCGTCTGTGTGCGGAGGATCGGAATGAACCCGCCTTCTTCGAGGAAGCTCTGCCCCGGATAGAAATCACTGTCATACTCTTGAACCGTGATGTTCGCTTCGATTCCGTTCAGGCGCCCGAATTTTCTGGTCGTCCACCCGACAACGCTTGACGTTAGGAGTACGAACCTGAGATCTGGTCGAGCGCGACAGGCGTCAATAATGACCCGCGAGAAAGCATGAAATGCGGTGTTGTTCATTTGCGTCAATCGTTTGACGTTTACGTACAGGGTGCCGCGTACACGAGCGATTGATTCCTTCAACAGGGCAATGCTGGGCGCAAGCTCATCGATCGACTGGGGCCGCAGTATTCCCGATATCGAGAACTCCTGATCGTTTACATCGTATTGCGCTCTGAAACGCGGGAAAAGGTTGTACGCGCTCAACTTGGCATGCCCTCAAGCGGAAGATCGACGACAAGAGTGATGATATCAGCGCCGACTTGCTCGACTCGAAGGGTCGCGTTGTAGTCGATGGCGAGTTCCAAGAGAACGACTTCACGACTGGGCGCGAGGTCTCCGGACACTGAGTTGAGATAGCGCTCCATTGCCTCGGATCCCGTAATTTGAAACACCGCTTCTTCAAAGAATTGTCGTTCTTCGGGCATGCAAGGGAATGTCAGTTCGATCCTGTCCGTCTCACCCCGGCGGGACACCCTACAGGCTATTTCACCGCCGTAATGCCGCGTACGAAAGGCGACCTCCAATAATTCGTTCAACGCAGAGGAAAAGAGGTTTGAATGCCGTACGGAGTCAGTTCTGTTATGGCTGATCATTCGCGCCGAGTAGGTCGAGAGTTGATCGCAGAGTATCCAATCAGACATAAAAGTTTTGACGTCCAAATCGATCTGGATCATTGTCTCAAAGACTGCTTCGCCATCTTCGTCATGAGAAGCAATATTCATTGGCGTTCCTCACTCGTTTCTGGCTGCATTTTAGTCAAGCGATGCGACGAACCCTTCCCGGACGGCAGTTGACCTGTCTCTGGAAATCCATATTGCTCTACCTCGCTTCCCTCAATTTCGTCCACGCCGCTATGCATGGGGTCGGACGCTGGATCGCCAGATTTCGTCCCCACTTTCGCGTATTAGTTCCTTGGGAGATCGCCTGATGAAATCGCGCGTTGCCTCGGCTCCGAGTGGCCGTCCCAGGAAGTCGCCCTGCAGGTAATCACAGTCTTCCCTGATCAGCCACTGTGCCTGTCCCGGCGTTTCAACTCCCTCCGCGGTGACGCTTATCCCCAAGCCGTGCGCCATGCCTATGATCGATCGCACGATCGTCTGACTTTTTCGATCGGTTTCTAAGTCTTTTATGAAGTATCGGTCTATCTTCAATGTGTCGAACGGGAAGTTCTTAAGGTAACTCAACGAGGAGTAGTAGGTGCCGAAATCGTCTAGCGCGATCCTTATCCCGAGGACATTCAGGGTATTCAGTGTGTCAATGTTGTCGACGGTTTGCTCGAGAAGAACGGTTTCGGTAATCTCGAGCTCAAGCCGGTCGGCGCGGATTCCGACTGCGTCGACGATCTGAGCAACCGTGTCCGTGAGCGAACCGCTCAGGAACTGCGCCGGCGACAGGTTCACGGCGACCGTCAGTGAAGACGGCCATCTCGTTGCTTGGCGGCAGGCTTCTTCGATCACCCATCGTCCAATCTCGTCCATGAGACCGTCGGCTTCGGCGATCGGTATGAACACGCTCGGAGGAATGGTCCCGACTTCGGGATGCCGCCATCGCAGCAGCGCTTCGAAGCCCACGACCGACGCGGGAGCCCGAATGAGCGGTTGATATTCAAGATAAAGCTCGTTCCGGTCCAGCGCCATTCGAAGACTGCGCCTCAGGTTTTCACGCTGTTCGAGCAGGAGCTGCATCGAGCGATTGAAAATTCGCGCACAGCCGCGTCCGTCTCTTTTGGCTGCATAAAGGGCGATATCCGCGGCTTTCATCAACTGCTCGCCCTCGGTCGCGTGTCCCGGTCCGAATGCAATTCCGATGCTCGCGCCGACGAAGACGGGGATGTCGTTGATCATAAACGGCGCCTTGAATGCTTCAATCAACGCACCCGCGAGGCGTTCCGCTTCGGCGGGCTGTCCCGTACGCGATTGAATGACGGCGAACTCGTCTCCAGCTAACCGGTATGCGAGTTCGCCGTCCTGCAGCGTGTCCCGGATCCGGCCTGCTGCCAGTTGAAGCAACGTATCGCCCGTGCCATGGCCGAGTGTGTCATTGACCGCTTTGAAACCGTCAAGGTCGATTTGCAGCAGGGCAGTGGCATTTGGCTCATCGACCACCGACAGAGCTTGTTGCAGGTTTTCGCTGAACCGCCGCCGGTTCTGCAATCCGGTTAATGCGTCGTGCGTCGCCTGATGAAGGAGCATCATACGCTCTTGCTCTTCCGGTGAGCCTCGCCCGCCCTGCTCCCTTTCTCTGGATTCAATGATTCCAATTCCATTCGCAACGCCGAAAACGACAGCGGAACGGGGCGCCTCCCCCAGCGATCGCTGGAGATTGACATTTATTGGAGTGCCGCCGCGCAGCACGGGAACAAATTTTTCGATGAGCTCAGTGTCGACGTTCGGATAAATCTCCCACAGAGCGACGCCCGCAACTAGCGGGCGGCTGTGGATGCTTTTGAGGTTGGTTGCGTAGTGCGTCAGGCGGAAGTCCTGATCATAGAACGACACACCATCAGTCGTGTTCGCCAAAAAGTCCAGGAGACGTGCTTCGCTGATGGAGGACGGATGACTCGGTGAAAGCTCCTCCCTGTTCGCTCCGGCACCCAGTGCTTTCGGACGTAAGAGCCACTTCCAAAGGCGGTACAAAATCCGCATCTCCTCATCCCTACGGTGAAGCTAGCAAACCATAAGGCTAGTTGCAAACCTATAGGTTGCGGCGGTGCTTGCGGGCAAGTCATAGAGACGCCATTGGCGGAACCGTTGGCGGAAACGCAAAGATTGTGCCCGCGGATGGGCCGGACCGAAGATCCAAAAGGCTCCCCAGCTTCGGAGAATGATGGACATTCGGAGAGCAGATTGAATGGGAAGGTTGTTTCCGCTCTCCCCAGCTTTCGGCCGCACATCCCACAAACGCTGGGCTTCCGGGAGCCATGAAGGGGCCGGAGAATTGTTTGGGCAATTTTGAAGGTGGTAGAGGGAGTGGACCCGAAATCCAACCTTCTCCACGAAGTTCCGGAGGATGAACTGTGGTACGAATGGTGGTCTGGTGGCAGAGGAATTACCGGCATATGACCGTAGATAGTCAGCGCGAGGTGTTATTCAGCGCCACCACTGAGGGTGTGAAAAGAACCTTACACGGCAATTGGAGAAGACGGCACTCGCAATGTGGCTGTCGAAACCGACGGCTTTCCACTCTTCAGCATGCTGCGTCGAATGCCAGCACGGTCGCCAGCTTGTGAAGGTCATGGTAGAACCTCCTTGCCCGGCGAGTGGAACGTCACAGTTTGCCTGGTAAAGACGTAGAGCCCGTAGACTTGCGAGAAGCTGTGCAAGAGGTGGTTGCGCCCTCTTGGGGCGAACTCGAGCGAAACCGGGTGTCAGTTCGTACCAAATTTGCCGACGGCCTTCCCTTAGTTGCGGGGGACCGGGTCCAGCTCGCGCAGGCGATGCGGAAGACAGATTGATCGGATTCCAAGACTGGCGAGAGACCGCCTCTCCGTTTCAGCGGCCTCTTTCAAAGAGATTTCCGCCTACTCCATCAATTTGGGATATAGTCTGGAGAACAGGGCAGCCCCCGCAGCCGAAGAGGAGAAGGGGCGTGGATATCGCGGCATGGCTACTGAGCCTCGGCCTGCAGCAATACGAGCCGGCTTTTCGCGACAACGACATTGAAGCTGATACGCTTCCCCAGCTTACGGCCGACGATCTCGTGGCGCTCGGGGTCACATCGATCGGTCACCGCCGCAAGCTGCTCGCCGCCATCGACGCCCTGCGCGCTAGTTCGGATACAGCGGCCACCTCGACCACGAGATCCCTGGCGGCGGCCCCAGGCACAGCCCCGCCGCTTCCAGAGGCTGAGCGGCGGCAGCTAACGGTCATGTTCGTTGACGTCGTCGGCTCGACGGCACTCGCGGGCCGCCTGGATCCGGAGGACATGCGCGAGGTGATCGGAGCCTACCATCGCAGTGTCGCTGACACAGTTGGCCGCTACGGCGGCTTCGTGGCGAAGTATATGGGCGACGGGGTCCTGGTCTACTTCGGTTGGCCACAAGCTGATGAAGCCGATCCCGAGCGCGCTGTGCGCGCCGCCTTGGCTACGCTGGAGGAGGTCGGCCAGGCCGCGTCAGCCGGCGAACGGCTGGTCGCTCGCATTGGCATAGCCAGTGGTCTCGCGGTCGTCGGCGACCTGCTGGGTGCCGGGGCCGCACAGGAGCAGACGGTAATAGGCGAGACCCCAAACCTCGCCGCGCGCCTACAATCCCTCGCTGATCCTGGATGCGCAGTGATCGACGCACAAACACGGCGGCGCATCGGCGGCTTGTTCGAGTGCCGCGAGCTTGGCGAATTTCATCTCAAAGGCCTGTCTGGCGCTGTGTGCGCGTGGCAAGTGCTTGGCGAAGCCTTGGTTGAGAGTCGCTTCGCGGCAATGCACGCGGCCTCCCTCTCGCCGCTGATCGGGCGCGATGACGAGCTCGATCTGCTGCTGCGCCGCTGGCAGCAAGCGAAGGACGGCGAAGGGCAGGTAGTGCTCATCTCCGGCGAGCCCGGCATCGGCAAATCCCGCCTGATCGCTGCGCTCGAGGAGCGCGTGGCCGGGGAGGCGCATCTCAGACTCAAGTATTTCTGCTCGCCGCATCACCGCGACAGCGCACTACAGCCCGTCATCGCACGCTGGCAGAACGATGCGGGTTTCGTGCGCAGCGAGTCTGCGGACGCACGGCTTGACAAGCTGGAAGCCCTGCTTGTCCCACTCGGCGCAACTCGCGAAGAAGTGACGCTCATTGCCGAGTTGCTTGGCGTGCCGGGTGGAGAGCGGTATCCGCCGCTGGCTCTCAGTCCGGAGCGCAAGAAGGAGCAGACCTTCGGAGCATTGAACCGGATTCTGGACGAAAGGGCACGTCGGTCTCCCGTGCTGATCCTGTTCGAGGACGCGCATTGGGCCGACCCAAGTTCGCTTGAGCTGTTGGACAGGTTAATCATGCGTGTGGCCTCTTTGCCGGTAATGGTGATCATCTCCTTCCGGCCAGAGTTTCATGCGCCTTGGGTCGGCCAAGCCAGCGTGACCTTGATGGCGCTGAGTCGGCTTGGCCCTCGCCAGGCGACGACGCTCGCAAGTCAGGTTGTCGTCGATCAGACGCTTCCGGCGGGGATGCTGGAGCGGATTGTGGCGCAGACCGATGGCGTACCTCTCTTCATCGAGGAATTGACCAAGGCCGTGCTGGAACGCGCCAGTCTGCCCGATAGCGCTGGTTCAGCGCTTCCGGTGCCGAGCACCTTGCAGGCTTCACTGATGGCACGGTTGGATCGGTTGCCGGTCGCAAAACAGGTGGCACAGATCGGCGCGGTCATCGGCCGAGAGTTCAGCAATGAGCTGCTGGCCGCGGTGGCGGGAATTCCCGAGGCGGCATTGACGCAAGGATTGGACGAGCTCGTAAGCGCCGGTCTCGCGTTCCGCCGCGGCACCCCGCCCGAAGGTATCTACTCCTTCAAGCACGCTCTCGTTCAGGATGCCGCCTATGGGAGCCTGCTACGCAGCACACGGCAGAAGTTCCACTCGCGGATCGCCAGGGTGCTGGAAGAGCGGTGGCCGGACGTGGTCGAAACCCAGCCGGAGCTGCTCGCCCATCACTTCACCCAAGCGGGCTCGATAGAGCACGCCGCCGATTACTGGCAGCGGGCTGGCGAACGCACCTTCAGGCGCTCGGCCGTTGCGGAAGCCATCGGCCATCTCACCCGGAGCATTGACGTCGTGCGGACCTTGCCCGAGAGCCGCGCCCGGGCAGAGCGCGAACTTCATCTTCAGACTATGCTTGGTCAGGCGTGCATTGCCCGGTACGGCCACGCAGCACCTGAGACCGCCTCCGCTTTCGCCCGGGCGCAGGAGTTGGTAGAGGCCGTAGGCGACGCATCACAACAGTTTCCTGTGCTGTATGGGTTCTGGGCTGTCCAATTCGTACGCATGGCGCTTCCCGAGCAGCAGAAGCTGGCCAGGCAAATTCTCGCCTTGGCCGAGCTGCACCCAGACCCGGAGCGGCTGTGCTTGGCGCACCGGATGTGCGGCGCGACAGATGAGGTGGGGGGCGAGCTGCTCGCCGCCCGCGAGCACCTCGAGTGTGCCGTTGCGCTGTACGACCCGGAACGGCATGGTTCGACGGCCTTTGTTTTTGGCCAGGACCTTGGCGTGTCCGCGCTCGCCCACCTGACCTGGGTGCTGTGGCTGCTGGGCTACCCGGATCAGGCATCCCGCCGACAAGCCGAGGGATTGGTCTTGGCCCACCGGGTCGGCCATAAGAACACCCTCGGGTTTGCCCTGATGTACAGCGCGCTGGTGGGGGCTTTCGGCCGCGACGACAGCGCGGCCGCGGCGCACGCGGCGGCATTGCTGGAGCTGGCCCGGGAACACAAGTTGGATCTATGGGCCGCCAGCGCGACGGTGGTCCAGGGCTGGGCCATGGCTCGCCACGGTCAGGAGGCCGCCGGGATAGAAGCGATCCAGCGCGGGCTTGCGGATTGGGGGAAGAGCGGCGCGACGTGGATGCGTCCGTTCTTCCTTGGCCTGCTGGCCGAGGCTTGTGCCCTCTCGGGGGACATGCAACGGGGGCTCGGTGCACTGGATGAGGCTCTGGCAGTGGTCGAGGGGACAGGGGAGCGTTGGCCGGAGGCCGAACTGTATCGCTTGCGCGGGCAGCTTTTGGCAGCCCTGCCGGACGGACGACCAGATGAGGCGAGCGCCGCATTTGAGCACGCGATCGAAATCGCCTGGCGTCAATCCGCAAAGTCCTGGGAGTTGCGTGCGGCCGCCGGTCTTGCCAGGCTCTGGCGCGAGCAGGGCAAGCATGCCGACGCACGCGATCTGCTCGCGCCGGTTTATGCGTGGTTCACCGAGGGATTTGAGACATCGGACCTCAAAGAGGCTAAAGCAATGCTCGACAGCCTGAGGTGAATAGAGTCCATGCCAGTCCGCCGCCAGCCATCTGCGGCCTTCTTGCTGGTCGTAGATCCTCTGCGGTATCGCCCGGCCCATGGCCGCGGCGAACGAAAGGATTCGCTGGGGCGATTTCCTTCCACTCAGGCAAGTACTCGGACGGCCGCACATCCGGACATTGCGTATTAGGGCTGCTATGCGCCTGCGGAAGGCAGTCAGAGCGATCGGTGCATTACCAGCGTGTCCACAAACCCCAGAACCGGATGCTCGAAACCTTGCGGAATCGTTCCGACAACGTCGAATCCAAGATGACGCCAAAGCTTGACCGCGCGTTCGTTGGTACTGACCACACAGTTGAACTGCATGGCCCGGAAGCCTCGCGCAGCCGCGTGACCCAGAGAATGCTGGCACATCGCCGTTGCAACACCCCGGCCGACCGCGTCCGGCGCGGTTATATAACCGCAGTTGGCGACGTGGGCACCGCCGCCCCGTTGGTTCGCGTGCAGATAATAAGTTCCCATCACCAGTTCGTCGGTCTCTGCGACGAACACCTCGTGATCCGGGGAAAACCAGTATGACAGCGCGTCGGATCGGCTCCAGTCAGGCGGCAGCGCGTAAGTTTCGCCTGCCCGCAAGATGGGCTCGAGTATGCTCCAAATGGCGTCTGCGTCGGCAAGTGTGGCTGTGCGAATGGTCAGCAAGGCTAGATTTCCAAATTTGCACGGATGGGGTTGTGGCCACGTCCGGCCCTACTGTGGCAGGCCGGCGTCTTCATAGCCATCGATGAAATGCTGTCGATCGGCCTCGTGCCGGAACGGTTGTGTGCTTGCCCAGTGCTGTATCGAGAAATCCTGATTCGAGGCGAGGAACTGCCTTGCTTCCTCCCTGGCCTCTTCCATATGCCCGAGCCGCGCCAGACTTGCAGCCAAGATACGTTGCGAGCCGAGCCGGTGCGTTGCCTCATGCCGGAGTGTTTCGACCGCATCGGCGTATTGACCCGCTGCGTATTGAGCGAGCCCGAGAAGCCAAAAGTACCACCCCGGCGGGTGCGGATTGAGGCGAATGGCGTGGCGCAAATGTCCGATGCCCTCGATAGCCTTTCCCTCGAATGCCTTCAGTTGCCCCAGGAATGCCCAGGCATCGGCATGATTGGGGTTGACCCGAAGGGCAGTGGCCAACTCCGCCGCGCCTTCATCCGGCTTGCCATCGTAGATCAGCACGTCGCCGAGGATTGCATGGGCCACGGCATTTTCCGGATCAAGCGATACGGCGCGCCGAGCTGCCGCCAGAGCCAGCGAATGATGGCGCTCTGGAGCATCTAGCCAATACGCCCAGGCAAAATGGTGGCTCATCGCAAGCCAAGCATGAGCATCGGCGAAGCCGGGATCGAGTTCGATGGCCCTTTCCAAGAGCACGGGAGCGGCCCTGTTGCTTTCGGGCGACTGAACCACCAGCACGCGGCCGCGGGCGAAGAGGTCATACGCTTCGAGACTTGCTGTCCTACGTGAGCTGGAGGTCACAGCGGCCGGCAACACGCCGGACAGGGCACTTACAATCGTGCTGACTACCTCGTCCTGCAACAGGAAAACGTCCGCCAAATCGCGATCGAAGCGATCAGCCCAGAGGTGACTGCTGTCCGTCGCGTCGATTAGCTGGGCATTGATCCGCACCCTAGCCTTCTCCCTGCGCACACTTCCTTCAAGCACATAACGCACCCTCAGATCCCTGGCGACTGAGCGGACATCGACTGACTTCCCCTTGTAAGCGAATGTGGAGTTGCGTGCGATCACCAACAGACCCGGCACTTTCGACAAGTCAGTGATCAGGTCTTCCGCCAGACCGTCAGCGAAGTACTCCTGCTCGGGATCGCTACTCATGTTCGTGAATGGCAAAACGGCAATCGAAGGCTTGTCGGTGATGGCCTTGGATATGGAAATCACAACAGGCGGCGTGCCGGAAACGCGGTAGATGCGAACTGGCAGGGCAATGTTTTTCACGGTCTGGGCCCCGAGATCCTCGAAACCAACCTCGATCTTATTTCGGACGTGGTCGTAGATCGTTCCGGAGATGAGGATGCCGCCTGGCTCGGCGGTGGTTTCCAGTCGCGCAGCGATGTTGACGCCATCGCCATAAAGGTCACTGCCCTCGAGCATCACATCACCTAAATTGACGCCAATGCGCAGCACGATACGGAGCTTCTCAGGCAGGGCGGCATTGGCGGCAGCCATCGCATGCTGCACGTCTATGGCGCATTGCAAAGCATTGACGGCGCTGGCGAACTCCACCATCACGCCGTCGCCTGTCACCTTAAAGACCCGGCCATGGTGCCTGGCGACCAACGGCTGCAACACTTGCTTACGTCGGGACTTGAGCGCGGCCAGCGTGCCGGCCTCATCCGTTTCCATGAGGCGGCTGTAGCCAACGACATCGGCCGCCATTACGGCGGCGAGTCGACGCTGGATGCGTTCGTCGGTCATGTGCGGCGATTGCTCTCATCTGAAAGCAGTCCGGCAGTGTACCGACGCTTCGTGAACGAGTCTATCAGTCCGACCCCTGCCTACCTCGTAGGAAAGGTCGGGAACGGATCATGAGCACTGGTCGCGGCCAATGTCTGCTTTCTGGCAAGAGCACCGGCTCAAGAAGGTCAGCAAGGGGTCAAATCTGCTGGTTGCGGTGAAGGTCCGCTTTCCGAGAGCAAATTCAAAGCCGGGAATGTCGTCAGCTTCAGACCTTGGTCCCACTGGGCTGAACGTCCGCTATCGTTCTTCGGACGCCAAAAGCCGCCATTCCGCTTCGGGCGGTGAGCTAGTGATGACTGTGCGTCACGCGATCGAGGGCGCGGCGGGCTTCGGCCAAATTCTCGGCCAGAATCTCTAGCAGGGCTTCGCTTTCCGGGAGGATATGTCCGCACCGGCGCTCATGCTCGACAACTCTGTCTTGAAAAGACACCGCGTTCTCGTAGTGAGTGACGAGGTTGGAATATAGCTGCTGCATCGTACATCTCCCCTGATTGGGCGAAAGCACGTTGCTCGCTCTCAAGCGCTCAATTGCCGGAAAGGTATGGGCGACCGGGAGACCCTACGCTCCTAAAGGGCAAAGTGCCACCGTACAATCGACAGACGAAAGCCCAAAGGTGTAACCGGCGGTTGCTAGACGCGATGCAGCCGGCGAGCGTAGGATTTTCCACGACCCAGGCACACCCCCCGCCCACCCTCGTGCCTGGTGAACGACTGATCGCCCGCCGTGCTGAAAGGTGCGGCGGGTTTTTTGCGTCGGAGCAAAGACTTGAGACGACAGTTTGGGCTTACAGCTGGTCCTGCTGGGCGTGCCTTTCGTGGTTCACACAAGCGTTTATCCGGCAGAGTGCGATGTGGCATTCGCTTATGGAAAAGTTCATCGCCAAGGCTACCGACCCGCAAGAGATAGTCGCTCTGGTCAGGGTCGATGGTTGCCGGCTGACCTGCTGGGGAGGGCCACTTTGTGGCACCCCCGGAATCACAAATTCTGGACGAGGGACAAGGCGTCCAAAGGACCGGGGTCAATCGCCGCCCAGCAGACGGCTAGGAGGCGTGGTTAAAAGGGATTAGCCGTAGTGCCAGTGGGGCTTTTGCTCGGTGCCGGTGAACATGATGCCGATGCGGTCCTCGCGGCGCCAGCGGACCACTGCCTTGTAGGCGATGCCGTCGGTCGGCACATAGAGCAGGAACTCGTCGGGCACGCGCGGGTGGATCGAGACCTTCAGTTCGGCGCCGCCGTCATGCATGTTGCGCACCGTGCAGGTGACCCTCGGACCTGGTCATGCCGGTCAGGATCGTCGCGCCCTTGAAGACGCGCTGCCTGCGTTGGCCCCTCTGTTCGTCTTCAGCCATTTCGCCTAATCCCCGGCGACCGTCGCTTCATGGGGTTGTTTGCGAGATAATTAGGCCTTGCCTGATAAACATATCGTTATCGTCAGCGGCTGCGGCGACTTTGAATCTAAGCTGCGAGGAACGCTTCGCTGCAGGGTTTTTTGGATGGAGAACTAGGCGCGGCGCCCGACTCAAACGAGGCTTATGTTCCAACCAACGGAACTGTGACTGTCGTTGCGTAATTTATCGGATACCGATCGAAATATGGGAACTCGATGACGAAAGCATAGGTAGCGGTCAGATGCGCCATGCGGAAACCGCTGCTGGGGGGATCGATTCCAATCGTCACTTTGACGTCTTTCAACCCTAAAGCCAGTAATTTCTCTGTGGCAATGGCTTGTAACTGGGCCTGCGTCAGCGAGTTCTTCATCTGCAGCGCACGCGAGGACGTTTCCAGCGTGTACCGAACACTCGACATGGCGTTCAAAGCCCAGCCGAATGCGAAAATCCCGAACAAAAGCATCATCAGAAAAGGCGCGAGCAGTGCGAATTCCAATGCAGCTCCGCCTGACGCATCACGCGTAAATGCTCTTCCTTTAGCGAACACGAATCACCTGTTGATGCCTAAGCTCGCGCGAGAAGGAAAACACGTCAAAGCCGAAGGGCGGAGACCAGGTGGCTGTCGCCTGTATTTCAACGAAGACCGAGGGAGCTTTCAAACCGTCGCACAGGATCGATGGATCGGCCACGGTGCTCCCACACATATATTTGCGCCCCAATGTCACTTGCGCGTCGTCGGGACGATTTTCCCCGCTCGAAAGGGCGACGACTTGGGTTGCCGCGTCATTGGCTTCTCCTTGCATCACCAAATTTGCTGCCGTTTTGACGCCTGCACGCATCGACATCGAGCTTGATACGAAAGACCAGCCGTTAATGACGCCAAGAAGTACCAGGCAAAGGATCGGAACAATCAGCGCAAACTCCACCGCCGCAACACCCGAATCGCTCCGACAAATCCGGACTGGTCGCCGTTCCACGGAGGATTACTCGACGAGCCGAACGGACTGCGTCGCCGGAATCTCACGCATCCCGAGGCTGGTGCAATCCTGATTGATGCTTGTGTTGCCGGACCACTGCACGGTGCTGGCGACGACCTGTGTGCAACCATTTTTGCCCGAGAAATTGCCGAGGTAATCGACCGCCTGCGTTGGAAAATACATGGCGCCGGTCAAAAGCGAGTCCGCCGTGCCATTGAAGGTGCTCGATCCCGCTAAGTTTGCTCTGTCGCCGTAAAATAGCACACCCGAATAGCTGCCTGATGTCGGTGCGCTAAGCTTGACGGTGGCAGTGCCGTTCATGGTGACGCCGGAGGTACCGGCCAGATAGATGATGACTCCCTCGCCGGAAATGTTTGCATTCGAGTTCGCTTTGAAATCGCCACCTTGAATGACGTATACCCCGGGCGAGAGCGTTACATTGCCGCTCAAGCTGAGTCCTCTGCAGTATGTTCCAGGTTGCAACGTTGACTGATTGCCGTTTTGACAGGGGTTCGTGGCCGGTGGCGCCGGAAGGTCGGCAAAAGGATCGGCAGCGGGCAACGCCTGGGTTATCAGGCTGGTGCAGACGGTCTTCACAGGATTGGCCAGTGACATCCCACCGGCCGATATCAGGCAGTCGACATCAAGGCTTGCCGATCCCTGAAGCTTGACGGCGTCCGGAGCAATCGAATTCGACATGATGGAGCAGCCCGTCAGTTTTGTGGTCGAATTGCCAGAAAAGAGGGCCGCTTTCGAAGCAGAAGGATTGAGCGCCAGAACGCAGGCCTTTGAAGCCTCCGTGATAAGAGCCACCGCTCTTGCCCGTGCGCCAACCTCGTTCTGCGTGAATATCGACGTGAAAAATCGATCGAGGTTCTGATGAACGATGACCTCGACAGCCTTTTTCGCCACGTTTGGGCCGGATGACGGGGGTGTGAAAACTTTAATCGTGCCTGTCGACGCTGCAAAACCGTTCGAGGCTGCTGAAAGCGTCGCGGCCGAGACAATCGCGGGTTTGTCGGATCCCGAAACCTTTTCCAAAGCGCCAGCATAAGCTGCCGCGTCGGCCACCGCCTGTAATTTCAGGCTGCTGTAATACCAATAGGAGGTCTCGACCCCGAGAGCCGCACCACCAACAACAATCGGCAAAGACAGGGCAAAGATGATGGCAACGTTGCCGCTCGTGCCGATGCCTCGTCGCGGATAGCGGACAAACCACCTCAAGATACGGGCGCCCAATTCCATGCCGGTATTTAAGGAAAGATGGATGAAGGAATGGCTAAGGATTTCACTCCATTTGGCAGGTGCGCTCCTTGGCCGCGACCGCACAAGCACCGCGCACGTATCGATGCTTCTGCAATCATTTCCGAAGTGCTATTCAGGGTGGAACTTAGAGAGTTCTAATACTTGTCTGTGACCAGTGGGCGTGCTCCTCACTGCCCGCTGCAGATCGGGCCCACCCGATCGGGGCCCGCGCTCTCCGCCAGAGGCGCGGGCTTTTCAAGACAGCCCGTAAGGCCGTGGCCGAAGAGAGGGACGACTCCAACAATGCGTTACCCGGTTTTCACAGTGGGACGATCCTCTACGGCTAGGGCCAGCTCGGTGCTTTTTACCACGCGCTCGGGAACAAGCGCCAGATAGCGAAGTTAGCATCGTAAGGAGTTTCTCCTATGGCCGATGAACAGGATAGAGCGCCGAACAACATGGAAATCGTCGTTCGACGCTTGGTCAAAGAAACCGGCATCACCGAAGAACAGGCCCGAGAGCTTATCTTGTTCCTCGGGCTCCATTGGGCATCGTTGCTCCGGGAAGCAAAGGCTCTAGCTGCCAAGCGCTAGTGGTGAAAATCTGACGCTTGGTACCCGAAAGGGAATACCGCTTTGGGTGAAATTTGCCGTACGGGGGAGGCTGTTGGAACGAGCAAGGTGCGCTCACATCCGGACCTTCGCGGCCATCGTTGTATTCGGGCATGAGTCTCTATCGGGAAGCCGACATTCATGAGAAAATAGATGGTGGCGGGCTATCGTAGGGAGGAACCCGCAGATGAAAACAAGAACACCAAGAACCTTGGTTTCCACTATTGCTGCAATGGGTCTTCTGGTCGGATCGGCCGCCGCGCTGGAAGTCGCCAGCTCCGCCACCGTGGCGGGCAAACCGGATACAGTCTGGCAGAAGATGGGGCAGGTCTGTTCAATAGCCATGCGAACCAGCTTGAGGCCGGCCCATTCGTTGCAGATATTATCTTTGGTCGTCCATGCTTTCTCGCTGAGATGGGGCGGCCCAGCAGCCAGTTGGAGTTTGGGTGGGTGGCCGCTGGGCCTAACCGGCGGGGCGTCTGCGGGACGGTCGCCGGCTACTTCTACCATAGGCAGTTATATGCATCATTGCTAATTTAATAAAATGGTCACGTTCCGTTCCCCTGGCTATCAAATCGGATGAGCCTAGAGTCAATTTACTGCTTTTTGTCGTCGGATTTTTCGTGAGTGCCGTTGCCTTCACCTCCCGGCGCAGGGCAATTGATGCGGCGCTGCTGAGGCGGCAGATGACGGTGCTGCATGGCTACAGCAGCGACGTCGTGGCCTGCGATACGCAACGCGATCGTCTCAATCACATCCCAAGCTCCTCAGCGCTCTTCCAAGTTCCTGCCGTCGTCATTCTCGTTATCGAGGGCAAAGTTGTCCGTCGAAAGAGTCGGCGACGTAGAACCCCAAGAGACCGAGATCGAGGCGGCGCGATCGTCATTGGCCACGGGACTTATCTCGCTCGCCGGAGTCTACCCGGCGTTTGGCCTCGCGTTTTGACTTTTTGCCTGTTGCAACGGGAGGGGGCCAGTCTGCCGTCGTTGACTTGCGTTCGATCCAGATGAACGTCCGCCGGTGCCTGGCACGTTCGTCGACAGCGTGGGGCGTATTTTGGCCCTGGCCCTTGACCGTCAGCATTTCCGGGTTAGCCGCCATGTTCGGCCTTAAAGTTAAAGCAAAGCGGAGCGACACATAGCAAAGGTCCGCAAACCACCACCCAAAGCAGTCACAGAACCAGCCTCAGGATTGCGCCGGAGACGGTTACTCAGGAAGGAGCATACCTTCTTCTCTGGCAGCTGCTTCGAAGGCGTCACGGACCGCAACCGGAGGCACTCTGCCTTGCAATCCTTCCAGGCAGAGCTCGACCGCATGTCTCCATTTAGGGCCGCGCTTGGTCCAAGTGACAAGCTCGTCCGCAGCACCCTCAACGTGGGTGACGCCATAGCGCACGCCTGCTGTTTCCGTTTTCACGTAGACCGGAGGGGAGAACCAGAGCACTTCCTACTCGCGACCATCAAAGGCGACGAATAGCCCAAGGCCTGTCGCCGCTTCTACGACATCCGCACTCAGTTGTTCGTCCGTGTCTGTAAGCTGGGGGCAACGCGACGGATCATCTCGATCGCCAATTTGACCGACACAGCGTCGCCACATCGCGCATTCTGGAGATTCCATTCCAGAAGCTGCTTGGCCGTGGCGGTCTTGCAGCCCACTGGCGATGCCCACGGCGGGTCCTCCCACGGACGCTCCCAATGGGTTACTGTGATCCTATTTTTGTTCTAGATCAACAGGTCACGCGAGACGTCGAAAATGGCTCCTGACGTGCGACGTGTTAAGATGCCTTTGGAAGCTTCGCCTTCGCCACGCGAAGAACCAACCATCCGACGATGCCCGCAAGCGTCGATCCCAAAAGCACACCAATCTTCGTTTGGTCCTGAAGGAGTGCAGAGCCCGGATAGGCAAGGAGCCCCACAAAGAGGCTCATCGTGAAGCCTATTCCGCACAGCACCGCCACTCCGTAGAGTTGCGCCCAGGAAGCACGGCGTGGCATGTCCGCCAGATCTAACCGAATGGCCAACCGGGCGAAGCCGAAAACGCCGACCTGTTTGCCGACAAAGAGTCCGAGTGCAATACCCAGTGGCGCCGGATCGAGCAACGCGGCGGGAGTGACCCCGGCGAAGGAAACCCCTGCATTGGCAAACCCGAAAATCGGAACAATGAGAAATGCCACCCACGGGCTGAGGGCGTGTTCAAGTCGGTGAAGCGGTGATTCCGGGCTATCTCCGGACGAGACATTCAACGGGATTGTTAGCGCCAGTGCGACTCCTGCGATCGTCGCGTGAACGCCTGACTGCAGCATGAAAAACCAGAGCGCGGTGCCAAGGATTAGGTACGGCGCGAGGTGCTTCACGCCGTACCGGTTCAGGGCCGCCAGAGCCAACAACGTCGCGGCCGCAAGCCCCAGCATCAGTGGCGAGAGTTCGGCGGTGTAGAAGAGCGCGATGATCGCGACTGCTCCCAAGTCATCCAGAATCGCTAGTGCCGTGAGGAATATCTTCAGCGAAACTGGAACACGCGGACCGAGGAGCGCGAGGACCCCAAGCGCGAAGGCAATGTCCGTCGCAGAAGGAATGGCCCAGCCCCTGAGGTTCAGCGGCTCGTTCCAGTTGATCGCGACGAAGATCATTGCCGGCACGATCATGCCGCCAAGTGCGGCTATCCCCGGCAGTGCGCGCCGCGACCATGTCGCCAATTGCCCGTCCAGGAGCTCGCGTTTGATTTCGAGGCCCACCAGAAGGAAGAAGACGGCCATCAGTGCGTCATTGACCCAGTGCAAAACCGACAGCCCAAAAACATATCGGCGCAGCACATCGAAATAGACGGGAGCGAGTGGGGAGTTCGCAATCAGCAAGGCCAAAGCGGCGACACACATTAGCGTCAGGCCACCCGCGGCTTCATTGCTAAAGAAGGACCGGGCAATTGAGGGGGGACGAAAGCGGGGTTGATTTAGCATCCGCGCTCTTTTCCACGGTTGGCGGACCGGTTCAACCCACGATATTTGTTCACTGTCCCCGGGCATGCGCAGCCGAGGCCCGACCCCGCAACCGGAAGAAATAAACTAGCAGGATTGCACCAAACGCCGGGCCTCATCTACGGCCAGAAGGCAGGTGGTGCTCCCCTTCAAGAAAAAATATGACGCAGTATCGGCCAGATTATCATGGCGGTGATGAGGACACTGGCTGAAGCGCCAATGACAGTGCCAATCTTCTCAGGCCAACCCTCTTTCGTGTGGCTTTCTGTTCGCAGGGAAATTGGACGTGTGGCCATTGAATTTACCCTTTTTGGTTTGGAACATGATCAGATCACGTAAAATATCTTGGCGCGGTCCGACAATCCGACGCTGTCGCCGATCGTTCAAGATGGCCGCCAAAAGATTATCAACTGCAATGTCGATCTTGGCACGTCACGTGCAGCCGGCATGTCCGCAATTCCAGGTGCAACTCACGAAAGCGCTTGAGTGAGCTCTGGACCTGTTTTTTCTTCCCTTCCGCCGAATCGTCACCGGAAGTTTGGAATGAGCCGAGAACACTGCGCGACGCTCTACGACCTGCCATCATTGTACGATGCGGTGGTTAAGCCCGGCCCGTGCGCATCATTCTACCGCAAGCTCGCATGTTCCACCGGCGGCCCGATCTTGGAACTTGCCTGCGGTACTGGCCGACTAACGATACCGCTGGCGCTAGACGGCCACGAGGTGGTCGGGCTTGATGCTTCGTATCCCATGCTAAGCGCTGCTCGCGCCAAGGCTGAGGCGAAGCGCGCCAAAGTGGAATTTGTGCTCGGCGATATGTGCAGGTTCGATCTTGGCAGGTATTTCGCCTTGGTGATCGTCTCCTGCAATTCGTTGGCTCACATGACAGCTAACGAAGACATCGTTGAATGCCTAAGCAGGATTGCCAGACATCTCGTCCCGGGGGGATTGTTGGCCTTCGATGTCGTGAATCCAAACGTGCGCGATCTTGCGCAATGCGGCCATACAGCTGAACGGAGCGAAACCGAGCCTGATCGCTCATATGTCTCGGGCAGCAAGGAATTGATTTCCTATGACCCGGTCCAGCAGGTCCAAATCTTGAGATGGCGCTTCGAAGCGTTGGGGCGAAAAATACCACCTGTCGCGCGATGCGCCTGCGCGCCTATTTTCCGCAGGAGATGCCGCTGCGCCTTGCCTTGGCAGGTCTGGAACTCGCCGCCCGATACGGTGACTTCAACGGCCGCCCATTCACCGGCTCCAGTCCCAACCAGATTTATGCAGCTCGAGCAGCAAGGAACGCCAGTTGATATGATTTCATCCGTTTCGGACCAGTCGACCCCCCCGGTCGTCTTTTATGCTAGCGTTCCGGTGCGTTCGAAGGCCGAGGCGGGTTAACCGGCGAAGCGCAGCGCCTTGTGAAGGACTGACGA
Organism: Mesorhizobium sp. WSM2561; assembly: GCF_000513915.1. Classification (NCBI taxonomy): domain Bacteria; kingdom Pseudomonadati; phylum Pseudomonadota; class Alphaproteobacteria; order Hyphomicrobiales; family Phyllobacteriaceae; genus Mesorhizobium; species Mesorhizobium sp. WSM2561. The sequence continues at coordinate 70,449 of NZ_AZUX01000032.1, forward strand.
CATTGGAGTGAGGGTATGGTCGAGACGCGCGATTTCGACATCTTATCGCCGGGCTTCCACGCAAACCCCTTCCTCACACTCGACCGCATGCGCGCCGAAGGACCAGTCGTCCCCATGAGGCTGCCGATTGTCGGCCGCACCTGGCTCGCCGTGACGCACGACGCCTGCGCAACCTTGTTGAAGGACCACGAGAGCTTCGCGCGCGACCCTGCCAACGCGGGGAGCAGGACACAGGCGCGGATACTGAGAGTTCTGCCGAGGTCGCTCAGTCTTCTGGCGCTGAATATGCTCGGCCATGACGACCCGGAGCACCGTCGCCTGCGTGGCCTCTTCGACCAGGCGTTCCAGCGCCGAACCGTTGAGGCCATGAAGCCGATGATCACGCAAATAGCCGATCGGCTTCTCGACAAGATGGAGGGAAGGCCCGAGGTCGATCTCATGACCGAGTTCTGTCGCGATCTTCCGCTTTCGGTCATCTGTGCGATGCTCGGCCTGCCGGAGCAGGAACACGATCGATTCAAGAGCTGGCTGGGTGGGCTGAAGGACACCGCCAATATCGGCGCCGTGCTCCGCGCCATTCCCGGTGTGATCCGTGCAGTCCGCCATCTTCGCCGCGTGTCACGGCAGGGAGGCGGAGCGCTGCCCGATGGATTGATCGTGGCGCTGCGCGATGCTGAAACCGATGGGCAGAAGCTCAGCGAGGATGAACTCGTCTCGATGATCTTTCTGCTCTTCGGCGCGGGGCAGGAAACCACGACTCATTTGATCTCCGGCGGGCTCTTTGCATTGTTGTCTCACGAGGACCAACGCCGCAGGCTGCAAAGCGACCCTAGCCTGATGCCCACCTGCGTCGAGGAGTGCCTGCGCTATGTATCGCCAGTGCAAATGACCAAGCCGCGCTTCGCGACCCGCGACATGGTCTGGCAGGGACGGCAATTCCGCCGCGGCGAGATGTTCGCCGGATTCCTGGCGGCGGCAAACAGCGATCCCGCCAAGTTTGAGGATCCACACCGTTTCGACATCACGCGCCACCCAAACCCGCACCTCTCCTTCGGCACAGGCGTGCATTTCTGCCTCGGTTTCCAACTCGCTCGGGCGGAGGCCGCGATCGGGTTCGAACGAATCCTCTCCCGCTTTCCGGCTATGCGCCTCGCCATCGAGGCGCAGAAGATCGAGTGGCGCAAGCGCCTTGGCATTCGCGCCTTAGCGCAGTTGCGTGTACAACTCGTGACGTGAAATAGGGTGCCGGGCGCAGAGTTGCTTGCATAGTATTGAGCGCGATGTGTGGGTTTTGCCTTGTCCTCGCTGGTGCACTCCGAACACAAAGTCAGGAGGAGCTCTCGTTTTCAGTTGATTGTGACCTGGACCTGGGTTTTGCTTAACTTCGAAAGCCCGATCAGAGTCATGGCTGCATCTTCGATATACCAGATTCCGTCGGTGTATGACCGGATCGTGCCACCCGGCCCTTGCGCGGCCTGCGCGTGATCCTTGTGCAGGAGGCAGTACCCCGCCTTTGGGCGGCTGGGCTTTCGCTGATTAAGCGCTCTGGCGATTTCGATGGGAAGCCGCTCTGTAGCGCAAGCTCAAACCAGGTCTATATCGCTACCGGCACGGCTTCGGGCACGAGAATGCAAGATAAAGGAACGACTGGTGCCGTCACCTAGGGCAATAGAAGAGGCAGGGTTCATCCTCGAGCCCGCCGAGCTCGAAATGCTCGGGCGAGTGTTCGAAATGACGGGAGTGGCGGGAGAGGACGAGCACGCACGTGAACTTCGTGCTTCACGGATCATAGGCTACTTTCTTGCAGGCATTACAAGTGAGGAAGAACTCTGTATGTGGGCCAAGCGGCCTCTCCATTGGAAATAGGCTTGAACAATATGGAGCGGCCCCGCCGTGGCCGAGACGCGCTCCGAGTGGCCGGGAATTGGAACGGCTCGTGTTGGGCGGTGGCCACCCACTGCGCCCCCGGAGTCGGCGGATGCCAGCAAACAAACACACCCCGATGAGGTACTCGCCATCGTTAACTCGCTGAAGGCCAGATCATTTGCGTCTGACCAAGGAGCGGTGGGGCGGCACGGCAGAACGCGTGCCGATGCGCTTGCGTGCTTCTCTGCGGCCGCTGCCTTCATCATTGATCCAGAGCTCCCCAAAAACCGACGCTTTCGCCCGTACTATGTCGGACATGCTCGAACGCACCGGCTCGTTGTTTAAAAACGGTGAGCGAAAATAGGGGCATCAGGCGCATTGCCGTGATCCGGTTAAAGCCAGCAACCGCGGGAGATATAGCTATCACTAGGATGACTGAGGAATCCAAACGGTTTTTTGCCGCGGTCGTGGGAGGTTTCATCGCTGCGACTGGTTCGATCATACAGCTCAATGCGCAAGGAATCGACAGCCAGGAGGCGATCGGCAAAATCATCGGTTCGGAGGTGATGGTGGGCGAGGCATCGGCCGAGATTCATATCGGCAAGATCGTTGCCGCGATCGAGAAGACCAGCGAAAACATCGGCACAATCAGGAAAGTGTCCAATCTGAGCAAGGTCGACATCGTCTTGCTAGCCGACGCGGGAGCAAGCCAAGGAGGCATCCCGCTGGAACTCGACGCCAAGGTCGAGGAATATCGAGCCGAGATTTCGCAGCTTCGGAAGGAGCTCGAAGGTAACGCGATGCTCTTCCACGCTATCGATTCGCGGCAAATACTGCCCACCCAGGTGCTCGCCGTCGAATTCGACGGCTCTGGCGCTGCCATCATCTATGTCGCCCGGCGGCGGAGGCGGTAAAAACCGGGTTTTCGGCATGTGGAGTCGCTTGTGCTGCCTGCCATTGCATGGAGCAGGTACAGATCACCGCGAGGCGGTAAATGCCAAGCACTCAGACTCAGGGAAGGTCGGAGCCGCTTGGGGACGTGGGGTAAGAACGCTTGCGGACGGTCCTGACGGCCGCATCCACATCCGTTTTGCTGTCCCCGAGTTCTTGAAGGACAGCTGCACCCAGGAGAAGGCTGGATTCCGTCGTTTCGGGCATCACGGTTGTCGCGCCTTTCTCAAGCAGCTCTTGCACATGCACGTGGTGACGCGCCCGCACAACCACTGGGAGGTCGGGCAGTTTGCGTCTCAGCGCCGCAAGAACCGATTTGGCTGCCTCGGGGTCGTCCAGAGTGACCACCATGGCCTTTGCGCTGTCGATTCTCGCTGCGGCCACCATCTCCTCCTGAGAAGCGTCGCCAAAAAAGACCGGTAGACGTTCTTTCCGGGACCGCTCGACATTTTTGGCGTCGAGGTCGACTGCAACCCACCTGTATCCACGCTCGTCGAGCAATTTACCGATCACCTGGCCGACCCGCCCGAACCCGGCAATGACAACATGGCCCGAGCAAGCTTCGGTCTCTGCCTGCAACTGAGTTCTGCTGGGTAGCCCCCGTCGCTCAAGCTGGCTCTGGACTGCTCGACCGGCCCGGGCCAGAAGTGGCGTGGTAGCCATGCTGACGGCGACGACGGCAAGCAGGAACTGACCGGTCTCGACCGATAGCGCCTGGGCGCCCATCGCGAGGCTGAACAGCACAAAAGCCAACTCGCCGCCTTGGGCAAGGTGCAGGCCAGCGCTTGCTGCGAGTGGCAGCGGCAACCCGAATGCCCTACATAGGCCGAGGATTAGCAACGCCTTCACGGCTATGAGTGCAACGGCGACCAACAGTATCCAGTGGAACTGAGGCAAGACGACGCCGACGTCGACCAGCATGCCGATCGAGATGAAAAACAAGCCCAACAAGACGCCTCTGACAGGCCGGATATCGGCTTCGATCTGGTGGCGGTACTCGGTGCCGGCAAGCATGAGACCGGCTAAGAAGGCGCCAAGGGCCATAGGGAGACCGGCCAGTGCGGTACCCCAAGCCGTGCCGAGCACCACCAGCAGGGTAGCTGCAACGAAAAGCTCCGCGTTCCCCGTGCCGGCGATAACGCGGTAAAGCGGTCGAAGCAGCAGACGCCCGGCGGCAAGCAAGATGACTAGCGCCACGGTGGCCTTGAGGCCCGCCTCGGCGAGCGTCCAAGCCAGTTCTTCAGGCTCTTGGCCCAGCGCTGTGACAACCGCCAAGCCGGGAACGAGCGCGAGATCCTGCAAGAGCAGAACGGAAAGAACTGCCCGCCCGAGATGACTGGACAGCTCGCCGCGCTCCGACAGCAGGCGCAACACGAAAGCCGTTGACGAAAGAGCGAGGGCGCCGCCGATTATCGCCGCCTGTCCGATGGTGCCTCCGAACGCTAGTACCCCCGCTCCGATGACAGCACCCGTGACGGCAACCTGTGCCACGCCAAGTCCGAACACATATAGCGCCATGGTGCGAAGGCGGTCGAACGACAGCTCCAGCCCGATCGCAAATAGCATGAACACAATGCCGAGCTCGGCGAGGCGGTGCGTTCCCTCAACCTCGCCCACCAGTCCAAAACCATACGGTCCGATAACAAGGCCCGCGATCAAGTAACCGATGACCGCTTCAATGCCGAGCCTGCGCACCAAGGGCACAACCAAGATAGAAGCCATAAGGAAGACGACGGCGTCGCGCAGGATAGAATAATCGTGAGGGACGCTTTCGGGCATGATGCTTCGGTCTGCTACAGTTTCATCACCGGCGCAACCTGGTCCTGTTCGGCTGTCGCCCATGGCTTTGCTCACATAGGCGCCGAGTGGATCGGCCGAGATATTCTCGGCATCGAAATAGCCTGCGCATCAATTTTGCAACGAAGAATTCTGCGCCCTGACCTCCTTACGCTCTCAAGCAGCTTCTCAGTAGAATCCCTTAGGAATGCATCGGAATTTCCGGGACGGGCACGTGCTATTAGTGGACTGAAGGCGATTGGCGACCGCCATTGTCGCCTATTGGCTCGATCCACGAGACATTTGAACACCTTTCGCCCTTCATCGTGGCAATCCCGTCAGGGGGCTCCGCCTCTCCATTATACAGACGCGCCCTGGTCAGCTGGTGAGTCTGGCAAAAGCGGGACGCCGGGTCGTGCGGCTCAAGTCCGGCGACGGCCGTAGCTGCCGCAAGGCGATCCACCACGCAGAACCGTCGGCGGCGGCCGGCCGCACACAAGCAGAAACTCCTTCATTCGCATCGGCAGCAATTATCGCCACCGCCAAAGAGGTTGCAGACGGCGTTCGGCGTAGCACCGGCAATACTCGGCGCTGCGCTATTTCCTGACTTTGCCGGGGCCTTCGTCACTAGATTTTCGTGGTATACTTTTCTGCAGTCGGACGAGGCGCAGGTACCCATTGGTGATGTGCCCTTGCTCTTCCGGAAATGCTTGTAGCGCGCGGCCGGCAGCGCCGCATCGAGCGACCGGAGAGAGCCGGATTGGAGATTTTCGCGACCAAAACTAGTGCCAGAATACAATCTGGGATTTTTGCAAAGCGTGAACGTGAGTGTGAAGATGCCAATCAATGAACACACACCCGAACGGCTCGTGTTGAAGTCTGGTTCTACGACCCTGAGCTTAAGCAAGGAGATTGGAAAAGCGCGGATGCAAAGCAAGCTTCTCTTTTGGAAGTTGAAGCCTGCCGAAGCGCCGCTTTCAGATATTGTCGACGTGACCGTTGACACCAACGTTGATCGCGCATCCGGCGTAGACATCTGCAGCACGATGTTGGTTATGCGAACGGGCGCGGGCTGGGCGTTCCGGGCTCCGATAAAGAGGATGCTCAACTCAATGCCGATGCAATTCGTGAATTTGTCGGACTACCTGCCTCAGCGGTCTGGTCTACTCGACGGCGTCATTCAAACCCAACAGGGCACTGTCAGAACCGATGCAGCGGAGGGATCGCGATGAAAATCGACAACATCCTCGAGGAGACTGCTCAAGGCTGAACGGGTGAGGGCGCGTCAGGCCCCGACTTTGGCTACGATCTAGGTCGTCAGCCTGTTCGAGGCACCTCGCGGTGTCCAGGCGACGCGCTCATTTTAGGGGATGACTCCACCCGAAAGCCTCGGCTTTGCCGATCGATGCGCTGAACGGCAATCTCCTCGGTAGTGAAGCGCAGATTCGAATGTGCACCGCCTGCGTTGATGACACGGGCCTAAGGTTACTAAACTGGTTCCGCTCTGGCATATTCCGGGCTGCCTTCGACCGAAGTGACGCAAACGTCGCGAGCGAAAAATGCTCTTCAAAAGGAGAAACCAGGCGACCGTTTGGAGCAAGGTCAGGGGGTCTCTTTTGGCCAACACGATCATTTCGGCGGTCGGCTCGCTATTTTACAAAACGAATCCTCCGCCTGACCGCCGCGCCGCATGCGGTTGCCGCAGGGGTGGCCGCCGGTGTATTCGCATCGTTCTTGCCGTTCGTGGGCTTCCATTTCATCATAGCCGCTACTGTTGCGCTGTTTATCAGAGGCAATCTGGCTGCCTCGGCATTGGGTACCGCGATTGGGAATCCGATCACATTTCCTTTCATCTGGGCCGCGACCCTCGCCGTTGGTAGGCTCATTCTCGACGGCAGAAATCCAGGATCGCTTGCACCTCTCCATTTCGGGGATCTGCTACGAACAGTAGATGTCGTGCATTTATGGGAACCGCTCGTGAAGCCGATGACAGTAGGCGGGGTTCCCCTCGGCCTTTTCTTCGGCTTGATTTTCTACGGGACTACGCTCTGGGCAACAACTACTTTCCATAAGCGTCGACGCCTTAGGCTCGCCGAAAGTACCCGCGCGGTTCGCCCGCACCGAGGACATCGTTGAAGATCGACCCGTTGAACCGAAACCAAGTTCGCCTAGACAAGGTTGTCCGACTAACGTCGCGGCAAACAAAACATCACAAGGACAAGGCAAGCGGAAGACACGACAATGCCGCTTGTGCGCGTCGCTGGGGCCTCCGGGAATGAATGGAAATAACGCAGTCGAGGCAACGCTCCCATCGGCCGCTCAGCATGCCGAGGCGAGCGTCGAAAGACCAGAGCGAGTCCAAAATGTCATCCTCGATGAGTCACTTCCACGGCAGTCCTGCGGCGCTGAGGCGTGACAACAGTTTATTCCTGAACTCCGGACTGCGCGCCTGCTGCAATTGATCGACATGCTTGCCGGTCAACGTGGGCGACTCGCGCGAGACGAACGACACGTCTCTCCGCGCAGACTTGAGATCGCCTATCCCGACGTATGATGCAGCCCGCAGGAGCCGTGCCCAGTGGTATTCAGGCAGGACCATCAGAAATCGATCAAACGAGGCAGTCGCGGCGTCATAGTTCCCCGCGGCGTATTCGGCATCGCCCCTGAACAGAAAGATCGGATGATAATCCGGACTGAGAAGGGTGGCCCGCGCGAAAGCTGCCTGTGCACCTTCGAGATCTCCGGCGTAAGTCAGCCCGATTCCCAGCCAGGTACTGCACTCTGCATCGTTCGGATTGAGTGCGACGGCCCGCCGCAGGCAGCCAAGGCCTGTCTGCAAGTTTCCAAGATAAGTCTCGGCCAATCCGAGAGCACTGTGCAGACATGCTTCCCGGTCATCGCAACGAAGTCCGGCCCGCGCCCCATCACCAGCCCGGCGAAAGGCCTGGATGGGTTCACTGGACCATCCGTTGAAGCAGGAGTGGAAATCGACCCAGGCAAGGGTCTCTCTTATCAAGGCATGGTCTGGCTCGGCGGCGAGGAGCCTTTCACAGAGACGCCGCGCTACGACCATGCCTTTCGCCGTCGGCCGTTCGACGTGGTAAAATGCCTTCAGATAGAGCTTGTCGCGCTGAACTGCTTCCTCGATGGCAGGCGGGCCTGCCGCATGCTTCATCAACACCTGGAACAGGTTCCCGCTGATCACGCCTGTCAATTCGTCATGCGATGACGTCTGGGCGAGATCGTATCTTGCGCTCCAGACCTCGACTTCCTCCTGGGCGTCCACGAGATGCGCGAAGGCGTGCGTGGCCTTGTCCTGGCGATGGACCGCGACTTCCAGGACATAGTCGGCTCCCGTGGTCTTGCCGATTTCCTTGACAGTGAGCTGCCGCTTCGCGAGCGCGAACATTGTGGCCGCTGAGACGATTCCGATCTGGGAGAAGCGGCCGAGCTCTGCGGTCAACGCGCGCGTCAATGCATCCGCGTCGGTCTTTGTTTTGCCGAACTGACCCTCAACCGCATCACCGCCAGCCGCGGTTTTCCGCTTTGATGGGGTGACAGCGCGTCCGGCCGAGCGCCGGAAGCGCCGGCAAAATGCGCCGCGAGCCCGATCTTGGTATGCACGCCAAGTTTTTCGTAGATGGCCGCAAGGTGGGTGCGAACAGTGGTCGGGGCAATGAAAAGTGCATTGCCGATTTCTCGATAAGTCATGCCGGTTGCGAATTTTTCCGCGACCGCGCGCTCGCGACCCGACAAGGCATCGAGCGTCTGCGCTTTCGAAGCGTCATTGACCGTCATGGTGGAACCCGTCCCAGGACAGAATACTACAAATGCAGGAGGCCGAATACTGCATCTGCCCGTTCCCGTCGCAGGCGCACAAATTGCAAGGTCGTTTGCCGCAAAAAGCGGCAATCAGGGGGAGGTTTCCATGCGTCCTGTTTCGATAATGCTGGCATGCACGATCTTGAGTTTTTCCGCCGCCCAGTCGCCGTCGTTCGCAAGAGGATGCAGGCAGGTGCTGGAATCGGATGTGAAAATCACGAGCATGCGCCTCTATGCCGACATCCTGGCCAATGCCGCCCGCAACGGCTGGGA